>CAJUOO010000048.1 GCA_910588535.1 uncultured Lachnospiraceae bacterium | reverse complement strand
CAAGGAACCTATTGAAAAACGTCGGTACTTAGCGAGGTGTTTCACGAGCTTAGTACCCGTTACGTTTTTCACTAAGCGAAAGCGGGGTGACGGAGGAAAACGGCGGATTGGCTATACGAACCTTTTCCAAAAAGATATAAGAACACTTATTTACAAGAAGATATACTTTATCTGAAATAAATAGGCTTTAGATATGAAAAAATAAACTTGACTTTTAAATCCTACTGATGTAAGATTTAGAACAATGGTTGTCAGATTTTTTGAAATTTTTATATGTTTAATTCTTACAAATGTAAGAATATTGAAAGACAACGGTTTTACAGTATGGTGATTGGGAGGTCAGTATGAGAAAGAATGGTAGAATATTTGTTCTGTTTTTGGTATTTTTGTCCATGTCTTCGATTCTTGTCCACCGTTTGTGGCAGCTTCAGATAGTAAATGGGCAGCAGTATGCAGACGAGTTTGCGCAGGCGATCACGAAATCGGTGAGAGTTGCTGGGACAAGGGGAAATATCTATGATTGCCATGGTGAGCTTCTCGCATATAACAGGCTGGTTTCTTCTGTGACGATAGCGGACAGCTATACGTATGCATCCAATCGTCAACGTCAGCTTTCATTAAATAGCAGTATTTATCATGTGGTAAAGAGGCTTATGGAGAATGGTGAGAAATTGGATATTGATCAAAAACTTGAGATTGATGATGACAATATCTGTCAGTATGCTGTGACAGGCAGCACGCTGGCAAGATTTAAGGCGGATATTTTTGGTAAGGCAGATCCAGAGGATATGATCGAGGAGCAGAAAATTATGAGTGCAGAAGAACTGCTTCATTATCTGGCATCGGAGAAGGGCTTTGCTCTCTATGGGGAAGGAAACAAGGAATATACTTCTGTGGAGAAAAAAAGTTATGGCCTTCCTGAGAAATTTACAGAGGAAGAGCTACTTGATGTGATTGGCGTTCGCTATATGCTGTCATTATATGCATATAGAAAGTATATGCCAGTTGTGATTGCCTATGATGTGTCAAAGGAGACAGCGGCATATATACAGGAGAATAAGGCTCAACTGCAGAGCTTCCCGATAGTGCATGGGCTGTGGTAAAGGAAGGTCTTACAAGATTTGCCCAGAGCAATGCTTCATTAAAGGACAGCAGATATTTGATTGCAGGAAAGACGGGAACAGCACAGGAGTCGGCACAAAAGCCAGATCATGCGTTATTTGTCGGCTATGCGCCCGCACAGGAGCCAGAGATCGCCATAGCAGTGCGGATTGTCAATGGATATGGTTCTTCCTATGCAACAGCGGCGGGCAGAGATATTTTTGATGTTTACTTTGGAGATTTAGATGAACAATCAGAGAAAAGGGAGAATTAGAAATAG
Organism: uncultured Lachnospiraceae bacterium; assembly: GCA_910588535.1. Taxonomy (GTDB): domain Bacteria; phylum Bacillota; class Clostridia; order Lachnospirales; family Lachnospiraceae; genus RGIG8607. The sequence continues at coordinate 23,412 of CAJUOO010000048.1, read as the reverse complement.
AAGGCTTATCAGGATTTTTTTAAGACATTTTTGTGGAGTAGAGTGCTCATTCCGATTGACACACAAGATTCCACCTCCTTGGCAGGAGGTAGAATCCTTACATATCTTACCTGTATACTTCATCCTGAGGTGATCCCCACAGTGCCAGATCAGACAGAGCCGACAGAGTGATCTGGACAGCAGTGGAGCCGGCAGCGCCGTTTTTATTGTGAATATCTGTCGCAAAGAAATAGACATGATTCTCTTTTTCTAAAAAGCCGATAAACCAGCCGGTGGTATTTTGCTGATTGTATTCTATCGTCCCTGTTTTTCCGTAGAGGGAGCCATCGGCTGTGGAGAGCAGAAAGAGAGAATTTTTTACCATCTCAATGTGTTCTGGGTTGAATAAATAGTCGTTGTAGTATAATTTTATCAGCATCTCCACCTGCTCGATGGGAGAGATGCGAAGAGAGGAGTTGATCCAGTAGGAGGAAGACTCCCCACGGACTGTCTGATTTCCATAATGGTTGTCACGCACAAAGGAACGGATGGCGGACAATCCAAGCTGTTTGTCAATGGACTGGAAATACCATGAGACAGAATCTTGCATGGCAGAGTATAATGTCTGATCACCATTCCAACTCTCATAAGGATATGTTGTGCCATCCCAGAGAAGCTCTGTCTGTGAAGGAGATAGTATGCCGGCCTCCAATCCTAGAAGAGCACTGTAGGGTTTAAAGGTGGAGGCTGGAGCTATGCGGGTTACGGCAAGATCCATATTATAGATCTGCCATAGATCTGTGGACGAGTCATACAATACAAAACTGCCAGCACCACCATCAAAAAAAGCATCAAGGTCAAGAGAGGTGATGGTGCTGTCTGTTTGATTGAAGGAATATCGGTCTGAGTCTGCGGCGTGTAGAGAAAGGGCAGGCACAAAACTGGATAGAAGAATAAAAACCAGAAAACAAGCCAATATCCCGCGCAGACGTTTTGCCGTGGAGGCAGGCTGATATCCGGCAATATGGCGGATTCTTTTTTTCATCTGTGTCATACTTCCGCCAATACCCAGAGCAAAGGGGAAAGGTGTGAAGGACATTCGCTCGGCAAAATTGATCAAAGTATTTCCATAAGTAAGATATGAATCTTCTGTGAGCAGCTTTAGGACTGCAGCGTCGCATGCAACTTCTCTATCACTTTGTATCTCTTTTACCACATGCCAGATAAGAGGATGAAACCAATATACAATACAAGAAATATTCATAAAATAACTGCTGATGGCATCCCGGTGTTTATGGTGGGACAATTCATGTAACAGCATATAACGAAGCTCTGTAAGATCATTACCACAAACCAGAGGAAGCGGAAGATAGATACAGGGCAGAAATAGACCTTCTATCACAGGTGACTTCAGATATGCAGTGCTGCGGACAGGAATGGTTCTTTTTATACCCAGTTCTTGCAGACAGGAGTGGTACAGAGCTTGCACCTGTGGATTTTCAAGCGGAAGAGAAGATTTTTTTATTGCCCGAAAGTGAAGTCTCGCTCTTATCACTGCAAATAGAACGATAAGTCCCCCACTTATCCATAGTATGCCCAACAATATCCCAAGTACAGGCGGGAGCTCTTGGCTGGCAGAAATATGGAAATCATTGATCCAGCCAGTGGAGAGATTGCCATTTTGCTGTACTGTTTGCTCAAAAGCAGGGGCAGGTGAGGCAGAGACAGCCGCATCTGCATGGCTGAACCATAAAAAGATGGACAGAGGATTGAGCCGAATAGGAAGAAATGGAACGATCAGCAATCCAAATAACAAAAACCATAAATTATATTGCATGCGGCTTGTCAAGACATTCCGTAGCAGATGCTTTGCGATAAGCAAAAGACCAATCGCAACGCTGATAAAGAGATTGCAGAACGCAAATCGAATAAAAAAGGCGGACATATTACTTTCCTCCTTTTTTCGTATCCTTGGAGAGAAGAGAGCGAAGAGCGCTGATCTCTGATTCAGATAATTTATCATTCTCTATATAGGCAGACAGCATGGAGGCGATATTTCCATTATAAAAGCGGTTTAGAAAAGAATTGCTTTCCTGACCAATATAGTCTGCTTCCTTAAAAAGTGGAGTGTAGACAAATACCCTGCTTTGTTTTTCATAGGAGAGAACCCCCTTTGTCACAAGGCGCTTAATTAGAGTTTGGATGGTTTTGGGGCTCCATGTTGTGGTCTTGACGAGCCGTTCAGTGATCTCATTGGTATTGATCGGGGCGTATTTCCACACAATTTTCATAACTTCAAATTCCGCTTCTGAAATCTGGGGCAGTGCTGCCATAATAACTTCCTCCTTTTGCACAGATAGATGCATATTGGTATCTAATAGTAGATTATAAGAGAATTATAATTAGAATACAAGATGATTTTTAAAAGATGAATCCATGTTGTAAATTTTTCCAGCTTGTCATATAATGTTTGTATTCGGATACTAAAAAGTCGAAAAATATCAAGAAAGAAATTCCAGAAAGGAAATGATTATGAAAAAAAAGCTCTCGCTCTCTGCCATTGAGACATCTCATCCTGATATGGATTATGCGCAGCTTTATTCTTATATTTGTTCTGAGATCGAGGAGGGCAGACTTTCTCCTGTAAAAGCTTCTGGCTTAAATGGAAGAAAGCCGGCACTTTTTAATTCTTATTGGAGGTTTGAACAGGATAAGGAGGATGTGGAATTTAGGGAAGAGCTTATGTATCATCTAAATCCCATCTTAAAACCAGATTATTATCTGAAAAATCCTGATAGGTATCGGAAGGATAGGGAAAAGATACTTCTTCTTTGCAAGTATTTCAATCAGTGCAAGGATGAGTTAGAGATTCCAATGACGATCAATGAGAGAAGCTTTGCCATCTTTCATCGGGAAAAGTTTCTTGACCATGAAGGTGGTGTAGAGTTGCTTTCCCGGCTGGGAGTTCCAGAAGAGCTTTTGAATTATTATATCACCTCAGAACCAATGTCTTATTATTCCCACAGCAAACAAGCGCCGCAGACTCTTTTGATAATTGAAAATAAGGACACCTTCTACAGTATGCGAAGATATTTGACAGAAGGAGGCAGTGAGATTATGGGACTTACGCCGGGCACGCTGATCTATGGAGGAGGAAAAGCGATCTTGAGAAGTTTTGAAGATTATATGGATGTGGCGGAGCCTTATTTTGCTCACAAGGAAAATCAATTATATTATTTTGGAGATCTGGACTATGAGGGAATGTTGATCTATGAGCTTCTGGTGAGAAAATATGGAGATAGAAAGAAGATAGAGTTGTTTGTGGAAGCATATGAGAGGATGGTGAGGCGGGCAGAGCAGATAGGAGTAGATGCGCTGCCTACTCGCAAGGAGGGGCAGAATACTCATGCGGGTGCGTATTTTTTATCGTGGTTTTCTGATGAGATCAGAAGAAAAATACAGAGAATTTTGACAAGTGATCGATATATTCCTCAGGAGATCTTACATGTGGGTGAGTATACACAAATTTGGCATGAGTAGGGTGGGCTTTTCAAGAAATTTTTCAGAGAGTGCAGAAAGGAGGATGTGATGGATTTTTTAAAGGATTTTCCTAAGCGTATGAAAAGTGTGGGCAGATATGCTGTTTTGATCAATAACAGCCTCCAAAAGACTACTTGGAAGCAGTATGGCATCGAGGGGATGGAAGATCAGATAAATATGATCTTTACGGTGCTTTTATTTCTTATGGAATATTCTTTGAGGGAGGAGGATTGTACGTTAGATCAGATTGCAGAATTTATTGGAGCGGTGGATGGTAAGTATTATAGAAGGGGCTATTCGCGCGAGGAGCAGCGGGAACTGGCGGATTTTATAGTTCATGTTATATTGAGCAATTCTGGATCTGCCATGTATTTTAGAGGATATCATTATGAAGAAAAGAAGTATGAAGACATCCATATTAGTTATATTGCCAATAAGATTATCTATCAGGATGGCGTAAGGCGGACATCCTATTTTCTGACAGATGAGGGCTACAGCTTGATGTTGTCTACGATGGAGCTTGAGAATAATTTAAAGCTTACGGTGCATGAGATGTTATTTAAGCTGCATCTGGAAAAGGCGGATTATAGCAGAGCGGTTCATGATATAAAAAATGTGTTTGAGCAGCTTCGAATACAGAATCAGAAGATTCAGGAGGCGATGCGAAGAATCCGACAAAGCGCACTTTCTTATTCGGTGGAGGAGTACAGGCAGATGATTGAGGAAACTATTCAGACCATTGAGAGGACAAGACAGGAGTTTAAGGTTCACAAGGAAGTGGTGGCGGCGCGGGAGAAAGAGTTTGAGGAACAGGAGATTCATATTAGCACGCTCTCGGATAAGGACAAGGAGAGTTTGGAGAGCCTGCGGACGATAGAGGGGTATCTGAATCAGTCACTGGATGAGCATCAGAGGATCTTGAATGAGCATTTTGACCTGAAGACGTTGTATGATATGGAGCTGGAAAACTATTCGAATATGACAATGGTGCAGAGATTTTATTTTAGAAGTGAGATCTATGATCGTATTTTGGCAGATGTTTCTTTGCTTGGGGTGGCGCATGAAATGATCGGGACACTTTTTTTTAAAGCACCAGAGAAGCGGTATCATCCTGAGAAGGCATTTGAATATCAGAGAAGGCTGAGAAGAGAGGCGAAGGAGGATGAGTCGGTCGAGCTTGATTTTGACGGGGAGGCATATGAGGAGGAACAGGAGCAGCGGGCAAGGGAGCGATTAAAGAAATATGAGGAAAGCCTAGAGTTAATACTTATTTTAATGGCAGAGAGAGGAAGGATTACTTTGTCGGAGCTTAGGAATGAGGTATTTGCAGCTCAGGGCCAGACGTTAATACCAAGTCTTGAGATTTTTCGCGAGATTATAATAGAGCTGCTGACTGCAGAGACCATGGATCTGGAGGCACTTGCTCAGGAGCAAAGAGAGTATCTGCTTGAAAGTTCTGGGAGCTTTCAGCTTAATGAGATGCTGCTTCTTATCAGGCAAAAACCAGAGCTTTTGCATATAAAGATAATACATGCCGCGCGCACAGCGAGGGGTGAGCCAGTTTACTTTGAACATGTGTGGTCGGAGGATGGGGAGTACAAGACAATTCGCTGCTCAGATGTAGAGCTGTGGTGTGAATAGTGTGAGAAGAACTTCTAATCATTCGCAGCAAAAGCTGCTTCATGAAGAAGTTCTAAGTCTCACACCAGAGAATGCCTAAAATGCGGCATTCTCTGTATAGATTTAGGATTCCGCGAAGCGGAATCATGGGGGTAGAGTGAGAAGAACTTCTAATCATTCGCAGCAAAAGCTGCTTCATGAAGAAGTTCTAAGTCTCACACCAGAGAATGCCTAAAATGCGGCATTCTCTGTATAGATTTGGGATTCCGCGAAGCGGAATCATGAAGGTAGTGTGAGAAGAAAGAATGGGGTATGATATGGCATATGAGATGGAGAGCATAAGGCTTAGTCAGTCAGTTTTTGGCCACTTGCTGCGGTATGGCAGCTTGTCGGAGGAAGAGGATGTGGATCTGTTTAAAGCGTATGTGGAGAACGAGGATATTATGAATTTGGTGAAAAGCCAAGGGGAGATTGTAGAGTGCATGGTGGAGCGCTACGGGAGCGTGATCTATATGATGCCTGAGGTTGGAAATGATTTTTTGGGATATTCCAAGGCAGAGCTTAAGCGGGAACTTTGTCGGTCAGGGGCGACGGATAAGGACTATTATCTGTCGCAGTTTATTATACTAACTTTGTTTTCGGAATTTTACGATGGGCAGGGTGGCAGATGCAAGGCAAGGGATTTTCTTAAGATGGGAGAACTGCAGAATATATTGTCGGAACGCCTGAGGACTGGGGCAGAGCGTGAGGGGGAGTCAGATAGAAAGGGACTTGACTTTAGAAGTATGAGAGAGGCTTTTGAATCTCTTCGCAGCGAGGATAGAAATTCTAGAAAAAAGACCACGAAGGAAGGAATGATAAACGGTGTGATGGATTTTCTGGAAAAGCAAGGGTTAATTATCTATATCTATGAAGATGAGATGATAAAGACCACAAAGAAGCTGGATGATATTATGGAGCTAAAATTATTAAATAAGAATAATTACAGGCAGATTCTCAAGACACTTGGAGTTTGGGAGGAGACGGGGGATGAGTAAGATAAACCGAATAAGGATTATGAACTTAAATTATAATGGGAATACCATCCGCATCGATGATGAGACGTTTGATCTGAATGGGCAGTCCACACTTTTATCTTTGAGAAATGGCGGCGGTAAGACGGTTTTGGTCCAGATGGTGATCAGCTTGTTTGTAAATAAGACATATCGGGATTTTGATGACAGGCCATTTAAAAGCTATTTTACAACCAACCGCCCCACATTTTTGATGACGGAGTGGGCTCTGGATTATGGGCAGGGATATTTTCTTGCGGGAATGATGGTGAGAAAGTCCCAGAATACAGAGGAGACGAATAATGAGGAGCTAGAGATCTATACATTTACCGGATTTTACCGCTCCACATGTCCTTATGATATTGCTCACTTGCCTGTGATAGAAAAAAGTTCGCAGGGAAGGCTGCTAAAGGGATTTGGCGCGTGTCTGCGAGAATTTGAGGAGCTTAAGAAGGATAAGAATGGAGATTTTACCTATTATGATATGTCCTCCGCCTATCAGAGAAGACAGTATTTTTCAAAGCTAAAGGAATATCAGATCAATCACAAGGAATGGGAGAGCATTATCAAGAAGGTAAATCTTAAGGAATCTGGGCTGTCGGAGCTTTTTACCAACGCCAAGGATGAGAGGGGGCTGGTGGAGAGATGGCTTCTTGATGCGGTGGAAAACAAATTAAATCAGGGAAATAGCAGAATAAAGGGATTTCAGTCTCTGGCACAAAAGCTGATTCGGCAGTATAGGGAGAATCAGAGCAATATCCGGCGAAAGGAGATTATTGAACAATATTTTGTCGATGCACAGGAGCTTGTCGCGCAGATTGACAGATATTCTGATACAGAGGAGAAGCTTGTAAGACAGAAAAGTCAGATAGCTCTATTTATCAAGAAGCTTGCCCTGTGGATGGAGCAGCTTGTCCTAGATAGGGAGAAGAAGGGACAGGAAATACTTTTTATTGAACAGCAGCTTAAGGATATCGAGCACGAGAAGCGATCCTATGAGATCTGGCAGCTTGAGGAGAAGAGAAAGGATATGCTTCATAGCCGGATCGAATCTGAGCTTCGCATTACCAAGAGTGAGTATGCGAAGGAAGAGGCAGAGAAGAAGCTGTGCCTTTATCAGTGTGCGAGCCTCTATGCAGAGCAGATGGATTTTCAGAGAAGAGTGTCCAGCCTTCAGGCAAAGCGAGCGGTGCTTCTTGACGAGCAGAAGGACAGTGCCAAGGAAAGAGACCGGATAGGAGGCAGCCTCTATCATTATTATCAGAGGCTTATTATGCAGAAAGAGGAGGAACTTACAAAAAAGGAGAGTGAGATTCAGTCTACTGAGGCGGCGCGAGAAGCTTGTAAGGTGGATTATGAAAAGGAGCTTCGCACCTTGAGGGAGCTTTCTGGACGAATGGGTGGTCTGTCTGTGAGACTTCGCTCCTATGATAAGGTGGAGCAGAGATTTTATGATAGATATTTAAAGAAAAGTGCTGATATGGAGCTTGCAAGGAATCTTTTGGGGGAATATGAGGAGGGAACACTTGCCCTATATAATAGGAAATTTGAGGAGGAACTGACGCAGCTTAATGTGGAGCTAGGCAGGTATTCAGAGGAGTTACATAGACTGAAAGCCGAGGAGGAGGCACTGATTGAGGAGAGTGAGAGTCTCTCACTTCACAGCAGCCAGTGTGAGCATGAGCTTATGCAGTTTAAGAAGGAATATCAGTCCATGCAGGAGGAGAAGGAGCGCAGAAGAGGAATTTTGCGGTATATGGAGCTTGCTGATGCAGAGATTGATAATAAGGGGTTGTTGCTTGCCAAGTTGGGTGGCAGGCTGGAGGAGTTGGAGGAGGAAAGGGCAGTCTGTGCAGAGAAGCAGAAGGCTTTTCGTAAGGAATATGAAAATCTTAGCCAAGGCAGGATTGTGGAGCTGCCGGAAGCGATTGTGGAGTATTTTAAGGATCAGGGGATCGATGTTATCTATGGCATGGAATGGCTGAAGAAAAATCAAAGAGGCGCAGAGGAGAACCAGAGGCTGACAGAGAGAAATCCCTTTCTGCCCTACAGTATTATACTTGGCAGAGATGTGATCAGAAGGCTTGGAAAGGCTGAAAAAGAGATCTATACTAGCTTTCCCATTCCCATCGTGGTGAGGGAGGAGCTTGATAAGGCGCTTGAGGTGTCAGAGAATGGAGTGTTGTCTTTTGGGTCGGTTCATTTTTTGGTAATGTTTAATCAGCATCTGCTGCACCCAGAAGATCTTACAAAGCTGTTGGAAGAAAAGCAGCAACAGATCAAGCTGTGGCAGGAGCGGGCGGAAAGAAAGAGAAGGGAGATTCAGGAGTACCAGAGTTACTGGAATGTAGTAGAGCGTCAGAGCTACTCAGAGGATCTGCTCAAGGAGAACCAGAGACAAGTGAAGCTATGTGAGGAGAAGCATACAAAGCTTTCCGATGCATATGTGCTCTGTGGACAGAAGAGAAAGAAAAATCAGTTGGAACAGGAGCAGGCGAGAAAGAGACTGGAGGAGGGAAAAGAAGCACAACAGACAGCGCAGAGACGGCTGGAGGAATTTGGCGAGCTTACGTCTGCCTACAAGAGCTATCTGGCAGATAGGCAGGAGAGGGAGCGGCTAGAAAAAAAGGAGAAGAACACAAAGGAGAAGATTGGACAGTTAAAAGAGGAGGAGCAAAGGCTTACGGATCAGCTCTTGTATAATAAGGATATAAAAAAAGGTATAAACAGTGAGCTATCAAGCTATAAAAGAAAGAGCGCTCTCTACCAATCCTACCAAGAGGAGTCAGAATGGGAAGAACAGGCTGATTATGTTGCACTTGAAGCAAGGTATCATGCTATCACGGAGGGAATATCTATCTCCATTGAGGAGCTAAGTCGTGATCTTGAGGAAGAGAATCATAGACTTGAGAGAAAGATAGCAGAGCTTAAAAGAAGAAATCGGTATCATTTTCAGAAAGAAGAATATCAGTCTCTCTCTTATTCGGAGGATATGACAGAATACCTAGAGCAGCAGATCAAGGCAGCAGCGAGAGAGGAAAATGCCGCGAAGGAGGAGAACAAAGGTCTGGAAAAACAGATTGCCAAGCTGGATGTAACTCTGGAATATGCAAGAAAGCATATGGAGGAAAAGACAGGGTATAAGGAGCTTGTGCCAAGAGAGAAGATTAACAGCACGAACTTTGATGACAGCTTAAGACTGGCTGGTTATGAATGTGATAAGAGGAGAGCAGAACTAAGGGAGCTGATGGAGAAGCTTGACGCCTGCAAAAGCACACAGGATGCCATGGCAGAATATATGGATTTTTCTGTTACCTGTCAGGTGGAGGAAAGGGAGATTCCCTCTGCATCTAGGGAAGAGCTTAATCAGTATCAGGGAAAACTGCGGCGTGATCTCCGTATTTTTACCACACAGAGGGAGGAACAGAGACGTCTGACGCAGGAGATGATAAGAAGGGTGTCGGCAAAGGAGATCTATCAGGAGGATTTTTTTAGAAAAGGTTTTGAGAATCTGTTTTCTTTGGTGAATCAAGTGGAAGATCTAAGACTGCAGCTTGAGACATTGCTCGCCTCCTATAACAGCATACAACAAAAGCTTCAGGTGGATCTGGAAAATATAGAGAGGGAGCGGAAAAGTACGGAGGAGATATTTTTTGACTATGTAAAGGATATTGATGATCATATGCGCCAGATTGATAAAAATTCATCTATCACTGTGCGAGGGAAGACGATTCGTATGCTTAGAATTTATGTTCCAGCATGGGAGGAAAACAGAGAGCTATATCAAAAAAGAATACAGGACTTTACGGATGAATATATCAAATGGGGACTTGACGCCGTAGAGAAAAATCAGAATGTGGATGAATTGCTTGGAAAGCTGATCACGACAAAAAAACTATATGATGATGTTGTGGGGATACGAAATATTGAGATTCGTCTTTATAAAATAGAAGCAGAGCGGGAGGTTCCCATCTCTTGGACAGAGGTGTCGGCAAATTCTGGCGGGGAGGGATTTTTGTCAGCATTTGTGATATTGTCTAGTCTGTTAAGTTATATGAGGCGGGATGAATCCGATCTCTTTGCCTCCGGGGAGGAGGGAAAAGTATTGATTATGGATAATCCCTTTGCACAGACCAATGCGGTACATCTATTAAAACCTCTGATGGATATGGCTAAAAAGACCAACACACAGCTTATCTGCCTGTCGGGGCTTGGGGGAGATTCCATCTATAACCGATTTGATAATATCTATGTGCTAAATGTAGTGAGTGCGAGGATAAAGCAGGGGATGCGCTATTTAAAGAGTGAACATATAAAAGGGGAGGAGGACAAAACGATACTACCATCGCAGTTTCAGACAGAGCAGATAGAATAACTTTAGTACTAAACATAAGTAAGCTTCTGACCTCTTTTGTTTCTGTGAGATAGAGAAGGAAAAGAAAGATAGTTAGATGCCTATCTGGCTGATCACGAGCAATTCAATGATCAACGTTCTTATTTGTCAACGTGATCCATGTGCTGGAAAAAAGTTGACTCGTGAACATTCACATGGTTATAAGTGGGGCTTTTGCGTGAGTGAGCTACAAACATATGTGAATGTTTATAATATCTGAAAAATATGCCATACTAATTCCCATGATTCCGCTTTGCAGAATCTCAAATCTATACAGAGAATGTCGTATTTCAGACATTCTCTGGTGTGAGACTTAGAACTTCTTTATGAAGCAGCTTTTGCTGCGAGTGATTAGGAGTTCTTCTCATACTAGCAGTTTGTAAGATGCGCTGAAAATAAAGAAAGGATGGGTGTGGTTATGGATAATGATAGTATTAAGCTGTTGAGAGAGTGTGATTCTGGTATTCGCATGGGGGTTTCTTCTATTGATGAGATTATGGAAAATGTCTCCGATAAAACGATGAAGCAGATTTTGGAGGACAGCAGACAGGAGCATTGCAAGCTGGAGCATGAGGTGGAGGAGTACTTGGAGCAGTATAAGGAGCCAAAGAAAGAACCCGCTGCCATGGCGAAGGCGATGTCATGGATGAAAACAAATATGAAGATGGCGATAAAAGATTCTGATAAAACGGTCGCTGATCTGATCACAGATGGCTGTAATATGGGTGTAAAGACGGTACACCGCTATCTGAATCAATATCCGGCAGCAGAGAAAAAAGTGCGTGGTATCGCAGAGAAGTTAGCTGGGATAGAAGAGAAGCTTGCAAAGGATATGAGAGTGTATTTGTAGAAGCTGTCAGGCAAAATGGAATGTGAGAGGGCAAGTCCTCAAGCACTGTGTTTTTATGCGCGAGGGCGCGCAGGGAAATCAGCAGCGAAAGCTGCGCGCTCCGCGCGGCGAGTAGAGAAAGTATCTTCTCTGTTCGATGAAAGACATAAAAGGCGGGGACTTGTCTGTTTTTGTGTTTATATATCCTGCTCTCTTTTTCATTTCCATAAGTAACGAGCTAAGAGTCTGTTTAAGACCGACAAGGGTTGACTTGGATAGATGAATGGATACTGCAAGGGTATATACCCGTATTTACTGCAAAGCAGGCGATTTTGGAATATTTTTCATATTGACTTAAGAAAGCTCGCTTGGCTGCCGATAATTGGTATAGAGGTACTGAGACGTATTTTTGGCAATAAGGGGGCGAATGTAATGAATGTGAGCAATACCAATACTTATGATTACCAGTCAGTTTTGCGTAAAAAACTGACATCTGTGAATAAAAATATGGAAGCTGTGAAGAGCACGCAGGATATGACGTTGGAGGAATATAAGGGCTATATCAATGATAAAATCGCAAAGATTCCATTTCACTATTCACATCGCAGGGATAAGGAATATTTAACAATCTCCGAGGAAGGCTATCTTGCCATGAAGAATGATCCAGAATATGAGGCGTGGGTGCTTGAACATATCAGGGAGAATCGTTCTGTGGATATATCTCTTATAACCAGCAATCCACATTATATTTCAGGAGAGGATTATGAATATATCGGGGCGACAAAGGAATCTTGTCATGGAGAAAGCTATAATAACTGGGATTACCATACAAGCAAAAATAGAGAGAACAAAGAAGCAGAGAGAAAGCGGGAGAGGGAGAAGGCTCTTAAAAAGGCAAGAAAGAAGGCGCTGGATAAGCAGTATTATCTAAAGCAGGAAGGGCTTAGAGATCTGTATGAGCGGATGGCGGACAAAAAAAGAGATTACTCCAGATATTTGAATGAAGTGTCTTTACAGAGAAAAGAAGGAGAGGACAGCCGCGAACATCCTAAGAGGCCGATGAGCATCAATACCAGAGCAATCAAATCCTACGAGAGCAGCTTTGTGATGGATGTGATAAAAGAGATGGGAAAAAGTGGGTTTTAGAGACACAGGAAAAAGTAGATTGATTTTTGTGTGCTGTGAGTCAAGAGACTGCTTGCAGTGAGATTTTTGGCTTTTGAATATATTTTTATTTGACACGCCGTGAGCGATGAATTTCTCTGGGCAGAGAATTTCTTACTCACGGCGTTGATTTTATATAAAAATCGAATGTAATCTGTTATAATTAAGGACAGTCCAATGTTAAAATCAGTAAGATTCCGGTTGTGTATGCGAAAATTTTTTTGACCACAGCTTTTTCTTGTAGTATGATAATGAAAAAAGGATAGGTTATGGAGTCATATGTCAGATAGAAGAAAAGAACAAGATTATTTTAATGAGGCATTGTCAAATTTTATGTTTGATATGGCGAGCGGAGGGGCGATCCGTCATCTGGCGGACAGGGGATATTCGGTGGATCAGATTATAAAAACGTTGGAATTTCCCACACCCAGAGATCGTGTGGAGAAAACCGTGTACCAGCATATGTTGGATACGGGAATGTTAAGGACTTCCATAGGGGAAGGAGATATGACGGTAAGACAGATAGAAAAGATGCAGGTTTATAAGCTAAATCATGTTCTGTCGGAGCATATTGATAAGAACGGAGAAAAAAATTCGTACATGCTCTGCCCTTTTGGAGCATGGAAGAGAGCAGATAGGGAGAGGTATCTTGATAAATTATCTTGTCTTACTAAGAGGGAGAAGGAATATATTATGGGTATTCGCTGGGAACAGCAAGAGATGTATCATATTCTCAACAGCCGTATGCTGGAGATAGGAGTACAGCTTACTGTTCATTCCAGCTTGGACACAAGGTTTTATTTTTTAGCAGAAGGTCTTGTACTTTGTGGCTGAGAACTGTTGGGGATAGCGTGAAATTAAAATTTCACATCCTGATTTGTATGCCTGCTAAAGCAGGCAGATATTGGTTAGAGTGAGAAAGTACTTAGATAAGAATTATGTCTGTAAAATAAAGAAATGAGAGGAAAGCAGCATGGAACAGATGAGTTTATTTGATAATAGGCAGACGGCGGCACCACTGGCAAGTCGATTAAGGCCGGAGACGCTTGATGAGTATGTGGGCCAGAAACATCTTGTGGGAAAGGGAAAAATACTTAGGCAGTTGATAGAGAAGGATCAGTTGTCTTCCATGATATTTTGGGGACCACCGGGGGTTGGCAAGACGACATTGGCAAGAATTATCGCGAGCCAGACAAGGGCAGAGTTTGTAGAATTTAGTGCTGTCACAAGTGGGATTAAGGAGATCAAGGAAGTGATGGCTCAGGCAGAGCAAAATCGCCATATGGGCGTGAGAACACTTTTATTTGCAGATGAGATTCACCGTTTTAACAAGGCACAGCAAGATGCATTTTTGCCTTATGTGGAGAAAGGAAGCATTATACTGGTCGGCGCGACGACAGAGAATCCTTCTTTTGAGATCAATTCCGCTCTGCTGTCCAGATGCCGAGTATTTATTTTAAAGGCGCTGGAGGAAGATGAGATCAAGGAGTTGCTAGTCCATGCGCTGAGCAGCCCGAAAGGACTTGGGGCTATGCAGATCGCCATAGAAGATGCCCAGCTTTCTGCCATTGCCCGTTTCTCGAACGGAGATGCGAGAACAGCGTTAAATACGCTGGAGATGGCAGTTGTAAACAGTGAGTTAAATGAACAGGCGGTATTATATGTGAGTGCTGAGATCCTGTCACAGTGCATGAACCGCCGTTCTTTATTGTATGATAAAAATGGGGAGGAGCATTATAATCTGATCTCTGCTCTTCATAAATCGATGAGAAACAGTGATCCAGATGCGGCGGTATATTGGCTGCACCGGATGTTGGATGGGGGAGAAGAACCTCTTTATATTGCGAGACGTCTTGTGCGCTATGCGAGTGAGGATGTGGGAATGGCAGATTCCAGTGCGCTGCCGCTTGCGATAGCAGCATATCAGGCATGTCATTTTCTTGGTATGCCTGAGTGTGATGTTCATCTAACACATGCAGTGGTGTATCTATCTATGGCGCCTAAGTCCAATGCACTGTATCGAGCATGTACTGAGTGTAAGGAGGATATTAAAAATCTTCCCGCAGAACCTGTGCCACTCTGGATTTGCAATGCGCCAACAGATCTGATGAAGGAGCTTCATTATGGAGAGGGATATATCTATGCGCATAATACAAAAGAGAAGATGGCCAAGATGCAGTGTCTGCCGGATTCCTTAAAAGGGCGCAGATATTATCAGCCAGACGGCGAGGGGCAGGAAAATCAGGTGAGGGAAAAGCTTATTAAGATATTGCAGTGGAAGAATGAAGATAGCACAGATTTGCAAGAATAAGGGGAAAAATCCCTCTTTGGAAGAGGTTCGTATAGCCAGTCACTGTTTCCCTCCGTCACCCCGCTTGCGCTTAGTGAAAAACATAACGGATACTAAGCTTGTGAAAAACCTCGCTAACTCCCATCTGCCCGCTTTAGCGGGCATACAAATCAGGATATGAAATTCTTCTTTCACACTAGTACCGACGTTTCTCAATAGGTTCCTTGAGGAAAACAGCGGACTGGCTATACTACTTTTATTGAATCGTTCAGATACGCTGTGATTCTGCATATATTTGTAACCCTATTTAATATTTCGTTTGTTTGTATTCATAAATCATCAGATTTTCTATAAGAAGACAACAAAAAACATCTATCACTCCTGTACAAACAAAGTACAACGTGTTTTACCTAACAGATAAAACAGCCCGGCGAACTGCCTGTAGTCCTCAAGGAACCTATTGAAAAACACCGGCGCTTAGCGAGGTAGTTTCGAGCTTAGCGTCCGTTGTGTTTTTCACTAAGCGAGAGCGGGGTGACGGAGGACCACAGGCAGTTCGCCGGGCGGATCCTTCCAGAAAATGATACAACAAACGTACCATTTATCTTGTGTATCAACCATATGAATACACCTATCCGTAGAATGGTTTTGCAGATAAGCCTGAAAGCCCTCATTCATTCTTCCTGCTAGGTATAATCTTACTTCGGCTGAGCCAGAATAAGCGGTCGCGAATCCGGGGATGGCGGTGTCAGCCAAAGCCCGCCGTATGTGCTTCAATTCTTCTTCAAACATTAAAATCTCGATTTCTTTCTTGGACTGAGGATCAGCAAGAATTGTTCCGTTGCGGATAATGACGGGCAGGTTAAAGGAAATCTGGTGTGGTATTCCGCCGCTATTGTAGTTAAAAATAACTTCTTCTGTCTTATGCAATTTCCAATCATGATAGAGCATAAAAAGTTCTCCAGAATTCCAGCGAAACCGATTAGTATCTTTATCTGGTGGTACTTTTACAAATGGTTTATCTACAAATACATTGATTGCATGTATGCCGTTTTTGTTTGTGTATTCTTTCAGGTTTGTTGTGATTTCTTTTCGGATTTCTGGCTTAATAAAGTGATATACTCCACTACTGAAAATAATGTCATAGTATTCGCTTGCACGAAAATCAGTTATGTCAGCTTTAAAAAAATCTACATAAGTATTACATTTTTCGGCAAGCTTTTTCCCCTTTTCTATTCCAGCTTCAGACAAATCAAAAGCTGTTACAATATAACACAAGACAAACATACTTTAATCATTGTTTCTTTTGATTCCATTTTACTATGGATAATTGAAATCATCTATAACCGTGTCGGTTAGTTCATTTTGTAAATTCAACCAACAGTAGAAGCAAAAATATATGAATCGTGTGAAGTAAACATTTTACTTCCTGATTGGTATGCCTGCTAAAGCAGGCAGAAGGGAGTTAGAATAAGAAGAAGGAATTTTTCCCATACATGGAGTATTGTTTCGTTTCAGTTTAGCATTTTATGGTAATATTTTATGTAAATAAAGTGCTTATGGCACGTGACAGGGAAGGAGAGTAAAAATATGATTCGATTATTTAGCAAATTTAGGAGACGAGATTGGATCTGTCTGGCTGCTGCAGTTGTATTTATTGTGGCTCAGGTCTGGCTGGATCTAAAGATGCCAGATTATATGTCAGAGATAACAACATTGGTGCAGACACCGGGAAGTGAGATGGCGGCAGTTTTGGCAGCGGGGGCGAAGATGTTGGCCTGTGCGCTGGGAAGTCTGTGCAGTGCATTGATGGTTGCGGTGATGGCTGCAAGAGTTGCCACAGATTTTGGCGCAGATACCAGAAGAAGAATGTTTGCCAAAATTCAGTCTTTTTCTATGGGGGAGATTGGAAAATTTTCCACAGCGAGCTTAATTACCCGCTCATCCAATGATATTCAGCAGGTGCAGATGTTGATTGTGATGGGACTTCAGTCCATTGTGAAAGCGCCGATTATGGCGGTGTGGGCAATACTTAAAATATCTGGAAAGAATGTGACATGGACACTTACCACGGCTGCTGCGGTGGTGTTATTGTTAATTACAGTGGTTATCTGTGTATCTATAGCGATGCCAAAGTTTAAGAAATTGCAGAGGCTGACGGATGATATTAACAGAGTGACAAGGGAAAATCTTACAGGAATCCGCGTGGTCAGGGCATACAATGCGGAAGGCTATCAGGAGGACAAGTTTGATGTCGCAAACAAGGAACTTACAAAGACCAATCTGTTTGCAAGCAGAACGATGTCATTTATGATGCCTTCCATTCAGATGATTATGAATGGGCTGACGCTGACCATCTACTGGCTTGGCGCTGCGATGATAAGTGAGGCGGCATTTGCAGATAAGATCGGATTGTTTTCAGATATGATTGTATTTACTCAGTATGCTATGCAGGTTGTGATGGCATTTATGATGCTGGTTATGATTTTTATAATATTTCCAAGGGCATCTGTCTCGGCAAAGCGTATTTTGGAGGTGTTGGAGACAAAGCTTTCTATTGCAGATGGTGAGGAGGATGGATCTGCTGCAAAGGAGACAGGGACAATAGAATTTCGCAATGTCAGCTTCCGCTATCCGGGAGCAGAGGAGGATGTGCTGGAAAATATCAGTTTTTCTGCGAAAAAGGGAGAGACGGTGGCTGTTATCGGTTCTACCGGAAGTGGTAAGAGCACAATGATTCATATGATTCCCCGCTTCTATGATGCGACGGAGGGTGAAGTGCTGGTGGATGGAATCAATGTCAAGAAATATAATCAAAAGGCGCTGAGAAATAAAATTGGCTATGTGTCGCAGAAGGCGATTTTATTCTCAGGTACAGTCTATGACAATATCGCCTATGGGGATAACGGAAAGGCAAAGCATCTAAAGTCAGATGTGGTGGAGGCAGTCTACACAGCGCAGGCGTCGGAATTTGTGGAGAAGCTTCCAGAGGGATATGATGCACATGTGTCACAGGGAGGCTCAAATTTCTCAGGCGGACAGAAGCAGAGGTTGTCAATTGCGAGAGCGGTGTGCCGAAGGCCGGAGATTCTGATCTTTGATGATTCCTTCTCCGCACTTGATTATAAGACGGACCGGATTCTCAGAAAGCAGCTAGAAAAGGACTGCAAGGATGCGACGAGGTTGATTGTGGCTCAGAGAATCGGGACAATTCGGGATGCGGATCAGATTATTGTGCTTGATGACGGGAAGGTGGCTGGCAAGGGAACACATGAGGAGCTGATGAGAGATTGTGAGACTTATCAGCAGATCGCGTATTCTCAGCTTTCGAAGGAGGAACTTGCATAATGGAAAACAGAACGAAATCAAAGGATTTTACAGGTACATGGAAAAAGCTTCTTATCTACTGCCGCAGGTATTGGAGCTTGATGATTATAGCGGTGATAGGCTCAGGAGCAGGGACAATTCTCACACTGTTAGGACCAGATAAATTATCTGAGATGACTAAGGTGATCACGGATGGTCTGATGACAGAAATTGATATGAAGGCTGTGGCGGGCATTGGTATTACGCTAATCTGTTTTTATGTATTTAGCGCGATACTGTCCCTTATGCAGCATCTTCTTATGACAAGTGTGACACAGGGGGTGTCAAAGAGCCTGAGAGGTGATATTTCAAAGAAGATTAATCGTCTGCCCATGTGGTATTATAATAAGACAACAACAGGAGATGTGCTCTCAAGAGTGACAAATGATGTGGATACGATAGCCCAGTCATTAAACCAGAGCATTGGCACACTGGTCTCTGCAATTATGCTGTTTGTGGGCTCTGTGATTATGATGCTTGTCACAGATGTGACAATGACAGTTGCGGCAGTGCTTTCCACGATTGTGGGATTTGTGCTGATGATGCTGATTATGGGGCGGTCACAGAAATATTTCTTTCGGCAGCAGAAGAATCTGGGTCTGTTAAATGGTCATATTGAGGAGATTTATTCGGGACATACCGTTGTGAAGGCTTATAATGGGGAAGATAAGGCGCAGGAAGATTTTGATAGAATGAATGAAAATCTGTTGGACAGCGGATTTAAGGCGCAGTGTCTTTCTGGTATGATGATGCCAATTATGGGATTTATCGGAAATTTTGGCTATGTGGTGGTATGTATTGTGGGTGCACTGCTCACTATGAATGGAAAGATTGGCTTTGAGGTGATTGTCGCTTTTATGATGTATGTGCGATTCTTCACGCAGCCTTTGTCACAGATGGCACAGGCAGCGCAGTCACTCCAGTCTGCAGCGGCTGCAGGAGAGAGAGTATTTGAATTTCTGGAAGCGGAGGAGATGGCAGATGAGAGCGAGAAGACAGCACATCTTACCAATGTAAAGGGTGATGTGGAGTTTAAGCATGTCAGATTTGGATATGAGGGTACAGATAAGATAATTATTCATGATTTTTCTGCCAAGGCAAAGGCGGGGCAGAAGATCGCGATCGTCGGTCCTACCGGGGCGGGCAAGACAACGATGGTGAATCTTCTTATGCGTTTTCATGAGCTTCTTGGCGGGGAGATACAAATTGATGGAATTGCAGTTGACAAGGTGAGAAGGGAGGAGGTTCATTCTCAGTTCTGCATGGTTTTGCAAGATACATGGCTGTTTGAAGGAACGATTCGGGAAAATTTGGTCTATTGTTCGGAAAATGTATCGGACGAAGATATGATCAAGGCGTGTAAAGCAGTGGGCTTATATCATTTTATTCGCTCATTGCCGGAAGGCTTTGACACAGTGCTAAATGATCAGATGAGCTTGTCGCAGGGGCAGAAGCAGCAGCTTACTATTGCGAGAGCTATGATTGCCGATCGTCCGATGTTGATTTTAGATGAAGCTACCAGCTCGGTGGACACCAGAACGGAGCTTAAGATTCAGCAGGCGATGGATGAGCTGATGAGAAATCGGACATCTTTTGTAATTGCACATAGATTGTCGACGATCAAGGATGCCGATCTGATACTGGTGATGAAGGCAGGGGATATTATAGAGAGCGGAACACATGAAGAATTGCTTGCCAGAGGTGGTTTTTACAGTGAACTGTACAATAGCCAGTTTGAGCAATCGGCGTAAGGAGGGGAAGTTATGAAATATCATTATATTACGATAGAGAGGGAATATGGCAGTGCAGGGACCGAGATAGGGAAGAAGACAGCAGAGAGGGCAGGAGTTTCCTGCTGTACCAGTGAAGTGTATGAGAAAGTGGCGGCGAGGCTTGGCATGTCAGCAAAGGAGGTGGAAAGGCGTGAGGAGAGCACGACAAACAGTTTTCTGTACTCCATCGCCATGTTAATCAATGCACAGAGTGGAAAGAGTGATACGTTGTCCACAGAGCAGCAGATTTATCTGTCTATGCAGAGAGCGGTCAAGGAAGCTGCCGAACAGGGAAGATGTGTCTTTGTGGGGCATTGTGCCGGTGAGGCGCTGAGGGACAGGGGAGGTGTTCTCAGAGTATTTATCCGCGCAGATTATGAGTCGAAAAAAGACAGAATTATTAAGGAGTACGGCGTGGACAAGGGCAGTGTGGATAAGGTGATGGAGAAGAATAACAGGCGCAGACGGTCGGCGTATTATGCCAATACTATGAAAAAGTGGGATGCGGCGGAAAATTATGATATGGTGTTGGACAGTGGTAAGCTGGGCGTGGAGACTTGCGTGCAGATATTATCGGGGCTGCTTTTGTAGTATTTTCTATTTTTTTAATGTAGGATGGCTTCTTGTAGATTTTAGACTTTATCTGTTGTAAAAATTTGTTGTATCATTTTCTGGGAAGGTCCGTCCGGCGAACTGCCTGTGGTCCTCCGTCACCCCGCTCCCGCTTAGTGAAAAACGCAGCGGACGCTAAGCTCGAAATTACCTCGCTAAGCGCCGGCGTTTTTCAATAGGTTCCTTGAGAACCACAGGCAGTTCGCCGGACTGTTTTATCAGTTAGGCAAAATACGTTGTCATTTTACTTGTATAAGATTAAAAAATAGTTTTTATTGTCTTTGATAAGAAAACTTGATGAATTATAACTACAAATAAAATAAATATAAACATGAAATTATAAGTATATGAAGAATCGCAGTGTATTTGAAATATTCAGCAAAGTAATATAGCGCGTCTGCTGTTTTTCTCAAGGAACCTGTTGAAAATCTGTGTTATCCTGTTCTTAGTTAGGAAAGAGTGTAACAAACGACAGTATATTTAAAAATCAGTGTAATCATTGTGATGGTAGGTGTTCGTGTAAGGTATTGTAAAAAAGTAGAATTAGGATTCTGTGGGAAGTTTTATCACAAATGTGGTGTGGTCGTTTTGACTATTCAGAAGAATCTCTCCACCATGCAATTCGACAACACGCTTTACAATAGAAAGACCAATGCCATTTCCTTCTTTGGCGTGAGATTCATCTGCCTGATAGAATTTATGGAAAATCCTCTTTTGATGTTCTGGTTTTATCGAACTTCCTTTGTTTGTGATGGAGATAATGGTTAGATCGATGTTTTGCGTAATGTCAATCCATATGGTGCTGTCCTTGGGGGAAAATTTTATTGCGTTATCAATGAGATTTAGCCAGACCTGTTTGAGCAGCTCTTCATTGGCCGTGATGGTGTATTCATCAAAATCCACGGAGAAGGAGAGTTGCTTTTTTTCCCATTTTTTCTCAAGGATAAGGATGCAGGCTCGGATTTGTTCTGATAGATTGTAGGTGGTGGTATCAGTCAATATGGTTTGGTTTTCTACTTTAGTGAGATTGAGCACATTGGTGGCCATGTTGGAGAGGCGCAGAGATTCTTCTTCTATTACTTGAATGTATTCTTTTTGCTCTTCTGTGCTTAAGTTTCCTTTTTGAAGTAGTTTGGCAAAGCCGGCGATGGAAACGATGGGCGTCTTAAATTCATGAGAGAAGTTGTTGATAAAATCTTCTCTCAGCATTTCTGTGTGTTCCAGTTCATTGGCGAGTGTGTTAAAGCTGTCAGCTAATTCAACAAAGGCGGGGTATTTGCCAGATATGCCTTCTGTCTGGATGCGGGTTTTATATTTACCTGCGGCGAGGAGGTTAAGCTTGTTGATCAGCTCGTTAATAGGCTTTAGGGGATATCTGCTAAGAGGCACAGAGAGAAGGATACCTACAATAAAGTTGGCAAATAGTGCAGTGATCACAACGAGGGCAGAGGAAGGAATGGTGTTGTCTGTCCTAAATAGAAGCTCAGTCTGAAGTAGGAGGTACATAAGGATGCTGACTAAGATTTCTGAAAGAAACATAATGATGCCCACGATAAAGATAAAGAGCAGTGTTAAGCCAATACGGCGATTGAGTGGTGGTTTTTTCATAATTATTCTCGTTTCTATGTTATTTTTTATATAATGCAGTCTGGTGATAGAAAATGTGTGGATATGGATAGATGGTAATATCTATTTTTTGTATAAATTGCAGAAATCAGATAATGGAGGAGTATGGGAGAAGATGGATATGTGTAGTATTATCCAGTCTGCGGATCATGTCTGACTGCTTTATAACCAAGGCCGCGCACGCAGATTATCTCAAATTCGTTCCAGTGCTCAAATCGTTTTCTGAGTCGCCCGATATGAACTGTGACAGTCTCCCAGCCAGTCTCGCTCTCTGTTCCCCATATTTCATCCATAAGCTGGATTCTTGTAAATATTTTTCCGGGATTGGAGAGTAATTTATATAGAAGAAGAAATTCTTTTTGAGGCAGCTCTTGTATTTCGTTTTCTTTTGAGACAGTGAGTGCGTCGTAGTCGAGAGTGATGTTGTTAAATTCTATTTTATGCTCGCTTGCAAATTTTGCCCTGCGAAGCAGCGCGCGGATGCGAAGCAGCATCTCCTCCTCATCTATTGGTTTTGTTATGTAATCGTCGGTGCCTGCCAAGAATCCTTTTTTCTTGTCTATGGGTAGTTGTTTTGCTGATACCATAAGAATAGGCAGATTGTTGTCTGTCTCCCGCAGGGCTTTGGTTAGCTCATAGCCGTCCATCACAGGCATCATTATATCTAATATCACAAGATCAATATGGTTTTTGTCCATAACTTCAAGCGCTTCCTGACCATTGCATGCCGAAAATACATGATATTTCTCTGTTTCAAGCACTTTTTGAAGAAGCAGTCGAGTGTGCTTTTCATCATCAACTATTAGAATGTGGAACATGCGGCAAGACCTCCTTTTGGATTGATAAATAATTGTATATCAGTTTGCAACTTTTATTACTTTTGAAAAATAAAATACAAATTTAGTTTCTTCATGGTGTAATTTAAACATCCAAATAAAAACCTACACGAAAAGAGATGAGTTTGTATCTAACACTTATTATGAGATGCTATAATAAAGTTGTAACGGGAGTGACTAATGAGATATAATCAAAATTACAAGGAAAGAGATACTCATTATGTTGCAAAACTACGCTCCCGAATTTAAAAAGAAGATTGTCCGCCTCCATGAGGAAAAAGGACGAACCTACAAAAGCATCACCGCAGAGTATGGTGTATCTAAAGCCAGTAT
>CAJUOO010000047.1 GCA_910588535.1 uncultured Lachnospiraceae bacterium | reverse complement strand
TGGTTCAAGGCTTTGTAGTATCAAGCATTTTTATATGCTCATGAATAATTCAGGTTTATAATAGGAATTTTTTATTCTTTTAGAAAAGTCACCCCAAAAATTACTTATGATCCTTTATCACCCTGCGTTCACTTACCGAATAACAGCCACTAAGCGAATGCAGGGTGATGGAGAAAACGGTTGCTTGGCTATATAAACCCTTTCCGAAAAAACGTGCAAAGATCTCTCCAATAAAGCAGCTTCTATACCAAAAGCAATCAAACACTATACTTATCTATTCATCCACACTGTAATTAGGTGCTTCCTTCGTAATATGGATATCATGTGGGTGACTTTCTTTCAGAGATGCAGCAGATATCTTCACGAACCGGCCTGTATTCTGTAAAGTTGGAATATCCTTCGCACCACAGTATCCCATGCCGGCGCGCAGACCACCCATAAGCTGGAACACAGTGTCTTCCACGGTTCCTTTATATGCCACACGCCCTTCCACGCCCTCAGGAACTAATTTCTTGGCATCTGTCTGGAAATAGCGATCCTTGCTTCCATTTTCCATAGCTGCTATCGAGCCCATGCCACGATATACCTTATACTTTCTTCCTTGATATAATTCAAAAGTTCCCGGACTCTCATCACAGCCCGCAAACATACTTCCCATCATGCAGACATTGCCGCCTGCGGCAAGTGCCTTTGTCATATCACCAGAATACTTAATTCCTCCATCCGCAATAATAGGAACCTGATATTCTTTCGCCACTGCATAGCAGTCCATAATCGCTGTGATCTGAGGAACACCAATTCCCGCAACCACACGGGTTGTACAGATAGAGCCGGGACCTATCCCAACCTTCACTGCATCGACACCGGCCTCTATCAATGCCTTCGTCGCCTCCCCCGTCGCCACATTTCCAGCAATTACCTGAAGCTCAGGATACTTTTCCTTGATCAGCTTTACACAGTGAATTACATTCGCAGAATGTCCGTGAGCAGAATCAAGTACAATCACATCCACCTTGGCACCTACCAGTGCCTCCACGCGCTCCAATACATTTGCCGTAATGCCCACTGCCGCGCCGCACAGAAGTCTGCCTTGGCTGTCCTTTGCGGAGGATGGGTATTTTAATTGTTTCTCTATATCCTTGATTGTAATTAGACCTTTTAGATTGAAATTCTCATCTACGATAGGAAGCTTTTCTTTTCTCGCTTTCGCAAGAATTACCTTCGCCTCCTCCAGCGTGATTCCTTCCCTCGCGGTAATAAGACCCTCCGAGGTCATGGATTCCTTGATCTTCTTCGAAAAATCTTTCTCAAACTTTAAATCACGGTTTGTGATAATTCCCACAAGCCGCTTCCCTTCTGTAATCGGAACACCGGAGATGCGGAACTTTGCCATCAGATTATTCGCATCCTCCAAAGTATGATCTGGCGACAATGAAAATGGGTCCGTAATAACGCCAAACTCCGAGCGCTTTACCTTATCAACCTCTTCCGCCTGCTGCGAAATTGTCATATTCTTATGAATCACGCCAATGCCGCCCTGTCGCGCCATGGCAATCGCCATACGATGTTCTGTGACAGTATCCATACCTGCGCTCATCATTGGAATATTAAGCTGAATCTTCTTTGTCAGCATGGTTGATAAATCAACTTGATTCGGAATTACCTCAGAATATGCTGGAACAAGAAGCACATCATCAAAAGTAATGCCTTCACCGATAATCTTACCCATTTCTTCTGCCTCTCTTTCTTCTTACATTCTTCGATTTTGTAGTTGATCCAGTCTACCAGATATATTGTCCGATGTCAAGTATTATTTCACTACTTTTCTTGGTGCTGTGTTCCACATATCATCCAGCATACGCTCGCTTGGCTCGAAGATTATTTTCACCATCTCATTATGGTAAGAGGTATACATCACATATTTTTTATTTTCTGGAATATGGGAAGAGAAATCCATAGTTTTGCAGGGAGTATTTTTAAAATTATCAAGCTGATGTGCCCCCTCTGGTGCCACAATCTCTGTCTGATCCATATTGAGAACTGCACAGCGCTTTCTCTTGGATTTTGCCATTATCTTGTCAATATCCAGCTCTCCCTTCACAAAGGTATATTCATATTCCATATCCCAGTTTAGGGACAGGCGGTAGGTCAAGTATCCCAAAGCCACAGTCGGGATAAGCATAAACCAAAAGATCCCTGTCATCGTCAGCAGTCCACATATTACTGTCAAACAAATTAACGCCACCTTCGCGGCAAATGCCCATGACGGTTTTTTGCGCTTTACAATCCATTCTGAATATAAATCACTCATCTATTTCCTCCTACTCTCTTGTATTTCTATCTATATTAACATACTTTCCTGAAAGCCTCAAGTATAAAAATGACAACCATGTATCTGCACTTTTCAGATAAAGTATAGCTTCTGGTAAATGTGATATTTGATCTGCTGTTAATCATTTGTTGTATTATTTTCTGGGAAGGTCCGTCTGGCAAAGTATCTTTTGATAACCATAATTGCGTAAATTTACAAAAGTTGAGTGCTTGTATCAAGATTTTTGACTCTCACGACAATCGCCATATAACTACAGACAATCACTTGTCCCGTTGTTCGCAGAAACAAAATAGACACAGACACAAAGCGGCAAATATAAGAAGAATCACAACGTATCTGAAACATTCAACAAAGCAGTATAGCCAGTCTGCTGTTTTCCTCAAGGAACCTATTGAAAAACGTTGGTACTTAGCGAGGTTTTTCACGAGCTTAGTATCCATTACGTTTTTCACTAAGCGGGAGCGGGGTGACGGAGGAAAACAGCGGACTGGCTATACGGACCATCTCAAAAACGGTTCACCAAAGGATCTATTCTAAAAAATCTCTTAATAGAAATCCGTACAAACAAAAAAATGGTACTTCCCCTGCACATAAAAAAGGATGAACCACATGTCCATCCTTTTTTATAAATATATTACTGCGAAATTACATCATTCCCATTCCGCCGCCCTGAGGCATCGCTGGTGTTTCTTCTTTGATATTTGCCACTACTGCCTCTGTTGTCAACAGCGTGGATGCCACGCTGGTAGCATTCTGCAGTGCACTTCTTGTCACCTTAGCAGGGTCAAGAATACCTGTCTCCACCATATCCACGTAATCCTCTTTCAGCACATCAAAGCCAATTCCCGGCTCCTTCTCGCGAACCTTATTGATAATAACAGCTCCCTCCAGACCTGCATTTTCAGCGATAGTAGCCAAAGGTGCTTCCAATGCCTTCAGGATAATATTTGCGCCTGTCTTCTCATCACCCTCCAAGCCTGTGGTCATCTCTGCCACCTTCTTAGCAGCATGGATATATGCGGAGCCGCCGCCTGCGATAATGCCTTCTTCTACGGCTGCTCTTGTCGCTGCCAGAGCGTCCTCCATGCGAAGCTTGTTCTCCTTCATCTCTGTCTCTGTAGCAGCACCTACGCGAATAACAGCTACGCCGCCAGCCAACTTCGCCAGTCTCTCCTGTAATTTCTCCTTATCAAAATCAGATGTTGTCTCCTCAATCTGAGCACGGATCTGAGATACTCTTGCTGTGATCTCCTCCTTGTCTCCCTCGCCGTCCACGATAATGGTATTCTCCTTCTCCACTCTCACGGATTTCGCACGGCCAAGCATATCCATTGTCGTCTCCTTCAGGTCAAGACCAAGCTCCTCGGAGATAACCTGACCACCTGTAAGGATTGCAATATCCTTTAACATCTCTTTTCTTCTGTCGCCGTAGCCCGGAGCCTTCACAGCTACTACAGAGAAAGTTCCTCTTAACTTATTTACAATCAATGTGGTAAGAGCTTCACCCTCTACATCCTCAGCGATTATAAGCAGTCTGGAACCTGACTGTACAATCTGCTCAAGAACAGGAAGGATCTCTTGGATATTAGAAATCTTCTTATCTGTAATTAATATATAAGGATCTTCCAGATTTGCTACCATCTTGTCCATATCAGTAGCCATGTAAGCGGAGATATATCCTCTGTCAAACTGCATACCTTCTACCAGATCCAGCTCAGTCTTCATGGTCTTGGATTCCTCGATCGTGATCACACCGTCGTTGGATACCTTCTCCATAGCATCTGCCACCAGATTGCCTACCTCCTCATCACCGGAAGAAACGGCTGCCACTCGAGCGATCTGATTCTTTCCATTCACTTTGCTGCTCATAGCTGCAATTGCTTCTACTGCCGCATCTGTAGCTTTCTTCATACCTTTTCTCAAAATAATCGGATTCGCACCTGCTGCCAGATTCTTAATTCCCTCATGAATCATAGCCTGAGCGAGCACTGTAGCGGTTGTCGTTCCATCACCTGCCACATCATTTGTCTTCGTTGCAACTTCCTTGACAAGCTGTGCACCCATATTCTCAAAAGCATCCTCAAGCTCAATTTCCTTCGCGATTGTAACACCATCGTTTGTGATAAGAGGTGCGCCGAAAGATTTGTCAAGAACTACATTCCTTCCTTTCGGTCCCAGTGTCACCCTTACAGTATTTGCTAATTTATCCACACCAGCCTCTAAAGCTGTTCTGGCATCTACACCATACTTGATTTCCTTTGCCATGATTGACATCCTCCTTAATTTTCGTCCTAATTCCCTGAGCTTTCTTATTCTACAACAGCCAAAATATCATTCTGCTTTACAATAATGTATTCCTCTTCCTCAATCTTTACCTCTGTACCAGAATACTTGGAGAAGATAACCTGATCTCCTACCTTTACCTGCATGGTAACTTCCTTGCCGTCCACAACTCCGCCGGGACCTACTGCAATTACTTCCGCCTGCTGTGGCTTCTCTTTTGCTTGACCCGGCAGAACAATGCCGGACTTTGTGGTTTCTTCTGCTACTAACTGCTTTAATACAACTCTGTCACCTAAAGGTACTAATTTCATCTCTATTTTCCTCCTTCATTTTATTAGCACTCATTGTCATCGAGTGCTAACCGATAGTTATATATTAGTGATTAATGCCCTTTTATGCAAGTTTCCATTTTTGTCTATTTTTATTGTTTTCTCTATTTTTCTCTTATTTTTTCGATTATTCTCTATTTATCTCGTTTTCTTCCATTTTTGATATTTTATACTTTTTTAATATACCTAATTATTTGGACTCTATTCTGTACTGTTCCAGAGATCTCCTCCCGGCATAGGACAGCTCTGACTTCTCTTTCTCGCCCTCGCCAGCACAAAGCAGCCACAATATCTACAGGTCAATCCATTCACTAACGCCTCACATTCACTGCACACGGCAAGACGCTTTTCATAGGCAGCATCTTCAATCTGCTGCTCCTTTGGTATATTTCTCACATAAGAAGCGATTGACTCATACATCTGGCTCCTTTGCAGATTAGCAGGAATCTGGCAAAGGCAAACTGGAATTTCACTATCTATCATTATCTTTCCCTCAAATAATCAGATTAACCTTACTCTATCACTGAATTTGCGTAATCAGCAGCAAACCGACAGAACATCCAACTTGTGATGTATCCAAGCTGCGGGATATGTTACCCTCACTTTATTTTCCAAATTCCTACAAGCAGCCACTCAGCTCGTTGCTCGCGAGGTTCAAATGTAAGATTATCCGTCTCAAACCATAAAAAATGCTTTTCTTTTTTCCAAAAGCGTATTACAATAGGATATATTGGAAATATTTCCTATAAAGAAATTTGTTACAATCCAGCCGCATCATCTGCAAGCTGGACTTTGCAGCAGAAATTTCCTACAAGAAAGGAGTTGCTTTCATGTCCAAAAAACACTTTGGAAAATTCCTCACAGCCACAGTGATCGCAGGTGCTGCCATAGCAGGCTGTGTCGCTTATTTTACCAAATACAAAGATTTCCGCAAATCCCTTGATGAGGATTTCAACGACTTTGAGGATGAAGCCAGTGAGAATGACAAGACAGAGAAGCCAGAGCAGCCTGTCTCCATTAAGCGGGAGTATGTCTCAATCCCTCTGGATACACCGGAAGACGCGCCGGAAACATCTGATTTATCTGAAAATACTGAGCCAGAGCAGTAAACAACCACGATTCAAGCAGGGAGACAGGGGACTCGCCCTATCTCCCTTTCTTCTGTACAAGCAGCTTGATACAAAAACGATCCGATAATGTCTTCTGCAAAAAACTTATCCTTCTTTTTCAATGATCCCGTTTAGCTTCGTCAGTGCTCTTGGCAAGGCATCCCTTGAGTTCTTCCACGGAGCATCCTGATAACGATAGTCAAATTTATTGATAAACCATTCTACATCATCACGCACACGTCGCATATTGGCAAGATAGATTCTATCTGTCACTGCAAGAAACTCTGTCAGATTGCTTCCAGAAAGTTCTCTTGGTGCCTCCTCAATCAAGATCCGATAATGCTCATTACAAAATCCCTTGCTGCCTTCATATATCTTTCGAAATGCTGCATCCTGTTTCCAGAGATAAAATATGGTTGCGATATAACGCTTAAAGCTGTTTTCAATTCTGCTGCATACAAAGCAGGAGTTCTCCAGCTCCTTTAGATACGATGACACAGGGTCCTGTGATGGCTTTTTAAATAGTCCCTTTGGTTTCTCCCGCTGTCCTCCTGCCTTCTCCACATCTTTAATAATTTTATCCATATGTGTCTTGACCACCAGAGCAAGCCCCAGCTTATTATTCTGATCAGAAATCTGTTTCATATGCCTCTGGCAGAAACCCATCCGATCCGTCTCCATGCGAATGTCATCCTCCATATAGCTAGGACCCATAGTATATTCTACCGCATTTTGCTCTAATACCTCTCTCATGGCACAGACAGGGCACTCACACTCTGTCTGAAATGCGTCATTCACCGGTATTGTATACAGCTCCTCTTTCATCTCCATGCCTCCTTTAGATGTGCTGCTCCCTCTTTGATCTCTTCCTCTGTCATATTGGCGTAGCCAAGAACTACCGTTTTATGCTGCCGCCCTGTGTCCGTTATATAATAATCTGATAACCCATACACCCGCACATCCTGCCTTGCGGCAAGCTCAATTAACTCCTGCTCCTCTCTGGACCCAGTAAGTAACAGGTGAAGTCCTGCATTCTCGCCTGATATGGAAAAATCACTAAAATCTTTTAACTCATTCATCAACACATCATGCTTATTCTTATAGATCGTCCGCATACGGTTTAAATGTCTCTCAAAATGTCCCTCGCTAATAAAGCTTTCCATCACCGTCTGATCGATGCGTGATACAGTGGAGGAGTAGTAATTATAGCTTTCAAAGCGCTTTAACAGAGCATGTGGCAACACCATATAGCTGATGCGGATTGCCGGAGCTACAGATTTTGAAAATGTTCCAATATAGATCACACAATCTTTTCTGTCAACTCCCTGAAGGGATGGTATCGGCATACCTCTATAGCGAAATTCACTGTCATAATCGTCCTCTATTATATAGCGCTCTCCCTTCGCCGCCCACGCCAAAAGCTCCAACCGCCTCTTAATTGGCATCACAATTCCAAGAGGATATTGGTGTGAGGGCATTACATAACTCAACATTGCACCACTTTTTTCCAGCGCCTCTATCTCCATGCCGCCCTCATCCATAGGCACGGGCACCACCTTATGCCCCAACCCGCACAATATGCGATAAGCCTGCCTATAAGTGGGATTTTCCATCGCAATCTGGCATCCCGACGGCAGAAGCTGACTAAGGCGCATAAGAAGATATTCATTCCCCGCACCAATCACCATCTGCTCTGGTGAACAATTCACCCCTCTCGCCTGATGCAGATACTGACAGATCATATTTCTCAGTGCGTAATCTCCCTTCGGATCTCCAAGCTCAAAGATCTCTCGCTTATCATCAATCAATGTATTTTTGGTCAGCCTTCGCCAGACATTATAGGGAAAGCTTCTCAGATCAATGCCTCTTGGGGAAAAATCATATCGATACTCAACTTTTACATTCACCTGATTGTCTTCTGGATCAGGCTGTTGTCTTGGAGATACAAAAAGCTCATCCATCTGCGCCACATAATAGCCCTTGCAGGGAACAGCCTCCAGATACCCTTCTGCCGTTAGCTGCGCATATGCCATATCTACTGTACTTCTGCTTATCTGCATATGTCTTGCAAGTGCTCTTGTCGAAGGAAGCCTGCCGTGAAAGGGCAGGCTTCCATTGCGGATCTCCTCTTTTATATACCGATAAATCTGTTCATATATAGGCTCTCTGGAACTGTTGTCCAGAGGAATTATCAGATCATTCATACACCTATCCTAATTTTTTATTTTGCTTCTCTTCCTTTTGCTCTTCCTCTTCTCGAATAATCTCCTTCAGTGTTCTCGCCTTATCCTTCAGAGTAGAAGTCGCGGACTTTGACACAAGAACCATGCCTAGCATCTTCTTTGCCATATCCATATTACCAGTTTTTCTGGAAAGATCCGCATATAGATAATTAAAGGTCATCTCATCCATTCCACAGATGGGAAACATCTCAGACTGCACTGCTGTATCAAAGCCCTTGTACGCTTTTTCCAGATAACTTTTCTCCTCCATACTACACTTTAATATCTTTTCTTCATACTTCTCCTCCGTCGGTTTCATATCCTCGCGTTTGCTGCGAAACAGCCACGCGATCTTCAAGCACATATAAGCGCGCTCACTCGCTTTGCTCCTCTTTACAATGGAGCTATACAAAGCAAGCTTATAGCGCAGAATTGCCTGATCATAGGTGAAAATCTCATCCATGGGAGGCAACCCCTTAAAATTAGCCTGAACCTGTTCTCTGAGAAGCTTTCTTTGAAGAGAGGACAATCCTTCAAAGCTTCGCTGCCCCATAGCGGCATAACCACACTTGGGACAGACAATAATATCATATTTAATCGGGTCAAATGCTCTATATTTGTGGCGCAGATCTGTATCTGTGGAGAGAAGGCGAGTCTTTCCCGTTCGCACGGTTCTTTCCTTAAAGCGGTTATCGCAGATAGGACATTCATATTTTTTATCAAACAGACTGTCCTTCTCATACTCCTTAGCTTCCTTCTCTGCTTTTTCCCTAAGCTCTTGGTCACTCTGCTTTTCTGCCCGCTCCCCTCTTCCTGTTGCAAATAGGGACTGCTCCGCGATATCGGCATTTTTCAAGCCCATGGGCTCCAATTCCTTAAATATACCACTCATTCCCTCTCAACCCTTCCCCTTTTGACACTGACTCTTACAGCTTAAACGAACTTTTCAGTGAAACAATTCGATTTAATACCAACGCATCCTCCGTAGAATCCTTAGAATCCACACAAAAATACCCATTTCTCACAAATTGATATTTCATAAGTTTCTCTGCATGTGCCAAATTAGGTTCCAGATAGCATTTTTCCAGCACCCTTAGAGAATTTAGATTGAGATTAAGAGTCCCATCCTCATTCAGCTTTCCCTTTTCTTCGTCTATAATATTTTCATAAAGGCGCACCTTTGCCTCCACTGCATCCTTGACGGAAACCCAGTGAATGGTACCCTTAACTTTCTGTCCTTCTCTTGCATTTCCGCCCTTGGTCTGCGAGTCATAGGTACAGTGAACCACCGTCACATTGCCTGCCTCATCCTTCTCGCATCCTGTGCATGTGACGATATATGCATACATCAAGCGCACCACATTGCCCGGAAACATGCGAAAGTATTTCTTAGGAGGCTCTTCCATAAAATCTTCTCGCTCAATATAAAGCTCCCTTCCAAATGGAAGTGTGCGGCTGCCCATATCTTCCTTCTCCTGATTATTCGGCGCCTCGATCTGCTCTGTAACATCCTCGGGATAATTGTCAATCACAAGCTTGATCGGATCAAGCACGGCCATCATGCGGGGAACCTTGAGCTTTAGGTCCTCACGGATACAATATTCAAGCATCGCATAATCTACAGAACTATTTGCCTTCGACACACCCACCAGCTCAACAAAATTCCGAATGGATTCTGGCGTAAAGCCTCTTCTTCGAAGTGCCGCCACAGACACTAAGCGCGGATCGTCCCAACCATCCACAATTCCGTCCTCCACCAGCTTCTTAATATACCGCTTACCCGTCACAACATCCGTGAGATATAATTTCGCAAACTCAATCTGTTTTGGCGGATTGGGATACTCAAGCTCGTTTACCACCCAGTCGTAGAGCGGTCTGTGATCTTCAAATTCCAACGTGCAGATCGAATGTGTCACCTTCTCAATCGCATCCTCAATCGGATGGGCAAAATCATACATCGGATAAATACACCACTTATCTCCCGTATTATGATGCGTCATGCGCGCGACACGATAGATGACAGGATCTCGCATATTGATATTAGGGGAAGCCATATCAATCTTGGCGCGAAGCACCTTCTCACCATCCTTATACATGCCATTTTTCATATTTTCAAACAGCTCAAGATTCTCCTCCACTGTTCTCTCTCTATAAGGACTGTTTTTTCCCGGCTCTGTCAAGGTACCTCGATATTGCTTGATCTCATCGGCAGACAGATCACATACATAAGCTTTTCCCTTCTGAATCAGCTTAACAGCAGCCTCGTACATCTGTTCAAAATAATCAGAAGCAAAGAAAAGCCTGTCCTCCCAATCTGCTCCCAGCCACTTCGCATCCTCTATAATCGAATGAACAAATTCTGTCTTTTCCTTTGTGGGATTGGTATCATCAAAGCGCAGGTTAAACTTTCCATGATATTTCTGTGCTAACCCATAATTCAACAAAATTGATTTTGCATGTCCAATATGAAGATAACCGTTAGGCTCAGGTGGAAATCTGGTCTGGATGTGATCATAACAGCCATCTTCCAGATCCTTCTCTATTATCTGCTCAATAAAATTTTTAGAAACAACTTCCTTTTCCATAACATTCTCTTCCATCTCTGTCTTCCTCCTGCGGACTGTATCTTTTTTCCTATATCATACCACACATAGCCTATTTGTAAAACAAAAATAAATATTTATCTATTTAAAATTTCCTCCACAGACTCTCTGGGCAGTGGACGCCCTAATAGATACCCCTGTATAGTCCCACATTGATATTCTTTTAAAAATTCGAGCTGCTCCCGCTCCTCCACTCCCTCCGCAATCACCTCAAGACCTAACTTCTCCGCCATCTCTATAATGCTGCTTGTGATAATTGTCGTGTTTTTCTCTCTTGAAAGTTCTGTGATAAAGGATCGATCTATCTTTAATGTATCAATTGGAACCATGCGCAAGTAAGAAAGCGATGAGTATCCTGTCCCAAAATCGTCTAACGACACACGATAGCCTAACTCTCTCAACTTATTGATAAGCTTCACTGTCTCGTCCAGATTGTCGATAAATACACTTTCTGTAAGCTCTATCTCAATTTGATGAGCATTTACATTATACATACCTGAGTAGTATTGTAGTGTATGAAGAAATTCTCCATCCCTAAATTGGACGGCAGAAATATTAATTGACATTATCCCCTGATAATCATATTCCTGAATCCATCTTCCCAGCGTCCTCAATGCCTCCCGTATCACAAAATCTCCTATCTTGCAAATGGTTCCATTGCCCTCCGCAATCGGGATAAATAAAGCAGGGCTGATATTCCCAAGCTCGCCATCATGCCAGCGAACCAAAGCTTCCACACCCCGAAGCTCCTCTGTCATGGAAGAATACTGCGGCTGATACAACAGATAGAAGCCCCCCTTCTCCACAGCCGACTGAAGCTTCTGCTCCAAATCCGCCTCCCCGACAAAGCCCGCAACCATATAAGGCTCATAGTGCTTGATCATATTCCTTCCTGTCTTCTTTGCCTCCATCATAGCCAGATCCGCCGCGCGAATTAAATCCGCCGCATCCTGAATCTCTTGATCACACTCCGCTATGCCAATGCTGACCGTGACATAATAGCTCATTCCATTGCTCAAAAGAATCGGCGTCTTTAGATTATCTTGTATTCTTTTTGCAACCTCGTCCGCGGTATCATTGGCCAGCGACTGCTTGATCCCTATCACAAATTCATCGCTACTAAACCGTGCTGCCTTTGTGGTGTCAGACTCATATTGCTGTATAATGGCAGCAACCTTTAAGAGCAGCTCATCTGCAATCTGAATCCCCAGCCTGTCATTGACCCATTTAAAATGATCAATATCTACAAAAAGCATCTGAACAAGGCTCATGTCTTTTCTCGCCGCCTCAATCTGCTCCCCCAGCCATTGAATAAAATAATTGCGATTATAGACCTCCGTAAAGCTGTCGTAATAGGTAAGCTTTTCCAGCTCCTTGTGCTGCAGCTTTTCATAAGTGATATCTTGACAAAAGGACACGCTCTCCTTCAGCACGCCCCTCTCATCATACCAAAACCAGCTTATCTGGGAAACCCACTCATTATCCTTTTTAAGCTGATATAAAAATCGTTCTGTCGTCTTCTGCTCCCTCACCGTTCGCTTCCACTGCTCTATATAGTCACCCTGAAAGCTTTCCTCCAGATAAGAAGCCACCTCCTCCAGATTGCCGATATTCTCCTCGGACACTGGAAACATATCGAGCCATCGGTTGGATGTCAGAGCCATCTTTGTAAAGTAATGATAATATACAAATCCATCTGTGGAATTTTCACTCACAAGTCGATAGATCCGCTTAATCTCATCCAAATTACTCTGTGTGATAGAAAGCAAATCCAATTGATAGCGAAGTTCCTGCTCAGATGCAGATAGCTCCTCATATAGTCTCTCCACCTTTTCCCTTGATCGTTCAATCCCTGTTATATCAAGAAGAATCAGACAGAGATACCCTTCCGCTGCAGCAAAACACAACACACGAAGATACAGCTTCTTAAGCTCATCATAAAAGACTTCCATCTGTGGCTCCTCCGTGCCAGAAATCCCTTCGACAAGCCTGCGAAAATTATCCAACCCCTTCTCTCCATATTTTAGACTTAGCGTCTCGCAAAAAGTTCTTCTGCTAAGCTCTTCACTTGTAATGGCAAACATGCGCTCAAATGCCTTATTTACATAAACAGGCTGATAGTCCCCTTCCCCAACAGCCTCTAGGCAAAGACATGCATTAAACGACCAGTCTGCAAGCTTCTCTGTAAGCCCACCCCTGATTTCCTTATTCATCATACTCCCTTTTCCCCTTTTCGTGCCTGCTCATCCAATGTCAAGCTGTAGGACGGCAGAAATTCCTCAAGAAAACAATCTGCCTCCGCAAGCCCCATCCCCTTCACCGCCTCAATTGTTGCCTTTTCCGCCTGCAAAAAATCATCATTTCCCATCTTTCGCTCCTCCATGCACTTGATCAGTGCCGACAGCTTGTCCGCAGCCTTCACAAGCCTCCAGAGCTCTGCTTCCTCCTCCGTCTCCATAAGAAGTGGAGCGTAGATGTCTTTAAGCTCTGCGGGAAGCCCTGACAGCAGATTTTCCTTGGCAGCGGACTCTACCTCCTTATACGCCCTCCGAAGTTCTGGTGCATAATACTTCACCGGAGTAGGCATATCCCCCGTGATAATCTCCGTGCAATCATGAAAAAGCCCAAGAAGCGCAGCCCTCTCCGCGTTTACTCTGCCGCCGAAGCGAGTATTTCTAAGAACCGCCAGCGCATGAGCAAGAATCGCTACATCCAGACTATGCTCACTTATATTCTCCGTCAGAGTGTTGCGCATCAGTCCCCATCGATTGATATAGCGCATGCGCGAGAGCATTGCAAAAAAATTATTTCCCTCCATCATGCAATCCCTACTCCACTACATAAAAACGAAAGATCGTCTGGCTGCTATATTCTTTATAAGCGGGAAGCACCGGGCTTGGAAAATTATCGTGATGCACACTGTCAGGAAAATATTGTGTCTCAAAGCAGGCTCCTGCCCGTCTTTGATAAATCACTCCCTCCTTCCCCGTCTCTGTTCCCCTCAAAAAATTACCTGTATAAAACTGCATCCCCGGTAGATCAGTATACACTTCAAGCCCACGGCCAGATCCCTCGTCCTCCATGCGGGCAACCAGCTTTACCTCATCCTCCGTCTTAAGAATCCAATTATGATCAAAGCCTCTGCCCAAAACCACCGCCTTATAATCACTGTCGATATCCTCTCCTATCGCCTTTGGAGTGTTAAAGTCCATCGGTGTTCCCGCAACAGGCAGGATTTGTCCAGTGGGAATAGATTCTTCATCTGCCTCTGTATAAAAATCTGCATCCATCCAAACCTTCTGCTTTAATACATCCCCTGATCCATGGCCGGCCAGATTAAAATAAGAATGATTTGTCAAATTTACAATAGTATCTGCATCTGACACCGCTTTATATGACAGTATCAGTGAATCCTCGTCTGTCAGTGTGTATGTGACAGTGACATCAAGATTTCCCGGAAATCCCTGATCTCCATCTGGGCTGTGTAAGGAGAAGCTGACTGCCGCACCAAGAGGACTGTCCAGTTCCTCCGCCTCCCATGGGCGCTTTTGGTATCCATTTTTTCCGCTGTGAAGATTGTTTTTTCCATCATTTTTCTCAAGTGAATATGTAATATCATTTAATGTAAATGCAGCGTTTCCAATACGGTTGGCGCATCTGCCAATGCATGCACCAAATCCCGGCCCATTTGTCTCATACCCTGTCACATCGGGATAGCCAAGTGCTATATCGGCAGCTTTACCATCTCTGTCCTTCACAATAACAGAAACAATCACTGCTCCAAAGTCAGAAACTTTCACAATGGTTCCATTTTCGTTTTCTAATATATAAAGCTTTGCCTGAAAGCCATCTTTTGTCGTGCCAAACTCCTCTATCCTCACTCCCATAATATCCCTCATTTCCGCGCGAAACAGCCGCTTATAGTCATTGTAATTTTGCCAATTATTATACTAAATTTTAACAGTATATTCAACTATTTTGTTTTACTTATGATAACATGTAACTTTTGTAAGGGTCCGTCCGGCGAACTGCCTGTGGTCCTCAAGGAACCTATTGAAAAACGTTGGTACTTAGCGAGGTTTTTCACGAGCTTAGTATCCATTACGTTTTTCACTAAGCGGGAGCGGGGTGACGGAAGGAAACAGCAGACTGGCTATACGGACCTCTTTCGAAAATAATAAAAGAAAATTTATCCTAATTGAACAGAGATGGTACCTTCTCTATTTGCTCCCGAACATAAAAAAAGTATCGGGAAGTCTTTTCTTCCTGATACCTTCTGAATTTATATAAGCAGCTCGTAGGGGAATCGAACCCCTGTTTTCGCCGTGAGAGGGCGACGTCTTAACCGCTTGACCAACGAGCCATAACTAATGCTCCTTTATAATACAACAAAATTTTCATTTTGGCAAGTACTTTTTTTAAAAATTTTAAAATTTTTGCAAAAGTTTAGTCAGAATTGACATTTACAGTAGAATCTCTCAAGCTCCTTCATCAGATAATAGATTGATTTTTAGCGAAAGATCGCCTTTTATTTCATTGAGTAGGGACGGTTACTTTCCCTATTCGCCGCGCGTCCCATACACGGTTGCCTTAGTGGCATATTTCCGTTGTATGGGACTGTGCACTGAACAGGAGCTGTTGTTATTCTTCTATTGTATATTCCACCGTCCAATCTCCTGAGCCACATTCGGCTTGATATCTATCTCCCTTTTTCTCGACAAACAGTTCTTTTGTGCTTATGTTCTCTGCCCCTTGTTCCAGCAGCAGTGTTGCTCTTGTATTGACAGGAATGTGGAAGAACAGCCTTGTTTTGTTATTCTCTTTTTCCCAGCGAACTGCTATCTCCCCGTAAAAGCTTTGATAAGATCCTTCTGCATAAGCCAATGCCTTATCTGTCTGCGGCTTAATCAGAATATGCTGAAAGCCCGGCCTGTGTTCGTCTGGCTCTATTCCCAGAACAACCCTGTACAGCCAGTCTCCTACAGCCCCATATGCATAATGATTAAAAGAATTCATATCACTGCTCCACATAGTGCCGTCCGGCTTTATGCCATCCCAATGTTCCCAAACTGTTGTGGCACCCATTTTAATCTGATACAGCCACGATGGAAAATCTTCTTTTAAAAGCAGCTTATACGCCTCTCTTGTGTAGCCATTTTCACTTAATGCATGGCAGAAATACGGCGTCCCCACAAAACCTGTCAGCAAATGTCCACCGTTTTCTTCAAGCAGCTCTGCCAATCTGTCCGCTGTCTTTTTTCTGTGCCTTTGAGGCACAAGGCCAAAATACAGCGCCACAATATGTGCTGTCTGTGTCTGTGCAGTCATAGAGCCATCTTCCTGAAAGAATGTGCTCTGAAATTTCTCAACTATCACCTGATACAGTTTAGTAAATTCCTTCTCATCCTCTGTTCTGTGAAGCACTCCGGCAATCTTGGCAAACAGCCCTGTGGAATAGGCATAGTAGGCTGTGCAGGTCAGATCATTCGGTGTCGCTCCAAAATAACTGCCCTCCTCGGCGTCCAATGCCACCCAGTCCCCAAATTGAAGTTTATAATTCCAGATCGAATCTCTAGAGTGATCCTTCATAAAAAGTATCCATTTTTTCATGCTGTCATATTGTCTCTCCAAGATTTCCCGATCCCCATACATAAGATATAAGGTCCACGGATTGATCACAGCAACATCCGCCCACGCTGCCGCCGAGTGTGTTCCTTGCGACAAAAGCCAGTCACTGTGCTTCTTTCCGCTAATAATATCGGGGACAACATGCGGAACACCGCCCTCTTCTGTCTGATCTGCGGCCACATCAAGCAGCCACTTTGAGAAAAATACATCTGTGTTCATCAGATAACAGGATGTACGACAGAAAATCTGCGCGTCCCCAGTCCATCCCATTCTCTCATCGCGCTGCGGGCAGTCGGTCGGAATATCCACAAAATTTCCCTTCAAGCCCCACAATATATTATGGTGAAGCTGATTTACAAGTGGATTTGAACAAGAAAAGCTTCCTAAAGGCTCCATCTCAGAATACAGCACACATGCCTTAAAAGCTTCCTCAGCCACAGGACCGGCGCTTATAGGCCACTGACAAATTTTCACATAGCGGAAGCCCTGAAAGGTAAAATTGGGATGATAGACGGAGTCTCTGCCGTTGCATAGATAGCGAATGGTCTGCTTTGCTGTCCTTAAATTATCTGTATAGACATTTCCTCTGGCATCCAGCGTCTCAAAACACTGCAAAACCACCTCTTCTCCTCTGTCTGCCCTGATCTGAAACTCCACCCATCCTGTCAGATTTTGTCCAAAATCCAACACTGTATCTCCCTCTGGCGTCACAATCAGCTTCCTGACAGAAAGCTCCTCCATCTTTTTCACTCTTCCTCCCGGCTGTGCAGTCAGCACATCCTTTGGAAACTCAATTACAGAAACAGGAAGCTTCTTCGCCTCATAAAGCTCCCTTCTTGCATCATAGCTCTCCCCGTCATAAATCTCAGAGAACAGCACTGGGGAAGATTGACCCTCCCAGCTAATATCTGTCACTATCACCTCTTCTCTTCCATCATGGTAGCGGATCAATAGCTGCATCAAAAATGCTGTCTGTTCTCCAT
Source organism: uncultured Lachnospiraceae bacterium (assembly GCA_910588535.1). Lineage (GTDB taxonomy): Bacteria > Bacillota > Clostridia > Lachnospirales > Lachnospiraceae > RGIG8607. The sequence goes on along the minus strand of CAJUOO010000047.1, from coordinate 10,255 downwards.
AATTATTGCGAAGATGCAAAAATCCCATCTTACCCTTGTACCAGCCTGCTCCCACCATAGCGCCAAGCTCATTTTCTCCCTGCCTGACAGCATCTGTCACATCATAGGTCTGATAACAAAGATGCTTTTGGTAAGAGGTCCAGCCCGGCGTCAGCTCATCCTCCCCAATTTTATTTCCATTTATATAAAAATGATACAGGCCAAGAGCCGTCGTACAGACATAAGCACTTTCCACGTCACCGGACACCATCACCTTCTTCTTTAGGCAGGTTCCCTGAGAATTATCTTTGTCCTCCCTCGACTCTGCAGAAATAAAGTCTGCCTTCCATTCCTTCTTATCTAAAATTCCCGTAATAAAATATGATCTGGGAGATTCAAGACTTTCTTCCTCCCCGGCACGTACCTTTACACTGACAGAATATTTGGTAAGGGATCGAAGATCCAATTCTTCTTCCGGTGTCACTTCAACAGAACGTGCACTCTCCACCCAACCGCTCTCATATATCATTCTATCTGAGTGTGCCTCTCTCACCACGAAGGAATACGCACTCTGCATTACATTTTTCTTATCGCTTTCCATCACCCAGCGAAAAGAAGGAAACCCCTGTGTTCCGACAGGCTCCCTTTTATTGTCCAGCCATATTTCCTTTATTCTGAGCATTATTCTTCTCCTATCTGTCTCAAATAAACTATTCTCAAAGAATCCGCGTCAATGCATCTTTCCAACCACTGTAAAGTTTTTCTCGCTTTTCCTTTTCCATTCTAGAACTATATTCTTTATATCCCAGTCTCCCAAACGCTTTCTCTTTCGCAAATATCCCCATTGTAATTCCCGCCAGATACGCTGCCCCAAGCCCTGACATCTCCTCCGCCTCTGCCACAGCTACCACCGTCTGCGCCATATCACTCTGAAATTGCATAAGATAACTATTTCTGGTAGGCCCTCCATCCACACAGAGCTTCGAGATAGCTGTTTCACTGTCCTGTTCCATCGCTCTAAGTACATCTGTAATCTGATATGCAATACATTCCAGTGCTGCTTTCACAATCTCTTTCTTTCCGCTTCCTCTCCTCATCCCATACAGCATTGCTCTTGCCTCGCTGTTCCAATAAGGCGCGCCAAGCCCGCTAAATGCTGGCAAGAGATATGTTTCATCCTCTGGGTTCGCCTCTCTCGCAAGCTGCTCTGTCTCTTTTTCCGAATCAATAAGCTGGAGCTCATCCTTCAGCCATGTAATCACCGCCCCGGTATAATTTAAGTTGCCCTCAAGCACATAACATATCTTTCCAGAAATTCCCCACGCCAGCGAGGTGACAAGACCATGCCCACTCTGTATTCTCTTTTCTCCCGTATTCATCATTAAGGAGGAGCCTGTTCCGTATGTGGCCTTTACCTGACCGCCCACATGGCAGCCCTGCCCATAAAGTGCCCCGTGCGAGTCTCCGAGCACGGCATGAACTGGCACCTTATTCTCACACAGACCGCCCAGATCCGTCATACAAAAAAGACTGTCTGAGTCACACACCTTTGGAAGACATTCCACCGGTATCTGAAACATTTCGCAGATCCTCTGATCCCACATAAGAGTATCCAGATGCAAAAGCTGTGTACGTGAGGCGTTTGAATAATCTGTCTTAAATTCTTTTCCTTCAGATAGACGATATAATAAATAGCTATCCACTGTTCCAAGACATAGATCACCTCTATCTGCCAGCCTTGCCGCCTCTATATTATTTTTGAGTATCCACGCCATTTTTGCTGCAGGAAAGTAGGGGGAGAGCGGTATCCCTGTGCTCTCTCTAATATATTCCTTATCCTCTTCGTCTATCTCTTCACAGATCTTCTCTGCTCTGGCACACTGCCACACCACCGCATCACAGACTGGACTTCCCGTCCTGCGGTCCCATGCCACCGTCGTCTCCCTCTGGTTGCTGATGCCGATTCCCTTAAGCTCCCCCTCTTTCACCTGATTTCTTTTAAGGAGCTCGCGCAGCACAGACAGAGTATTCTCCCAGATTTCCTCTGGGTCATGAGAGATATAACCCTCTTTGCTGATTTTTTGCCGATGTGCCATATCCATCCGATCCAACAGTGCCGCCGTCTCGTCAAAAAGCAGTGCCTTCGTCCCCTGCGTGCTCTGGTCAATGCTGACAATATAACTTTTGCCATGTCTATCCTTCTCCATATCTACCTCCACGCTGACATTCTTTATCTGATATCGATCCGAAGCACCCAGTCATTTCCATTGGAATATTTCTTCACAGGCTTAAATACCGTCTCCTCTGCCTTCACCTCTCCGATAGGGCTGTACACTCCACTGGCAGGATCAAACCATGAAGCTGCCAGCGTCTTTCCCTGATACCGATCCAGCTTTAGAGAAAATTCCTCTCCGAGATAAGTATAGCACAAAATATAATTCTCACCAGCAAAAATGCTGACACGACCATATTTTTCCCGCTGTTCAAAAGCCAAAAGATCCTCGGCAGGCATACCATTCTGAAAATCTACACTCTCCATCAGATTCACCAGATGGCTCATCTGACAGGAACCCTCATGGTGAATGGCATCCATCCAGACCTCCTTCACCCCATAGGAACCGGGCTTTTCTGGCGTATTATAAAACTGCATAACAGCATTATCTCCATATGTGTGCCCCATCGCTCCCTGAAATACAGACCAGTATGCATAGCGGCGGACATCCGATGCCTGCCAAAATGGCTCCTTCGGATCGTGCAATCCCTGAGGGATCCACTCATAAGAAGGCTCACCATCCACCGTGGGCTTTTTCTCACTGTATGCGTGATCTCTGTTTACATACTTCCAGTTATCCTCTCCAAACCAACCTTCTTTTCCATTGTTATCATCCCACTCTCCAAGAGATACCTGATCATAACGTCTATGGCCAGACTGGAACATATTAAAATCCAGCCATTTTTCCTGATGGAACCAAAGTGAAGAAGACGTTCTTCCAAATGGATGAAAGCCGACAAGCTGCTGTTTTGTGTGTGCTTTCAAGTAATTGCCAAGCGTTTGATAGATCGCAAAGCCATCCGTTCCGCGAATATCACCGCCCAACAGCCATATCACATTGGGGCGATTTCCATAGCGCTCTGCGAGAAAAGCAGCATAGCGCTCCACATTCTCCTCTGTGATATATTTCTCTTTTACAAGACTTCCCCACGCTGGAAGCAGTGCCATATATAGCCCCATTTCCTCTGCCATGGAGATAATGGCATCACAGTGCTCCCAGTAATCCTCTGTATCAAAATCTGCGCGGACCACCTGATTTTCCATCACCATATGCACCAAGGTTGCCTGAATCACGCGAAACTTCTTCGCGCGCCTGTTTTCTAAGTAGCGGCGTGCATCTGAGAGGCTGAGCTTTTGAAAAAGCAGCCATGCTGTATCTCCAAGCCAGAAAAACGGCCGATCGCCATTTGTCAGATATCTCTTATTCTCACTTACCTGAAGTGCTCCATATTCCCAGAATTTTTTCTCCATCTCAATCCTCATTTCTGCGCTGCTTTTTTTACCGTCTTGTGCCAAGCTGCGCGAAGACACAAAACATCACACAAATTAAAACATTATTTTATTATATTCTCCCGAACCTTTGCCGCAATTCCAGATTCATTCAATCCATAATAATCAAACACTTCCTGTGAATTTCCTGTGATCACAGGAGCATCTGGCAGAGACATCTGGATCACTCTGGCTGTTCCCTTCTCCGCCACAATCTGGCTGACCATCGCGCCAAGCCCTCCATATGGAGAATGTTCCTCCACAGTAACAAGCAGTTTACAATTCTTCGCAGCCTGCAAAACAGCCTCCTTATCAATCGGCTTCACACAGTACATATCAAGTACTGCCGCAAAGATACCCTCCTCACGAAGAAGCCTAGAAGCCCTGAGCGCCGGTGCCACCATCTCGCCACAGGCAAGAATAGCCACATCCTGCCCTTCTGAGAGAACCGTTGCTCGATCAAGCACGAAAGGAACCTTTCCTTCCTCATATATATCCTCCACCGGATTACGCCCCACGCGGATATAAGCGGGCAGCGAATCCTTGAGAAGACTCTCTATCAGACATCTGGTCTGATGTCTGTCACTTGGAAGATACACCCTTATATTAGGGATCGCCGCGATCGCCGCGATATCCTGCGCAGAATGATGGCTCATGCCAAGCGCCCCGTAGCTCACCCCACCACTGATCCCTATCAGCGTCACATTGGTCGCAGAATATGCCACATCCACCTTCACCTGCTCATAGCTTCTGGTTGACAAAAAACATGCTGGAGACGCAGCAAATACCTTTTTTCCGCCTTTTGCAAGCCCCGCTGCAATCCCGACCAGATTCTGCTCCGCAATTCCAACCTCGACAAATTGCTCAGGAAAGCTCTGCGCAAATGGTGCCAGAGAGGCACTGCCTCTGGAATCGCTGCACAACACCACGATATCCCTGTCATTAGCCGCCTGCTCCATCAGCACTTCACAGATAGCTGCTCTGTTTGGTATCTTATTCATGCTCTGCTGCCTCCCTTCTCCTGCTCTCTATATCTTCTAAAGTGGTAAGTTTTCTTTTCTCCAAATCGCAGACTATCTGCCTGTACTCTTCCTGATCTGGCACATGATGATGCCATGAAACCTGATTTTCCATAATGTGGGAGCCACACCCCTTCACTGTGTAAGCAATCACCACCGTGGGCTTGCCTTTCACCTGCTTTGCCCTGTCAAATGCTTGATTCAGAGCATCGCTGTCATTGCCCTGTACAACCTCCTCCACATGCCAGCCAAAGCTCTCAAACCGTTTTTTCAGATCCTCATGCGCCATAACATCCTCCGTGCTGCCTGATATCTGCAGACCATTTCGATCCACCACGGCACAAAGCCCGTCAAGGTGATACATACCCGCCGCCATCGCTCCCTCCCACACAGAGCCCTCAGCCAATTCTCCGTCTCCCATCACCACATAGACACGATTTTCTCTATGATCCATCCGATTTGCAAGTGCAATTCCTATGCCGACTGGCAACCCATGCCCCAGAGAGCCCGAATTCATCTCTATTCCCGGAAGCTTATTATTTGGATGCCCAATAAACGGTGATCCAAACCTTAGATATTCCTCTTTTACCTGCTCGATAGAAAAAAATCCCTTTGCGGCAAGCACCGCATACAATGCCTCCACACAATGTCCCTTGCTCATAATCAGGTAATCCCTGTCAGGACTATCCTGATTTTCCGGCGACAGATTCATCTGCCGAAAATACAAAGTCATCAAAATATCCATCACACTCATATCGCCGCCAATATGTCCACCCTTGCCAGACATAATAATATCAACTGTCTGCCTCCGAAGCTCATATGCCAATTTATTATAATTTTCCGCCATCTTCAGCCTCCCGTGCTGCCAATGTTTTAGAAATAACCAATCCCTCTATTTTCTATGTAGCTTAATCTAGTGTACTGACCATTTGTCAACGAGACGAATGACTTAACAGAATTTCCCAGACATAACCACCACTCCACTGCCCAAAACCTGTTTTGCAGACTGAACATTCCTTCTGCGCAATTCGTCTGATTTCCAAGTAATCTGTACACAATTATTCTCCTCGAAGATATGCTTTTACCTGCTCCTCCACAGGATCAAACAGATCTGGCGTTACGCCAATGTATTTGCATGCTTCATATAACACTGGAACCACATCCTTATGGATTCCCACACAGTGATGAATATAAGGTCCCTCCACAAGCTTTGCCTCCAGCCGCTTAAGGTTCTCTACCTCCACCCACATATAAGTGCCCTTGGTGTAAGGCCCCTCCACTGTTCTTGCATTGCCAAGCAGCAGAGAATATTCTCCATTATCTCCATCAAAACGGCACAAGGTCAGCTCTCCCTCCTTTGCGAGCGCCTCCACAGCTCCCGGATGAGAAAACGCCAGTGGATAGCCAATGGACGGCTTCTCCCTCGCCACACAGATCGGCCATGGCCCACAGTGCTGTAATAACTCCCCATTCTCATTATCGGGATGTCTAACCGTCCAGTCAGCAAAAAAGCTTCTTGTCTCATTCATCCCTGCTGCCTCCACAAGCAAAGCTGTGATTGCCCCGTGAATGTCCGTCTCGCAAACCACCGGAAATCCTTCCTCATTCAGTAGCGCATTTGCCGCACAGGGCATAATGCCAAGCTCTCCCTGAAGCGCGTTCCAGCACTGAATCGCAGCTGCATTGCAGCCATACCGCTGTGCCAGCCTTCTCATGGCAACCTTAAGAGCAGCAATTTTCTCCAGCTCGGCGTCCTTTACCTCTATCTTAAAATTCTCTCTACAATATGCTGTTGTTTGCTCCACCTCTGTTTTATCCTCAAGTGCCTGTCTCACCTCTTTTGTAAGCTCTGGCATGGGAATGGGAGATAGCTGAATCTGAAATTTCTCCAAAAGTTCTCCTTCATTGCACATAGTAGACCAAAAATCAAATGGTCTAGGCCCAATCTGCAAGATTCTAGTACTTCGAAATATCTTAACCACATTGCAGACTGCCAAAAAGGTTCGGGTTCCTCTCTCAAATTCCTTATCTTCCAGCCGACAGTTTGTCATATAGGTAAATGGCACTCGAAATCTGCGTAGAACCTTTCCCGTAGCAAATAGTCCACACTGGCTGTCTCTTAAGCGGATTCCATTCTCATCGGGACGCTCGTCTCTTGGCCCCCACAATAGAACTGGGACATCAAGCTCCTTCGCAAGTCTTGCCACCTCATATTCTGTGCCGAAATTTCCATGTGGAAAGAAGACACCATCTACCTTTGCCTCCTTGAATTTCTGTGCTATGCGTATCCTGTCCTCCTCATTATGTAAAAGGCCATCCTCTGCAATATCATCGATATCTACAAAATTAATATGAAGCTCTCTTAAACGCTCTCTTGTCAGATCCGCATATTTCACTGCATCCGGTGCAGAGAAAATACTTCTTCTAGTAGGCACGAGCCCAATCACTATATTTGCCATCTATTATCCCCATTTCTGCGCTGTTTTCTGCGTCAGGCACCCCATACCAAACAGCGCAAAGCATGGGATACATAGTTCTATTTCCTATTTTTTCTGCGTCCTCTTACTTCCTTTATCCTAGCGTTTTCCCACCTAAATAGCAACTTAATATTAAGTAAATTTTCCAGTTTTATTGACTTAATTTACTTAATACTATATGATAAATACCAGCTTGCTATATTTGATAAAATATCTATTTTCTAGGAATTGTATCCTTATGTACACTGAAAAACACTATTAAGATAGGAGAGCTATCATATGACTGCGAAAGAACTTGCCAAGCTTCTTAATCTCTCGGAGGCTGCCATCTCCATGGCCTTAAATAACAAGCCCGGTGTCAGCACATCCACCAGACAGCGTGTTCTTGACGCTGCCAAGCAAAATGGATATGATTTTTCCCGCCTAAAAGAATCTCCTGAACCAAAAACGGAATTGGGACTTCTCACCCTACTTATCTACCGAAAGCACGGCGCTGTTATCTCAGATACCCCATTTTTTAGCCAGCTCACAGAAGGAATTGAAAAGGGCTGCCGTCATGCACATTACAGTCTGAGCATCCACTATCTACATGAAGATGGAAATGTCAAGAAACAACTCGCCAAGCTTCCCTACAGCAGTGGTATCCTTCTCCTTGCAACAGAGATGAAACTCGCAGATTTTGAGCCCTTTCGCTCTCTGACGGTTCCTCTTGTGGTACTGGATACTTGGTATGAAAGTCTTCGCTATGATTCCATATTAATCAATAATTTTCAAGGTGCCTACCAAGCGGCCAATTTTCTGATACGCAAAACGATGAGCCAAGCTGGGTATCTGCGCTCCTCTTACCATATAGGAAACTTTGCTGAGCGCGCGGACGGCTTTTACAAGGCTATTCGGGAAAACGGCATGTCCGCCTCACGCTGTCATGTTCTTAATCTCACTCCCTCCATGGAAGGAGCCTACCAAGATATGCTTGAACTATTGAAGAATGGAGAAAAACCAGCACGTGCTTATTTTGCAGATAATGATCTGATCGCTGCTGGTGCTATAAAGGCGCTCAAGGAACAAGGATACCATATTCCCGATGATGTAGCATTGATTGGATTTGATGATATGCCTCTGTGCACCTATATCGAGCCAGCACTCACCACCGTTCATGTTCCAAAACAATATATGGGACAGCTTGCTGTGGACAGACTGTTACAGATTATAAAAGGTTCTGATCACCACCCTGTCAAAATAGAGATTGGAACACGTATTATTCAGCGAAGATCCGTTTAGCCTGTTTTGTTAGTTTTTTCCTATAGTTTTATACAAAAGCCTTGCAAATTGCCAGATTTCTTGTAAAATAGAGATGATTATCATATTCTGGATATACTATGTCCTGACCTTCGCCAATGATAATGCCACAAACTTGTGCCTGCGCTGCCCGCGCAAGTTTGTAAGCCATAGGATTTTGAGCGACAAAGCAGCGCAGAAATGAGGGAAAACATGATTAGTGCAAGTAACGTAACACTTCGAATCGGAAAGAAAGCCCTGTTTGAGGATGTTAATATTAAATTCACAGAAGGAAACTGCTATGGTCTGATCGGAGCCAACGGAGCGGGAAAATCAACATTTTTAAAGATTCTTTCCGGTCAGCTTGAGCCTACCAGCGGTGATATTATCATCACTCCCGGTCAGCGGCTTTCCTTTCTTCAGCAGGATCATTTTAAATATGATGCTTTTATGGTGCTTGATACAGTTATTATGGGAAATCAGCGCCTGTACGATATTATGAAAGAGAAGGATGCCATCTATGCCAAGGAGGATTTCTCTGAGGCAGATGGCATCCGCGCGAGTGATCTGGAGGCAGAGTTTGCAGAGCTCAATGGCTGGGAAGCAGAATCTGACGCTGCCACTTTACTAAATGGTCTGGGAATTGACACAGAGCTTCACTCTAAGCAGATGGCTGATCTCAATGGCTCTGAGAAGGTAAAGGTTCTTCTCGCTCAAGCTCTGTTTGGCAATCCCGATATTCTCCTGCTGGACGAGCCAACCAACCATCTAGATCTGGATGCTATCGCATGGTTGGAGGAGTTTCTGATTAATTTTAACAACACGGTGATTGTGGTGTCTCATGACCGCTACTTTTTAAATAAGGTCTGCACACAGATAGCCGATATCGATTATGCAAAAATTCAGCTTTATGCTGGAAATTATGATTTCTGGTATGAATCCAGCCAGCTTCTTGTCAAGCAGATGAAGGAGGCAAACAGGAAGAAAGAAGAAAAGATAAAAGAGCTTCAAGAATTTATACAGCGATTTAGCGCCAATGCCTCCAAATCCAAACAGGCAACCTCCAGAAAGCGTGCCTTAGAGAAAATTGAGCTGGATGAGATCAAACCCTCCAGCAGAAAATATCCATATATTGATTTCCGGCCGGAACGCGAGATCGGCAACGAAGTTCTCACTGTCGAAAATCTGACCAAAACCATTGATGGCGTGACAGTGCTCGATCATATATCCTTTATTGTCGGCAGAGAAGATAAGATCGCTTTTGTCGGAGGCAATGAGCTTGCAAAAACTACTCTATTTAAAATCTTGATGGGAGAGATGGAGCCGGATGAAGGAACATACAAGTGGGGTGTCACAACCTCGCAGGCATATTTTCCAAAGGATAATACACAGGAATTTGACAATGACCTAATTATCTCTGATTGGCTGACACAATATTCTCCAATCAAGGATGTCACCTATGTACGCGGATTTCTCGGAAGAATGCTTTTTGCAGGTGATGATGGTGTAAAGAAGGTTAAGGTATTATCAGGGGGCGAGAAGGTGCGCTGTCTTCTGTCCAAAATGATGATTTCTGGGGCCAATATTCTGATATTTGACGAACCTACCAACCATCTGGACATGGAATCCATCACAGCACTCAACAATGGATTGATAAAATTTCCCGGCGTCATACTCTTTACCTCACACGACCATCAGTTTGTGCAGACAACCGCAAACCGCATTATGGAAATTGTTCAAGGTAAGCTAATTGATAAAATTACTACGTATGATGAATATCTGGAAAGCGATGAGATGGCAAGAAAACGTCAAGTCTATACCGTGAACCAAGAAGAGGAAGAGGATTAAACGAAAAGAGACTGTCGTAATAAGATTTAATTATACAAGATATTGTATACACGTAGCACTATCTTATAACATCTTGCAGGATGAATTTTCTTTTATCATTTTCGGAAAAGGTC
>CAJUOO010000046.1 GCA_910588535.1 uncultured Lachnospiraceae bacterium | reverse complement strand
GATCTGCCTCGGCGTAGCCCCAATACTGGAAAAAATACCAAACTGATGGATTCTGACATTCATAGATAGCTCAAAAGAGCCTCGGATAATCAAGATCAATGCCAATGAAACAATCAACAATATCACTACATACAATGCCAAAAGCAGCGGGGGTTCTGCATCCTCTGGATCATGTATGAAATATCTGGATAAAAGCAGCGAATGATACTGACTCTCCTCCTCTTTCAATCCAAGCTGTGATAAAATCAATGGCATATCCCGATAAATGGTGCGGATATTCTGAAAGTAAATATCAACCACAATTTCGTCCGATTTCGATAATTCCTTATTGAGAACCACTTTTTCCACATTTGCAAATTGGCGTACCATAGATAAATCAGCTTCATCAAATTTTTCACAGACAATGCGCCCCTGCCAGTCACCTTCCTCCACAGTAATTTTCTCAATCTCGTACACCCAAAAATTATAGGCTAAACTACATAATAAAGACAAAAACATTGTGGCGATAAAAGCTGCCGCCACAATCGACATGCTGGATGCACGATTATTTTTTATATAGCTCTTAGAATAGTTCTTCCACATTCTACTCACCTCTGCTTCTGATCACTGACTATCTTCCCATCCTCTATGGTAAGAATACGATCTGCTTCCAACGCGATTTTTTCATCATGGGTAATTAATAGGATCGTCTGTTTTAAATTACGATTTGACAACTTTAACAGATCAATAATCTCCTTTGAATTTTTCTGATCAAGATTTCCTGTCGGTTCATCTGCCAAAAGGATGGCGGGGCGATAAATCAAGGATCTTGCAATCGCGACCCTTTGCTGCTGTCCTCCTGATAACTGGCTTGGCAAACTCTCCAGTTTGTCCGCTATTCCCAATGTCCTTATAATCAACTCAAAATATTCTTTATCGGGAGTTCTCTTGTCAAGAAGCATAGGCATCAGGATATTTTTTTCCGCCGTCAAAGTGGGAATCAGATTATAAAACTGATAGACTAAGCCCACCTTTCTTCTTCTGAAAATTGCGGCATCTGTAATATTCAGTCCGCCGATATCGACACCATCCACCATTACTGTGCCGCATGTAGGCTTGTCCACACTGCCAAGAATATGCAGAAGTGTCGATTTCCCAGAACCCGATGCTCCTACGATTGCAACAAATTCCCCTTTTTCTATAGACAGGTTGATTCCATTTAGCGCAGTAACCTGATTCTCTCCCTTTCCAAATACTTTTTTAATACCATCACATTTCAGTATTTCCATACAGTCAAATCCTCCTCTATTCTCTCCACAGTTTTATGGAAATTTCTCTTCACTCATTCCCTGCCAAATCGCTTTTATTATAACAGAGAAAAGTGACATCTCAGTGACTGTAGAAACGGATTTCAAAGCAGGCCCCACCCTCGGAAAGATTACATGCACGGATAATTCCATCTTGCCTTTCAATAATTGCTTTGGAAAGGGAAAGACCGATTCCAACTCCAGTATCTTTTGCCCTTTTTCCTCGATAGAACCGCTCAAACAGATGAGGAAGGTCCTCTTTTTCAAACCCGCGCCCCTCATCCCATATCCTTATCTGCACATAGAGTGGATTTTGTTCGTAAGAACAGTGAATGGTAGTTCCAGATTCCGATGCTTCTATGCAATTCTTCATAAGATTTATAATGGCTTCCATCGTCCAGTCCAAATCCACTGTAATATTTATTTCACCATTTTCTGGAATTTCTATCCATATACTCTTCTGTTTAAACAGCTCATATAAATTATCAGATGCCAGCGTAAGCAAAGTAAACACATCTGTAGGTTTTCTGTCAAATATAAGTGTTCCCGCATCCATACGGGATAACAGAAGTAATGCTTCTTCTAGATAAGTCAATCTTTCTATCTGTCGCTTTATCTCGTGGACATGGAGATTCCCCATGTATTCTTCCGCCATCTGAACCGATAGAGACATAGATGTGATTGGCGTCTTAAGCTGATGTGCAATATTAGAGAGATTTTCTGCAAAATCATTCCTTGCCGCAAGCGCCGCATCTCTTGTCTGGTACAGAGTTGTCACAGTTTTATATATCTCATCTTGTAATCTGGAAAATTCATCTTCCGATGTATCCAGAAGCAACCCTTGACCACCTGAATTTATTTTCTCAAGATAATTTGTCAATGTTTGAATACGGACAGATGACTTTCTATGCGAATACCAGAAAGAAAAAAGAAACAGAATACTTCCTGTCAAAAAAACGAAACCTGCCATCCAGAAAACGATAGTATCTGCCATATCCAAACTTGACGGATGGTAGCCAAAAGTAGATAAAACAGTTTTATTTCCATTCGCAACATAGAAATCCTGCGTTTTTAATTGTTCAAAAATATACTGTCTGGAATCTGGATATTCTTGAATCATTTTTTCGCAAAATCCACCCAATATTTGAAAACATTCATACCGATAATAAACGGTAAGAAGCAGTGTAATAGCAGCGGCAGTGATAAAACTGACAGATAACACAAACATAACCGTTATTCTTCCATCTGACTTTTTGCTCATATCTCATCCTCCATGCGATAGCCAAAGCTGCGTATGGTCTTTAGACAGGATGGATGATGAAGTTTTTCTCGAAGCCGCTTCATCGTCACAGTCAATGTGTTATCATTGACATAATTTCCATTGTTGTCCCAGATCTGTGTCAATAATTGTTCCCTTGTAATGGTTTTCCCCTTATTTAGCAGCAACAGCTCTAAAAGCTGATATTCTGCCTGACTGACAGCGATTTCTTCTTCACGGTAAAAAACTGCCATCCTATTTTTATCAATAGATACTAAACCACAGGAAAGATACTGGCTCTGTACATTGCCTGCCCTGCGAAGAAGCGCACAGATGCGAGAACAAAGAACCTCCAATTCAAAAGGTTTTGTCACATAATCGTCAGCCCCATTCTCAAAACCAGAAATAATATCACGAGTATCATTTCTAACAGTAAGAAAAATAATAGGCAATTCGGCCCATTTGCTGCGCAACCATCTACAGAACTCATCACCCTTGCCATCTGGCATATTCCAGTCAATTAGTGCAATGCTTGGAACATGATGTTCAAATGCTTCCTTTCCGCTCTCCAACGTTTTAAATATAAAAACACTATATCCTTTCTGGTTCAAATATTCTTTTACAGTTGTCGCGATCGTCTCATCATCCTCAATATAATATATTTCTATCATTTTCTCATCTCCCCTTTCGTCAAAAAGTGTATCATATATTTCTATAAAATCAATAGCATATAGATGAAACCAGCTAGGGAAAAAAATAGAAATATACTAGCAAAAGCATAGAATAAGCTATTTCTCTTGTTTGATTGATTCGCATATAATTACATATCCTTTACATGACTTTTTCCATTTTCAGCTATTTACACTCTTGCGAAAACTATGGTGACAGTGATAATGTCATCGTCGATCTGTGCAAAAATCTCACCGTTCATCTTACGCATAAGCTGTCTGCAAATGTAGAGACCCAGCCCGCTGCCGTGAATATTTTCCGCATTTGCACCGCGCCAGAAGCTCTCGAAAATATGTGGCAAATCATCCTCGCCGATCGTACAGCCGCCGTTTGTAATCGCAATTTGGACACATTCGTCGTCCTCAGGGAAAATGAATTCCACGCGTCTGCCATCGCCGTATTTGAGGGAATTTTCCATAACATTTTGCAGCACTTCAACACTCCTACTCAAATCCCCCGAAAGCAGACAATTTTTATATTCTCCCATAATAAGCTCTGTTTTGATAAGCGCCAGTTTTTCCTTATAATATTCCGTGATTTTTGCGATAAGCTCTGAAAGATAAAACTCACTTATATTCACTTCAAAACTAAGGAAATCCTCTCTTGAAGCCATTATGATCTGCGAAACATAGCCCTCGATCTCGTCCGCTTTTTGGCTGATATTTTCAGCGATCTTGTACTGCTTTTCTGCGTCCGAATATAAATTTTTCGACAATGCTGCTGAGTACAATTTTATCGCGGAAAGCGGCGTTTTAATATCGTGCGAGAGCGATAACAGCAGTGTTTTCTTCTCTTTCTGCATTTCCAGTTCATACTGCTTTTGTTGTTCGATAGTTTCACGGAGAATATCAATCCCCCAAAGAAACTTTCCGAAAAAACGGTTTTTCGTTTCCTTTATCGGCATGGTGAGATTACCCTTTGAAAGCTCGTAGGGAATGTCACTCAGATGTTCAAAGGGCGCAAGAATTGCGAATTTTATATAAAGCATAACCGTAATGAATAAAATCACCATAATGCCGAGAACGACATTTACAATTCCTATAAAGAGCATTTTTTCGGAGTAACCGTTTGTATTGTAATCAAATCGATAAAGTTCTTCGTCTATTTCACAGATAATATAGTCACTGTCCGTGCTGTAAAATTTTTCTCCATATCGCTCAATATTTGTTACATACTCACATTCGGAAATGTCAACAGAACCATTCGCTTCTATTTCACGAACAAGACGGCTTATCTCTACGCGGTATAGTCTGCCGCCGTCGGTCTTGTCGGCAGCAAGAATCATATTCATAACAGCAAACAATAGGATCATGGCAACCGCAACTGCCGTGAAAATTCTATTAAATGCTTTCATATCTATAACCCACTCCCCATACAGTAACTATTTTTTTAGGATTTTTTGGGGCATCCTCTATTTTCTGCCGCAGCCATTTTATGTGTACCGTCAGTGTCTGTTGTTCCGAAAAGCTGTCGCTGCCCCAGACCTGTTCAAAAATGTATTCCTTGCTTAAAGCCCTGCCCTTATTCTCCATTAAAAGCAGAAGCAGCTCAAATTCCTTCGCGGTCATTTCGAGTTCTTTTTCGTTTTTGTAAACGGCACGGCTCGCCTTATTTATGCGTATATTGCCGTCAGTAATTTCGTCAAGAGCGTATCGTCGCTTAAAAATCCCGCTTATTTTTGCGAGCATAATATCAATATCATATGGCTTTTCTATATAGTCGTCTGCGCCGAGATTCAGTCCGTTCAGCTTGTCTTCTTTTTCCGTTTTCGCACTTACAATCAGTACGGGCGTGTTGCTTGACCTGCGGATTTTTTCCAGAACATAAAATCCGTCCCTGTCGGGCAGCATGATATCAAGCACGACAAGCCTTGCGCCGTATCTTTCGTACAGCAGCAAGGCTTCTTCGGCTGTTTGAACCGCCGATACTGTATAATTTTCCGCACGGAGAAAATCACACAGCAGATCGGCAAGCTCCTTGTTGTCCTCAACAATGAGAATATCCATATTACCACCCTAATTCCAGAAGCCAGTTATTCAATGCGCGCTCCCGTTCTCTTATCTGTGTGGAACAGTCGCTTAAGTCGTACTCTCCCTTTATGTTCCCGTCAACAATGTACATGACCCTTGTACATTTTGCCGCGACCTTAACATCGTGAGTAACGAGCATGATTGTTGTTCCCTCAGAATTTAATTTTACAAGCTCTTCCATTACCTCGTCGGAGGAAGCGCGGTTCAAAGCCCCTGTCGGCTCGTCGGCAAAAATCATTTTCGGGTCGTTTATCATACTGCGGCAGATACACGCCCGCTGAAGCTGACCGCCCGAAACCTCGTTGATGTCGTTGTCGGCAATGTCGATAATGCCGAGCCTGCGCATGAAATCCTGGCCGCGCCGCGCCGTTTCCCTGCGGGGTTCACGCTGCTTTTTGGATTGCGTTGCAGGAAGTATGATATTATCCAATATGGTGAGGTTTTTCAGCATATACATTTGCTGAAAGATAAAACCCATTTCGTCAAGGCGCAGGTCTGCAAGTTCTCTTTCGCCCATCCCTGCAATATTTTTTCCACAGAAATTCACATCTCCTGCGGTAACATCATCCATGCCCGAAACTGTGTACAGTAACGTGGATTTTCCAGAGCCAGACGGTCCCATAACAGCGACCATTTCTCCTTCGCCAATCGCAAAATTTATGTTTTTCAGTACGTTGTTCTGCCGCTTGTTTACGATATACGTTTTGCAGAGATCTTTTACATCGAGAATATTCATATCAGATTTCCTTTCTTATTCTATATTAGCCGTGTCCAAGGCTGCTATCGTTTTGGTATACAGCGAGGCGAGGAATGTACTTGCCGCTGTAGTGGCGAGAATAACCAGTGGGAAAACAAGGAACATTTCAAACGGATTTATCACATAATCAACAGCAAGCTCCATACCCATCATCTTGAAAATTGGATCAATGAAAAGATGCGTAAGCGACAGGGCGAAAAGTTCTGCTGCAATTACTGTCATACATCCGACGAAAACGAATCGCAGGGTATGATAAGCATAGATTTTTCCGTTTCGTATACCGATCGCTTTCATAAGCGCAATTTCGCCCTGCTCCTTAACGATAAAGGAGCGCTCCATAAGCACGGTGATCAGCACCACTAAAATGAACGCGAGAACAACGACCATTTGTTTTACTGTATCAATAGTATCCACAACTTTGAGCAGATTTGATATACTTTCAGCGCGATTGCTGATATCATCAAGTTCGGGATAAAGCTTCTGAATTTTTTCCATACGGCGAGTTGTTTCCTTTTGATCAGGAGCGTCAGTGAATTTGATCTGTGTGAAAAATGCACTCTGCGCTTGTATATAATTGATCTCCTCATCCTCGTGAAGCCGCACGCCCTCGCCCATATAGGACATAGACTGAAAAATTGCTGTTATTATCAATTTCTTGTCGCCGTCGATAGTTTTTATGGTAATTGTATCACCGATATTCGCTTTCAACCTATCCGCTGAAAGACTGGTCAGCGCGGCCTCACCGACAGACTGCGGTGGCGTACCCTCGATGTACTCGTACATATCCGCGGTCGTTCCTGTGCCCTGATATATTGCAACGCTTGTCTCGTTTTCACCGTGTGATACGGGCAACTTGAACATTATTTCTTGTATACAGCGCGCGGACATGCCATTTCGGGCGAGAGTTTCCTCCATATCCAAAAGGTATTCCTTCAGCTTTTCGCGCCCGTTCTCCGTCATAAGCTCCATTACCTCGCCCTTAGCGGATATGTCGAAGTCCGCAATGCCGAAAACGTTGAAGAGCGTACCGCTTTTCGCTGTGGAAACCGTTGTCGAAAGGACAAGCAGAAGCGATAGGCAAAGGAAGAAAGCGAAAGTTATGATACCGAAGCGTTTCGGGCTGCTTACGATATCGTTCAGCGCAAGAAAGGGCGCTGCGGGAAGCTTTGATTTTCCGAGGCTTATCACGCTCTTTTTGCGGAAGCGCTCGCCCGTCTGACCGTTTCGCACAGCGTCAATAGGCGACATTTTCCCAACCTTTCCCGTACAACCGTAGCAAAACAGCATGATAACGCCAACCATACAAACCGCGCAAATAAAGTTGGAAAAAATTGCATTTTGATTATTTATAATAATGGAGCTAGGGACAACGCTTACCAGCAGTTCACCGAAAGGAAAGCTGAGCGCGAGACCGGCTGCCGTGCCGATAACGGAAAGCGCCGCGTATTTCACAAGGTACAGGCCCCTGATCTTCAGGTCGCAAAGACCGATCGCTTTCATAACGCCGATCTCGCGGAACTCCTCGGAAAGCGTGAACGTAATGGAAAATCGCAGGATCACCAACGCGACGGCTACAAGAACAAGGCTCACCACAAGGAGAATACCGACCACCATCATATCAAAAACATAAGCAAATTTGAGAGTTGTCTTATCCCCTGAAAAAAGGCACTGTCGATAACCGGCTTGATCTCGGAGATCATTTTTTCCATATCCGAGGTGTGTATGTAAACCAGCTCGCCACCATAAAATTGCTCAGTATTTTCTGCAGAGATGAAATTTGCAAAGTCCCCAGCACTTATGAAATAACGCTGTATGGATAGTCCGGTCGAACCAAGAACCGCGTCCTTGATGCCGCCCGCAAATGTAAATACACAACTCACGTCACCGAGCTTTACCGTCATTTTATCTCCAATCGCAAGACCGAGGTCCTCCGCCGCACCCGATGTCATATAAAACTCGCCACTCTTTACCGATCGAAGAATACCGCCACTATCAAGAATATAATTCATGGATAGAACCTCATCACTTTGAAGAAGCATCGGATTTATACTTGAGGCGGTCTTGCTTTCATCCTCAAAGGTGATATTATCGGACGCCATATACAGTACTTTTTCCTTGCTGAAGCTTTCCACCGAAGCGGCAGAATTTAAAATCCCGTCAATATCGACCGCACTGGATTTGTTCATTGTCATAACAAGGTAATCGGGCGCGTCCGCCATTTCAAGATAGTCGTCAAGCGCCGTTGTAACGCTTATGATATTATTCACACCCGATGACACGAACATTGACGCAAGTATGATAAATACAAGCAAAATCATGTTCATCGCCTTTTTGCGCTTCAGGTCTTTTTTCAATATTTGTAAATACATTTCCTCTGCTCCTTTCGCTTTGTGAGCCTATTGTAGCACAGAGGTTATTAAATAATCCTTAAATTGATTCAGTTGTATTTTTTAAAAGTTCGTCCATTTTCATCTACTTTCCTCCGTATTTAGTAGTAACAAGTTACCGCTGAATAGTATAGTAACTCATTACTGCCATATCAATATCTTCTAAAAAAATCACTATTAAATCAGATGCTTCTCGAAAAGAAAAGGGGCTGTTGCATTAACATATACAGGTATCATAACTTCCTGAAAATATTATCTTTTATTTGTTGTTTTAAATCTGTTGTATCATTTTCTGGAAAGATCCGTCCAGCGAACTGCCTGTGGTCCTCCGTCACCCCGCTCCCGCTTAGTGAAAAACGCAGCGGACGCTAAGCTCGAAACTACCTCGCTAAGCGCCGGCGTTTTTCAATAGGTTCCTTGAGAACCACAGGCAGTTCACCGAGCTGTTTTTATTTGTAAGATTAAACACGCTAACTCCCATCTGCCTGCTTTGCAGAATCTCAAATCTATACAGAGAATGCCGTGTTTCAGGCATTCTCTTGTGTGAGATTTAGAACTTCTTCATGAAGCAGCTCTTGCTGCGAGTGATTAGAAGTTCTTCTTACACTATGTTCTCCAATCTATGACAAATTTATCTTTTCCCTTTCAATTTGAAGCAGAGAGGCTAAATTCATTTCATTATATTTCTCACAAAGGGCAATTTCGTTGTCAATTATTTCAATCATTTCGGATTTTTCAATATAATCCGTATATCGCTCCCCCGCTTGAATCCCCTCAATAAAATGAATTTCACGGCAGTATTGACCATCTTTTAGTTTATACCATATCTGTATTTCAAGCGGGCCAAAGCAAAGATGCTTGACAATAGCCTGCTTTCCGCTAAAATCATATCCTTTATCTGGTCCCTCATGTAACCATGCCCCAACCATAAATCCCATTATCCACCCCATCAAAGTTTTTCTAAAAGTATTATAGCAAATGCACATTGAATTTTCCATAGACATGTTTCACAGTACCCCCCCCCCTGAACTATCACAACATATCTAAAATATACAATAAAGCAGCATAGCCAGTTCTGCTATTATCCTCAAGAAGCCTATTGAAAAACGTCAGCGCTTAACGAGGTTTTACACGAGTTTAGCGATCTCTACATTTTTCACTAAGCACAAGCAAGGTGATGGAGGAAAATAGCAGACTAGCAATATAATCCTTTTTCGAAAATGATAAAGAACATTCATCCTACAAAAGTTATAGTAATTGAAAAATCTTAGAAATCCAAAAACAAAAAATCATTCAACATATAGGATAATAAGAGCAAGTAAAAAACACATATATGTGGAATACCGATAAAAGCAGCATAGCCAGTTCTGCTATTTTCCTCAAGGAACCTATTGAAAAACGTCGGCGCTTAACGAGGTTTTACACGAGTTTAGCGACCGCTACGTTTTTCACTAAGCGGGAGCGGGGTGACGGAGGAAATAGCAGAACTGGCTATGCGGACCTTTCTCAAAAATCTTTCTTTCAAATTCTTTCTATATTTATTGAAAGAAAATTCTCAAATATCCCTTCTCATATTTAGCCCCGCTGATCTCCTGACCAGAAAATTCCGGTGGTTCTGGAAATCTGCGATTTTCATTTTTCACTCCCACCAAAATCTCACCCCCATTCTGCTCCAGACGCAGCTCTTCCTTTTCTGCAAAGGGCAGATAGATGGTCAAGCTCTTTTCTTCTGTATTGACCTTATATATCTCCTTTTGAAATAAAACCTTGTCAGGATTGTATTCTCCAAATATCTGCTCTCCAATCTCCTCCAAGACCTCCAGCGTCCGAAGCTCCCTCTTCTGTAGCTGTACATAAAAGCGGGGAACTTCACTAAAGCTCTCCTCAATCTCCTGCATCGCTTCCTGCTGAAGCTTTGCCCACTTACAAAAATACCCATCCATTGCCTCCGGCGGATAGACATGGTTTATTATCACTGCATCCACGTTATAATGATAGAGATAGAGACAGGTAAAATTGCGCTTTGCCTCACTCAGCACAATTTTCTCAGGTGTTGTCACCACGCGCAGACTCACCACCTTTTTGTCCAGTAATAACCTTTGTAGACGCTTCATCTTGTCCATAAGATATTCTACATCCTCAAATACCTCATCTCCCGGCATGGGTATTTTTGCCGCCTTTTCCACAAGCACGCCCACTGTTTTTACACCCAACCGTTCGATTGGAAGAAGCTTTTCTATCAATCTGGACAGTCCCTCAGGGTATTTCAGTAACGCAAGTGTCTCACCTGTAGGTGCACAGTCCACAAGAATGGTATCATACTTTCCGCTCTCATAGACATCCAGAATCCGAAACATGGAAAACAGCTCCTCCAGCCCCGGAAAGACCAAAAGCTCCTCCGCCTCAATTCCATCTCCTCCCTTTGCAGTTAGAAGCCTTTTTATATAATCCTTTAGATTCCCCCAGCTTTTTTCACTCTCATATATTGTATCAATCTCCATCGCATATAGATTCTCTTTTATTTTTATCTGTTCTCTACCTATCTCTCTGTCAAAAGAATCCCCAAGGCTGTGTGCTGGATCTGTGCTCATCACCAATACCTTTTTGCCATCTGCTGCTATTTTACACGCTGTGGCTGCCGCCATGCTGGTCTTTCCAACTCCGCCCTTTCCTGTATAGATTATGATTCGCATCTGTGTCACCCCCTGTTATCTAATATCTACTTTTTTGACCTTAGGCGCATCTTCTTGTCTCACTTCATTTTCCTTCTCTGATTTTTTATTGCCAAATACAAGCTCTTTCGCAGCATCCTGAATCATCAGAGCCATCTCCCTTTCTATCGCATCCAGATGCTTTTCCATCCATTCTGGCATAAGAGCATAGATCGCTTTTTTCTGATATTCTCCTGCTTTCTTCCACCTAGCAAGCCTCTCCTTATTCATTCTCCTCTTCTCCCTTCTCAAATTGAATGTATAATTTTCCATCAAGTAATTTTGCCGCCGTCACCATATACTTGCACAGAGTATTGGGCAGAGGGATGTTTCTTTTATAATTTCCTGCCCGTATCACAAGATCTGTCGCTGCCTGATACAGATCGATCTCCTCCTTTTTGGCATAAGGAAGCGACACTGTCAGTTGATACCCATTCAAAGACTTAAGAAAACGCTCTCTCTCCGAACAATGTCTCGATGCAAATACCTCCCTGCCATCCAGCACATCCTCCACAATTCTACTTATCGCTACCTCTCCCTTAAGCTCCTCGTCATACCATGGAATCTCATAGATGGGAAGACCATCAAAGCACTCCTTTATCTGTGTGAGATACCCTTTCTGAAGCGAAAGCCATTGGCTAAAAAAACCATTATTTATATCCTCTGGCAAAATACGATTAATATAGATTCCATCTACATGAAAATTATAAAGATTTAGGTACATATAATTGCGCTTTGTCTCCTCCACCACCATTTTTTCTGGCATTGTGACAATTCTCACACTGGTGATCTCTCTGTTTTTCAAAAGCTCCTCAAGCTCCGCTAATTTAAGATACATTTTCTCAATATCATTCATAGCGTGGCGATTTGGCATCTCCACCTGAAACATAGCCTTAGAGATGGGAGCTAACACTCGCACGCCCACCTTTCCTATTGGAAATAACTTCTTCATATACCATGAGAGCAGCTCTGGAAATTTTAATAAGGATAGCGTTTCTCCTGTAGGCGCACAGTCCACAAAAATCCTCTCATACTGCCCTCTTTTATAAATATCCGCAATTTTTAACAAGGAAAACAGCTCCTCCATGCCCGGCAGGACCCCAAATCCCTGCATATCTGCCATCCCAAGCTCCGAAAACAGCTTTTCTAGATACTCCATCACAAAAGGAAAATCCTGTTCCATCACATAATCTGGATCTATCTCATAAAGATCCAGATTGGGCATCACCTGCTTTTCTATCTCCCTTCCCAGCTTTCTCTCAAAAATATCACCCAAATTATGCGCCATATCTGTGCTGACAAGCAAAGTTGCCTTTCCTTCTCCAGCACTTTTCATGGCATGAGCCGCAGCTACACTGCTCTTGCCGACACCGCCTTTTCCAGTAAAAATATAAATTCTTCTCATCACAAGTCCTCCTTCGCTTCTACTATTTATATCACATATCTGTCAAAATAATTCTTTTAAAGAATAATTCTATCGTCGAAGTATTATATCTACAGCAGGGCAACTATAGAACATAGCTGCCCTATCTTGCCATCAATCCAGCTTAAATCTCCCCACCAATTCTTTCAGATCCTGTGCCAGATTAGATAATTCTTCACTCGAAGATGCACTTGTCTCTGCCATATTAGAATTCTGATCTACAATATCTGCTATCTGCCCGATCGCGGCGGAGATCTGGCTCATAGCCTCCTTCTGCATCGCAGATGCCTCATAGATATTTTCCACAATATCTGCTGCTGCCTTTGCTTTATTCACAGAAGCCTGCAGCATCTGTGCCGTTTTATTTGCAACATCCATCCCTCGCTCCACTGCTTCCAGAGATTTTTCTATTAAATTCTTTGAACTCTGTGATGCCTTTGCACTCTCTCCTGCCAAGTTGCCAACCTGACTCGCCACAACGGTAAAACCTCTGCCTGCCTCTCCCGCTCTTGCCGCCTCTATAGAGGCATTAAGAGAAAGGAGATTTGTCTGAGAAGCAATATCTTCGATTGTATCAATAATCTTTTTAATCTCATCGGAGCTATGGCTAATATCCTCCATCGCCTGCACCATAAGCTTCATCTGTTCATTGCTAAGCTCGATATCCTTTCCGACTTCCATCGTCTTCTCATTCGCCTGCTTCGCATAATTTGTATTGTTTTCAATCTGCCCATTTACCTCGCTGACTGTCGCAACCAATTCCTCCACAGCCGCTGATTGCTCCACCGCACCCTGAAGCAGGTTTTGTGCTCCGTCAGAGACATGGCTGGAACTATCTGCCACATGTTCTGCATTGTCTCCAATCTTTCTCATACTGCTCGCCAAGGACTCAATAATCCTCTTCATCGAATCCTCCAACGGCTTATAATCTCCTATATAATCCCGTGTCACCTTTATGCTGACATTCCCCTCTGCAAGCTGCTGTAAATGTCCAGAAATATCAGTAATATTCTGATTCAGATTCTCGATCATCTCAATCATGGCTTCGCGCAATATCGCCGTTTCATCCTGTGTGTTCAATTCTGGAACACTGGTATGTAGATCACCCTGAGAGAGAAGAACAAGTCGATCGGCACACTTCTTTATCGCCTCCGCAATCTGCGTGGAAATACGAATAGTGATAACAATCATAATAGTAGCTATTATAATAGAAATTATAATATTACAAAGAATGGCCTGTATCATATTTCCTGTAAACTCAGACTGAACCACAGAGATTCCTATGCTCCACCCATCACTGTTTGCAATTGGAGTGTACGCCATATACTTGGTCTTTCCCCCATAGGTATATTTTTTTACACCTTTATTGCCGGCAACCATATCTGCTTCTATGTTAGCCAGATTTTTTAATTTCTTATTTGTCTTCGCCTCTTCCTGAACATTGTATTTACTTAATACCAATTGATAATCTGGATAGGCGATCGTCTCCCCCATCTTATTAAGGATACTTGTGGTACCATGCTCCCCCACCTTAATATCCGCCACTACATCACTTAACGCAGATGCATCCTTACAGAAAAAAACTACACCTTCAAACGATCCATCCACCATAATAGGCGCTGCCAGCATCATAAGCGCACTATCTGCCCCCGTAATAATTGGCTCTGAGACATAACTTCGCTTATTTGTCTTACAGAATTGAAAATAAGCAGAATTGGAAACATCCTTTCCATTCTCGCTGGTAAAACCGTTCTTATCTGTCATACCATACTGTGTAAAACCTTGTATCTCAGCTTCTTTTTTTAATTCTGCAAATTTCTCCTCCACCGTTTTTGAGGTATCAGAAATAATAGGATTCTGAGAAAGCATATAAATAAGTCGTTTATCCCCATCAATCTCTTCCTGTATTCTGCCAGCGGCAATCTCTGCCACCTCAGACATAGTATTCTTTAATGTGTCGACCGTCGTCCGATAATTAAGAAACGAGGACACCAACAAGGTGATTGATGTAATAACAACAATGACACATAATATTATCACAATTAATTTCGATTTAATGCTTTTTTGCCAATTTTTCATAACCCCTGTCTCCTTTTCCTGCTCTTTTTCTATCGCTCTTTCTACCCCATATTTTAGATAAGCGATTCTACCAGTCTTCTCACCTCTTTCCTCTTAGTTATAGTATAGCTCATTTCATAATATTTGTAAAATATTTTGTTAATAAATAGATTATATACCTTTTTAGATTGTAGACATCTCACAATTCTTTCAACTATTTTCTACTCAATCACAATCTTTCTCACTTTTTTGGATGGCCTATCTCTCTTGTTCTCTTGTCTTAACACCTCTATCACCTTTGCTGTCATCCTGCAGAAAAGTCCTATCTCCTCCTGAGAAAAAGCACTTGCCACCTGAATGCCATAATTATACAGCTCACCTATCAAAGCCTCAAACTGTGCTCTTCCCCTCTCGCTGAAGGTAACATATACAACTCTCTTATCCTCTTTTGAACGCATCCTCACAAGCAGGCCACTTTTCTCCATCCGGCTCACTATACCAGAAGCCGTGTTAAGTGGAACATGAATATAATCCGCCAGCTCCGTCATATTAACCTCACCCTCACGATAAAGCAGCCAAAAGACTAAAATTTCATTCTTTGTACAATTTAAAAAAATGCTTTCCCACACCTCAGAGGACAAGATTTCCTTGATCTCTTCCACATAATAAACCACAAGCTGAGAAAGCACCTGTGTTATATCTTGTTCTTTTCCTTCTGCCATCTACCAAACTCCTGTCAAAACCCAGTTCTAAGATACTCTTTGACTTCCATACATCTTGTCTTATAATCATTTCATATAAATCCTTCATGTCAGAGTAGTTTACTGCGATAACACGCGCCGGAAATCTAATATTTTCGACTATGAAATAACAGACAAAAATGGACCGCTGCCCAGATTGCTTCTTTCTGTCAGCGGCCTATTGATAAGTATTATATTTAGCTCTTCGAGGTATCCAGCTCTCTGATAATCTTTCGCAGCTTTAATACCATGGATGGAGCGACGGACAATTCATCCACTCCCATGCGCACAAATTCCTCTGTAAGCTCCGGATCCGCTCCCAGCTCACCGCAAATGCCCGCCCATTTTTCATATTTGTGTGCACTGTCAACCACCATCTGGATCATCCTAAGAATCGCCTTGTGATGAGGATTATAGAAATCATCCAGTTTCTCATTCTGTCTGTCAATCGCAAGCGTGTACTGTGTCAGATCATTGGTACCAATACTGAAGAAATCTACCATCTGTGCAAGCTCATCGCTCATCATAACAGCAGCTGGTGTCTCTATCATAATCCCCTGCTCTGGCAGCCTGTACGGAACTTGAAGGTTATCTAATTCTTGCTTTACCTCATCCACAATCTCATAGATCCGCTCCACCTCCCATGTGGATGTGATCATCGGATACATAATCGCAATATTTCCATAGGAAGCAGCACGAAGCAGAGCACGAAGCTGTGTCTTAAAGATATCTGGCTGCTTTAAGCAGATGCGGATGGCACGATACCCCATAGCTGGATTATCCTCCGATCCAAGATTAAAATAATCCACCTGCTTATCTGCGCCAATATCCAGCGTGCGGATAATAACCTTTTTGTCCGCCATCATCTGTGCTACCTGCTTATATGCAAGAAACTGCTCCTCCTCCGTGGGGAAATTATCTCTTCCAAGATACAAAAATTCACTGCGGAACAGACCGATTCCTCCCGCATCATTTTCGAGAACATATCCTATATCTCCCACGCTTCCAATATTCGCATAGATATTGATCTTTTTCCCGTCAAGTGTTACATTTTCCTTTCCTTTTAAGCTTTCCAACAGCTTAAGCTTCTCGCGCTCCTCCTCCATGCGATCCTTTACTTTATCACACAGAGCCTCATCCGGTTCAAAGATTACCTGTCCTTCAAAGCCATCCACAACTGCCATCATGCCATTGTGAATCTCATCCAGATTCAGAGGGACACCAATCAGCGCCGGAATATTCATCATGCGGGCAAGTATAGCCGTATGAGAGTTTGTAGAGCCGTGCACCGTCACAAAAGCGAGGATCTTCTTCTTATCCATCTGCACTGTCTCACTTGGACTTAAATCATCAGCCACAATAATAGATGGCTTATCAGAAGACAGACTGCTCTCCTCCTTGCCCTCCAAGATGCGGACAAGACGGTTGGAAATATCCTTCACATCTGCAGATCTCGCCTTAAAATACTCATCATCCATCTCGGCAAACATTTTTGAGAAATTATCTCCTGTAACCGCAACTGCGTACTCTGCATTAACAAGCTCTGTCTGAATCATATTATGTATGGAATCTAAATAATCATCGTCATCAAGCATCATCTGATGTACTTCAAATATGGCGGCATGAGACTCCCCAACTTCCTTCAGCGCCTTGTCATACAGCTTCTGAAGTTGCTCCTTTGCCTGTTCATTGGCAGCACGCACTCTCTCAATCTCGACATCCGCATCCTCGATCTTCTTTCGCCGTATTGGATCGTCCTGCTTTCCGAATACTGTCACTGGTCCCAGCACAATTCCCTTGTACACAGACTTTCCCGAAAACTGTAACATATCCTTCTGCCTCCTCATTCCCCTGTGATGTTCTATTATCTATAAATTGCTCTCAAAGAATCCCTTCAGCGCCTCAAATGCTGTGTCCTCATCCTCTCCCTCGATCTCCACATCGACGGTCTGTCCACACTTTACGCCCAGAGCCATAACAGCCATGAGCTTCCCTGCATCTGCTGATTTTCCTTCCTTGTGAATCGTCACCTTGCTGGAATACTTCTTTGCCTCCTTCACCAGAAGCCCTGCTGGCCTTGCGTGAATTCCCACCTCATCCTTAACTGTGTAACTGAACTTTTTCATTTTATTTCTCCTTTCTCCTAGATAACTTTCTTCCTCATCCCATATAATCAACTGCCCGGTACTATCCCTGCACACCCCCTTTTCGTGCCAAGATCTGCCATAATGCAGCCTTATCATATAACAGCCTGACCAGTCTGATATTATATACTAAAGGCATTAACACACACAAACATATCCTGTCATGTATAGTTAATGCCTCAGATGAGTTACACACTATAAACTACTATTAATATAACACTCTAGCAAATATTTGTCAACTCAGGATATGAATTGTCTACAACAAATTCATTCTTTCAAGCTGATAATATACACCATCCTCCTTCACTCCTTCGCATACTATATCAGCTATCCTCTTTAGTTCCTCACAGGCATTTCCCATGGCAATGCTTACTCCCGCGCTGACAAGCATTGCATAATCATTCATGCTGTCGCCAAAGGCTATGGTATCTTTTCTATCTGCTCCATAATACTGGCAGATACGCTCCATTCCCTTTCCTTTGTCAATCCCTTTTCTGATTATCTCACCGTTAAAGCAAGAAGTAGCATCTCCATATGGATGCACCACGTATTCAAATCGATCACCCAAAAAATATTTGGTTGCCTCCACTGCCTTTAAACTGGTTGCTGTAAAACATATTTTATATGCGCCATTTCTCGGATATTCCATATAAGGTCGAATATCAATTCCTGCCTCGATCTCCTTTTGCATACGAATCAGCTCAGAATTGGCTTTATCTGTCTTCGCTGTTTTTAAAAGCTGTTCCATCTGCGGATCAGTATAGATTCCCTCTGGACTTTCTATCCGACAATATACCCCTTGTGCATGAAACACAGACAGACACTCCTGTATCAATTCTTCTGAGAGAAGATTGTCAAACAACACCTTCCCCTCTGCCTCCACATATCCTCCTGCACTGGCAACCATACCATCAAATCCAATCGCAAGAATATCGTCGCCAATAATTGCTGTATTTCTTCCTGTTGACAGAAAAACCTTATTCCCTTTTGCCCTCGTCCTCTTTATCGCTTCTCTTGTCAGTACAGATGGCTTAGAAAGTTCCGCGACTAAGGTTCCATCAATATCAAAAAAAATTAATCTTGCACTCATATTTTTATCCACACCATTCTTATACTCGTACATATCACAGATCTGCCTGTGATACTATACAAAGAGAGTCTGAAAATACTTTTACTTCCTTCTTATTACCCTGCTTTGCTTACCCCCACATACTCACAAAACTATCCCTATCCTACACTGACAGTAATTATTTCTGTATTTTTTGTCATCGGTCCGGGCGCTGCCTTCATAAGTCTCTTATCATCAGGAAGATCGGTAAATATCATAGGAATTGTTGTGTCATACCCTGCCTTCTCAATCTGTTCCTTATCAAACGTAATCAATAGCTGCCCCTTCTTTACAATATCCCCATCCTTAACATGTGCTGTAAAATATTTTCCTTTAAGATTTACAGTATCCACGCCGATGTGAATAAGAATTTCTGTCCCATGGTTGCTTGCAAAACAAAGGGCATGTTTTGTCTCAAAAATATTGACGATCGTCCCATCTGCCGGAGCATATACTTTGCCGACACTTGGAATCACCGCAACGCCATCACCCAGCACCTTTCCGGCAAAGGTTTCATCCTTTACCTCTTCTATTACAATCTGTTTTCCCTCTGTGTAACCGAAAAATACCTCTTGATCCACCACTTGTTCTAATACAATCTTCTTTGTACCCAATGTCTCCTTTTCTTCTTCTCTTGTCGCCTCAGAAAAAGATTTCCCTTCCACATCTTGTTCTGCTGAATCTTTATCCATAAATCTGCCAAGCACCAATGTCACAAAAAATCCACCAGCGATGGCTATAATATGTGCAATAATATAATTCACATAGCCATTTCCTGCTGGATCAGCCAGTGCAATGCCCGGAACCACCGTCGTTCCAAACCCCACTGCTGCCAGATTGGTTGTGTACACGATAATACCACCAAGAGCCCCTCCAACACATCCTCCAATAATCGGAAAGCGATACCTTAAATTAATTCCAAACAAAGCGGGCTCTGTAATACCGAAAAGCACGGAGATAAAACTTGGAACACAAAGCTCTCTCACCTTTACATTCTTTCTGTGCAGCACAAGATAACCAAGAACAGCACCACCCTGTGCAATAATTGCAACTGACATCAAAGGATTTAAGAAATTTCTTCCGGTATCAGCAAGAAGCTGTGCCTCGATCGCGCCGAAAATATGATGAAGTCCCGTAATAACCACAAGCTGCTGAAGTCCTGCAAAAACACCATATCCAACTACTCCCAGATTCTGAGTCATCCAGACAAGTGCATTAGTGATGCCGGAGGACAAACCACGTCCCACTGGTCCAATAACCGTAAACAAAAGCAATGCACCAACCAAAGTAGTAAGCAATGGCGACAAAAGCAGCCGAATCACTTCTGGAACCTTTTTCTCAAAAAATCGATCCAGCTTCGCTGTCACAAAGCCCATTAAAAGAGCCACAATAATACCACCCTGAAAGCCTACAAGCTGTACGCCCAACCCAAAAATATGTAAAGTTGTGACTTCCACAGTACCCTGTGCAGCTGAGTAAGCATTAGCAAGGCTATCACTCAACATAATACACCCCATCACAATACCCAATATCGGCCTTCCGCCAAATCTCTTACACGCACTATAAGCGACAGCAAGGGGAAGAAAACCAAAAATAGCACCCGATGAGATATTGATCAGACGATTGATACCATACAACGTATCGCTCGCCTTCACAAAATCCAGATTTCCAAGCACGCCTGAAAGCCCTGTCAAAAGCGCAGCAGCAAGTATTCCCGGCATAATATCAACAAACACATCAGACAAGGCTTTGATAATTCTCTGAAGTGGGTTCATCTTCTTGTTCGCCTCTGTTTTTAAATCACTCAGGCTCATATTTTTCATATTATTTTGTTCTGCAAACACTTCATAGACATCATTGACAAGACCTGCACCAAATATAATCTGAACTTGATCTCCCGCCACAAATACACCCTTGGCGAGATCAACATCCTCAATTGCCTTCAGATCCGCCAAATCATTGTCCTTAAGAACAATTCGAAGACGTGTTGCACAGTGGGCGACCCCCTGAATATTTTCTCTTCCTCCCACTAATTTTGTAAGCTCCGTTGAGATTTTTTCATATCTCTGCCGCTTATCTGCATCCATACTCTTTTCCTTCCTTTCTTTTCTGCTACTCCAGCATTTTTTCCTCTTGTATCTACTATTATAATTTGATAAAATCAAAATTATATGGAAATATGTGACCTTCACCTTGCAGATTGTGACAGAAAACTCAGGAGGGATAAAGCAGAAAATGAAAGAATATATTTTTTCTAATGATTTTTCCAGAAACATCGATGCTATGATCTATACCTGCGGCTATGAAAACTGCGCTCCCGGACATAGCTATGGGCCTGTTTTAAGGAATGGATACCTTATTCACTACATTCTCAGTGGTTCTGGCATCTATAAAGCGAGAGGAAAGCTCTTTCGGCTTAAAAAGGACGATGCTTTTCTAATATGTCCGGGCGAGCTCATCTATTACGAAGCGGACAATAAAGATCCTTGGAGTTACACATGGATCGGTATGCAGGGTATTAAACTCAAGGGCTATCTGGAGCGCACCAGCCTTCTTGATCACTTGGTATTCCATTATAATCAGGATGACCAAATGCGGCTCTGCCACGAAAAAATGTTTGAGGCTGATAAACTTCTCCAAAACAGAGATCTGATTATGAACAGCATTATGTATGAATATCTCTTTCTACTTGTACGAAAATTCCCAAACAACCAATATATCCATCAAGAAAAGAAATACAACTATGTGGAGGAAGCGCTAAAATATATAGAAAGCTGCTACTGTGATCCAATCACCGTACAAAATATTGCAAATTATCTCAATGTAAACCGCTCCTATCTTCATCGCCTGTTTAAAGCCTACACGGGTATTTCCATCCAGAACTATCTGCTGGACTACAGAATCCGTCAGGCATGTATCCTACTGACCACCACGGATCTATCCATACGATCCATTGCCCATTCTGTAAGTTATGCCGATCCTTTACATTTCTCCAAGCTATTTCATCAAAAAAAAGGAATCAGCCCAAGTGAATATCGAAAGCAAATGTCTCAATTATGTTGATACACTTTATCCAACCAAACATACTTATAACAACCTATTTACTTCTTCTTGAGTAATCCATACGTAACATGAAAACGGATTCATATTTTATTTTCGTAATAAGTTCTCTTAGAGACCCCTAACAGAGCTGGCTATGCAAACTACTCTAAAAATAACTATACGAATCTATTTTGTATTCTATAATTATCAAAATAGATTCGTATGACTTCTTGTAAATTTTATATTTTATCTGCAGTTAAAAATCTGTTGTATCATTTTCTGGAAAGATCCGCCCGGCGAACTGCCTGTGGTCCTCCGTCACCCCGCTCTCGCTTAGTGAAAAACGCAGCGGACGCTAAGCTCGAAACTACCTCGCTAAGCGCCGGCGTTTTTCAATAGGTTCCT
Source organism: uncultured Lachnospiraceae bacterium (assembly GCA_910588535.1). Taxonomy (GTDB): domain Bacteria; phylum Bacillota; class Clostridia; order Lachnospirales; family Lachnospiraceae; genus RGIG8607. The sequence goes on along the minus strand of CAJUOO010000046.1, from coordinate 5,751 downwards.
TAAGAACCACAGGCAGTTCGCCGGGCTGTTTTATCAGTTAGGCAAAACACGCTGTATCTTTGCTTGTACAGGATAGATAATGCAAGCGGGGTGACGGAGGAAACCAGCAGACTGGCTATACGGGCCTCATATGAACATGATAAAAAACTCATCATACAAGAAGTCATCGTTTTATCTCAAATCTATAAACTCATGAAAATATAATAAAGTTATATTAATTAAAATAGCACTTTTTGATCTCGCTGCCCGATATATCTTCTACTTCCTTCGCAACCACATATTCCACCATATCCGGCTCCACAGTCCGAATAAACAGATATGCATCCTCCTTCACCTCAATATTGATCTCCTTATATGGCACATTTTCAATAGAAAGCTGCTCAAGTTTAGCATCTGCCATCGGATTATTGGTGTAATAGATACGAACCACTTCTCTGGTTGCCCCTTGGAATGGAACCCACTTCTTGTAATCAATCTCCGTCGGTGAGAAGCGGCAGTCAAAGTGATGCCTGCGATCTCTTCCCAGATAGTAGTGAAACCGCGACTGTTGCATGGAATCTGTCTCATGATTCTTCACAATCTTGATGGAACTTCCATCACGGCTCTTTAACAGACCATACGCCACACCAGTCTTTGCATTGGGCACATAATGATCACAATCACTTCTCTCACCGGCAAGTGGATCAATCAGGACAAAGTGCGCATTTCCAAGCTCCTCTGTCATTCCCTTCGCCCTGCTGTAGTACTCTTCTATCTTCTTCTGAAATAATTCCTTTACAAAAACAGACTTACTGGAATTTCCTGCCAAGAAAATATAGATATTGTTTTCTTCCTTCCTCGCTTCCTTCTTGCAAAGGAAAATCTTAATCAGGCACTGGAAGAAGCTATCCACTCCCTTCTGAATCCGGTTTTTGATCATCTCTACCAGATCCTGACTGGAAAATTCTAAAATACACTGTGGTACAGGCTCTCCATCCATATTATAGAGAGAAACTACAATTCCCTCCCTGTCAACCTCGCCCTGCGTCTCGTTGTCTAACTGATATTTCTTTCTCCAGCCCTGCTCCTGATGCCATAAAGGACGAAGCTCTTCCTTAAGAATCGCCATGTTTCTTCTTGCAATCTGAGAATTGATAAGCAAAGTCTCACTTCCCGCAAAACTGTTCTCACCAAGAGGAAGCGTAAAGGTGATCCTTTTCTCCCGAAATACTTCAAGATTCTGCTGATACACCTGATATGCCATAAGCTCTAGTATATTCTCTCCTCCAAGAGTCACATCTGAGTCAGCGCCAAAACATTCCAGAACATAATCATAAGCATCCTTCTCATACTCCTCCTCCGTCGCTCCTCGGCAGATTCCAAAATCAAAATCCGTCGTTCCGCCTCCAAAGTCAAAGATACCATACATAAGCTGCTCTGTCTCATCCTTTGGCTCAAGATGACTCTGCTCCAAGGCTGTAACTGCATAAGCTGCCGACTCGCTGATACCAAGCTCCACCTTAAACTGCTCCATACACTTCGCATCATTTAATATGCTTGCTGGAAGTGACTTTCTAATTCCCTCATAAAAACTGTTGGCAATAAAATCTCTTACCTCCTTCGCATACCCTACCGGGAAGGTCATAAGATATTTTAAGTAGATGCCATTACGCATATTATTGATATACAAGCCAATATAATAAGCATATAATTCAATAGGATTGACAACACTCTCCGTCGGGTTCATGTGCTCACCGAGATAATACTCTCTCTTTTGCTTATCCTTGATCACCACACTTCCCTTGTCGCGGTTCGCCCACTGTTTTAATTCACTAAAATACGCATAGAAATCTTCCGGCTTACAATTCTTAAAATCCTCACAAGCATCGTAAGACACAAAGATATCATTGCAGGAGGTATGGGGCCTGCCCTCTTCCTTCTGGTATGCCTCCATAAACTTCTTCACATTAGTAAATTCTATGATCGATGGATTTTCAAAATCCTCATCCTTAACCTCACTGCTCAAATTTCCCGTGCCAATGCGGATAGGAACAATCCGGTTGGTAGTATCCTGACGAACCACAACCGTGCTCTTTGTTCCAAAATCAATGCCGACAACTCCCTGCCTGATATCCTGTCTTGGATCTCTTGCAATTAAATCCTTGCCAGCCATCTTTCCATCAGTATTCTGATCAAACAGTTCCCAGTGCCCTCTGATAATATCATATAAAATATCCCTATCATAAGGCTCCAGTCGGCACCTTTCCTTATCACAATCCAGCAATTCCTGTATTCTATCTGTATTATCGTACATTCCCTCTTGGTCCATATCCATCTCTTCTGTTACCTCAGCTTGATTATTTTGTTCCTGCAACCTATCCTCTGTCTCCCCAGAAAGCTTCTGCAAAGCAATGGGCTCCTCCGGCGCTTTTTCTCTCTCAGGCTCTGCCATCACTTCCACTTCTGCTGGCTTATCCTTCGCTGTCACCTCAGGTTCTGCCATCACCTCTGGCATTTTCTCCTCCAAGGCGTCCGTCGTGTCTAACACCTCTAATACCTCTTGCATATTCTGTGTTTCTTCTGCATCTCTCTCTGCTGACTCTGGCACAAAATAACTCTCTGGCTCAACGATCTCCTCCGGCTCATCCAATGCATCCAACACATTCCATACTCTCTGCATTTTCTGCGTCTCCGATATATCTGTTTCTTCTATAGCCTCTGATTTTTCACTGCACTCTGGCTCTCTCTCCAAGTTTTCTTCAGCCACTGGTTTTTCTATACCTTCCAGCTCTATACTCTCTTCTGGATCCTTCAAAATATCCAACTCTACGGCTGCCTTCGTAGTTTCCAGATATTCTGCCCTGTCTAACGCCTTCGCTGTCTCCGATTTTACTCCATCTTGTATACTTTTCTCTGCTTCCTGTTCTTCTATCTTTTCTAACGCTCTCGCTGCCTCTGGTTCTTCCACTTTCTCTGAACCCTTCACAACTTCCAGCTCTTCTGCCTTATCTATCTCTTTCACTGCCTCAGATTCTTCTATCTTCTCTACACCCTTCACAACTTTTGGCTCTTCTAACTTTTCTGCCTTCTGCAAAGCCTCCAGCTCTTCCATTCTCTCTAACGCCTTCGTCGCCTCTAGTTCATCTACCTTTTCAGCACTCTCTACAATTTCTGGCTCTTCTAGCTTTTCTGCCTCTTTCAGAATCTCTGGCTCTCTCGTCTCTTCCGGCGCCTTTGTTGCCTCCAGTTTATCTACTGTTTCTGCACTCTTCACAGTTTCTGGCCCTTCCGTTTTCTCTGACACCTCTGTTACATCGAATTCCTCTATCTCTTCTGTGTTTACCGTTGATTCTTTTGTCTTTTCCAGCTCTTTGACTGTTTCTGACATCCCTTCCACAGTCTGTGCCACAGCTATCGGATCTTTCTCTGTACTTGGATCTGCCATAACCTTTGACATCTCCACTCCCTCTGGTTCCTCTGTCACCTTTGATAGATCGGACGCTCTCTTTGTTACCTCCAACTCCTCAGGCTCCGCCGTCTTTTCTATGCTCTTTAGCTCTGCTGTTATCTCCTCAGTATTTTCAGATACCTCTGGCGATTGCAGCTTTGTTTCCTGCAAGTTTTCTTCTATCTGTTGTGCTTCCTTCTGCTTTTCCTCCTCAGCGCGCGCTTGCATCACAGCGATGACTTCCTCATCTTTCTCTCCCAGAGCAATAAATTCATCAAAATCAATATTATTAAAATTATCAATCAGAAACTGCATGGTATTCCAACAGTCCTTAAAGGCATACAAAACGGAAGGTATAATTCCTGCCTTCGCCCAAAGATATATATCAAAAAACCAAGACACTTCCTCTTTTCTACTATATTGATCTTCCAGATGATAAATCTGCAAAATCGACCCACCCTCATTCTTTTGCAGAGCACGCACGCCTTTTGACTTATCATCGTAAACCTTGCCGTCTCTCAACAAGATCTTTTTATTCTTGCATTTTTCACCCAAGCTGGATGCACCGACTGCCTTTGGCATATTTGACCCCGGCAAATTGGGCAGAACCTTAAGAGCCTCCTCCTCGCTCATAAAATCCCAATAAATCAGGCCCGACTTCACACGTGTGGAACCCTTCTCAGGCTTTGTTTCTGCCATATAAGTCTTTTCGATATAATTTTGCGTCATCGGAATAAAAATATCAGTTTCCCTGTGGTGATACCATGTTCCCTCAAGGCTGACCAACCGGATAAATCCATTCACCCAATTATTGGGGGATTTAAAAATATCCCGAATCTTAGCCTCCATCTGACAGCATTTTTCGCTTATCACTTTCTTATCCATGATATTCCATTTTTTATCCATCTTCTCTACCTCACAATCACTATAGGCTTCATCACATCATCCTGTAAAGAATAACCATTCAATAAAACCTCCTGAACTACCCCGTTGACAATACTCTCCGAAGTCTTGATGCAATGCCTTGAATCATATTCCCTGCCGATAAAAACCTCTATCCTCTCATAGTGCTCCTTTCTGATATTCGTGCTGTTATACACACTGATGCACAGATCAAAAAACTTTGCCAGCACCCGGATATGCTCCATCCTTCTGTTTGAATTCATTATTTCATCTTTAATAAAATTCCAAAGCTGCCGAATCCCGTTTTTATCTTTTCCCAGTGCAATAAAAGACTTAATATCCCACGCACCACACAGGTTTTTTAAATATGATTTCTGGCTCTTATCCAACTTTGAAAGTCCCTGCCAGATCTCTTTTAGCTCCTCAAATGGCTCAAGCTCCTTTTTTTGGGTCTGAAACTGCTTTGACAGCTCATCCTTAGATTTCTGAATATCCTTCTTCTCTTGTTCTAATACAGCCTTCTCATCTTCCAGCTTCCTGCAATTCTTATGCAGTCTCTCACACTCAATATGAGCCTCCTCCAGCCGATGATGCAGCGCCTTTTTCTCCTTCTCTAATTCTTCAAGCCTCTGCTCTAGCTTCCCTCCCTGATCGATGTCCTCTCTGACAATCTCTTTTACTCTTTCTTGTACCTCCGAATCCTTTAACAGATATACTAATATACCCTTCAGGCTATTTTGTATCTCATCCATGCTTTGCTCTCCCGCTTCCTTAAGACAATATTTCACTACCTGCAAAACCAAAAAACTCCCGCTCAACATCAATCACAGGTCTATCTCTCCATCTATTTATCTACTGTCAACATAGGTTCCCCCTTTTTCGGAAGTGGATTTTCAGGCAAGGATACACATAACATATCCACTATTTTATCATACAATTTCAAAATATACAATACAAGAAAACGATTCCGGGTTTTGTTCCTGTTATGGCACGGCTTTGTTATAAAATATTTATACTATTGTGTTGCATTTTTTGCATTATTATACCAAACCTAATCGTGTATATCTCTACAACAAGCATACAAAACGCTGTCAGCACAACGCTCACGGCCGCAACCGAGTAACCGCTCGTTCCGTACACCACCGTCCTAACAATATATATCCACTGTGCGAAAGTGCGCATAAATAAACCGCCCTCTCATAAAGGCGGTTGTCCTCACGCTATCTGCTCCTCAAAGAACCTATTGAACAAGAAACCATGACTTCCTGTAAATTTTATACTTTATCTGTTGTTAAAAATATGTTGTATCATTTTCTGAAAAGCTCCGCCCCGGTGAACTGCCTATGGTTCTCCGTCACCCCGCTTGCGCTTAGTGAAAAACGCAGCGGATGCTAAGCTCGAAACTACCTCGCTAAGCGCCG
>CAJUOO010000045.1 GCA_910588535.1 uncultured Lachnospiraceae bacterium | reverse complement strand
AATTATCATTCCCAATGGATTATTGTACTTAAAATACTTATATGTATGTATTCCCACTATGGCTACTATTTTTCTGCTGATTTGCGAGCAGAACATCAAGGTGTACTTTACGCGAATGTTTTCAGGAAAAATAACAATCAAATATATTCTTTTTGTTGGGACTCTATTCCATAAAAAAATATCAATTCATTGCTCTTCGTTTTCCTAATCAACAAAATGCAATCTGCTAAAATCTTCTAAATAAAATCCAAATCACAAAACACTCCCCAATGGTCACTTGCTGTAAGATTTGTATGAAAATCTATTTCCTTCCCAAAAGTATTACAATAGACTAAACAAGAGAAATCTTTCGGATAAGGATTTCTAATGAAAATACAATCACATCTTTGATTGATTTCTATTGTATTTTTCCCATTCCAACGAGGATTTGTTCTAAAATCAAGCGTTACATCTGTCTCTATACCTTTTATATTCCCATAGCTTTCTGCTAAATCATACCAATATGGATTTGATTCTTCATTATGCAGAGATTGTTGCCCCAACAAATAACGATGAACACTTGAATTTGACGAGCAATTAAAATCTCCTGCAATAAATGAATAATCACATTCTATTCTGTCTATGACAGCGTGTATAAGATGCTCAGCAGCATAGCAGTATAGCCAGTCCGCTGTTTTCCTCAAGGAACCTATTGAAAAACGTTGGTACTTAGCGAGGTAGTTTCGAGCTTAGTATCCGTTACGTTTTTCACTAAGCGGAAGCGGGGTGACGGAGGAAAACAGCGGACTGGTTATACGGACCTTTTCCAAAAATAATGAAAGAAAATTTATCCTACAAGATGTTACAAATATTCACATAAATGCAATTTAACAAATTACCATGTCTTTTGTTCTTCATAATATTGACATTTTCGTATTCATATGTTATTCATATGTATAGGACGAATGACACACTCTAAATTGGAGGACTACACATGAAAGATACAGGCGTAATCAGAAAGGTGGATGAGCTGGGACGTTTTACCTTACCTATGGAACTTAGGCGTAATTTACACATTGAGGTGGGAGACCCTCTGGAGGTCTTTGTGGATGAGGATACCATTATATTGAAAAAATATGTGGCAAGTGACATCTTTACTGGCTCGACGGAGGATCTTATTGAATTTGAGGGAAAAAAGGTTTCGAGGCAGACTGTTGCTAAGCTTGCGTATCTTGCAGGTTATCAGTTGACAGAAAAAACAGAAGCTCCATAAGTACAAAGAATGGGAGCCGATCGAGGCATAGTATTCATGCACTATAGCTCCCGTTTACTTTAATAAAGCTTGATAGATTTCTCTCTTGCTGACACCTCTGTCCTTGGCAGCGAGCTTCATCGCTTCCTTATGTTCCCAGCCTTGCTCTTCATAATAAGCCACATGTTCCACAATAGACATTTTCTGCCAATTCTGTTGTTGCTCTTTCTGAAGATCTTCCTTGCTTCTTCCCTCTATCACAAGCACATACTCTCCGCGCGGAGCTTCATTTTTATAATGGACAAGTGCCTCCGAGAAGGTGGTTTGCCATGCCTCCTCATGCTTTTTGGTCAACTCCCTGCAAAGGGTAACTTGGCGCTCTCCCAGTACATCTTTCAGCTCTTCTATTGTTTTTATTAGATGATGAGGTGCTTCGTATATAATAATTGTCCTTGTCTCTGCTTTCAGCTCTTTAAGTATTCTCTGGCGTTCTTTTTTGTCAGGTGTAAGAAATGCTTCAAAGGCAAAACGGCGCGAAGAAAGTCCAGAAAGTGTGAGTGCTGTAATACACGCTGCCGGGCCCGGAAGTGATGTTACCTCTATTCCTGCTGCATAGCATTGGCGCACCAATTCCTCACCGGGATCGGAGATGGCAGGTGTTCCAGCATCCGTCACCAGTGCAATTGATTTTCCTGATAGAAGCTGATCAACCAGATAATGTGCTTTTTCAATCTTATTATGTTCATGATAACTGGTCATGGGAGTTTTGATCTCATAGTGGTTTAATAATTTAATACTATGTCTGGTATCCTCTGCCGCTATCAGATCTACCTCCTTCAACGTGCGCAGCACTCGGAGAGTGATATCCTCCAGATTGCCAATTGGAGTGGCACACAGATATAATTTTCCTGACATTTTATTCCTCATTTCTAATCTGTTTTTCGTGTACAGAGTATTATGTGAATATATTTTCTGATTAGGGTGTCCTGAATTGTTTTATTATATTGAGTAATGATTTTTACAGTATATACTAATATCCATAGATTTCATATATCTCATCAGAATATACACCCGGCTCTTTGTAGACGATCACGGGTTTTTCCAATTTTAAGAGAGGATTGCCGCCTCTTACTGCCTCCAACAGAATCATAGTTGCTTCTTTTTCCTTTGTGGGATATACTGGTTTTAATCGTTTTACTTCAAGTTTGTGGGCTGATAGCATGCTGATAATCTCTATCAGGCGTCTTGGACGGTGGACCATATAAAAGCGGCCACCGGGGCGCAGCATATATGCGGCTTCACGAACGACGTCCTCCAAACTGCACAACAATTCATGTCTTGCGATTGCCTTGGGAAGCTGAGGATTTTTTAATCCATGATTTTCATTCATATATGGCGGATTGCATGTGATCACATCAAAAATGGACTTCCCAAAAAGGGAGGACGCATTTTTAATATCGCCCTCCACAATTGTTATTTTTTCCTCCAGATGATTGAGAGCCACGCTGCGTTTTGCCATATCTACACTTTGAGGCTGGATCTCTAGCCCAGTAAAATGTTGCCCTTCTGTCTTTGCCTCCAGAAGAATGGGAATAATTCCAGTGCCAGTGCCCATATCCAGCACACACTCTCCTTTTTTGACCACAGTATAGCCGGACAAAAGCACAGCATCCATGCCAAAACAAAAACCATCTGTATTCTGTATAATCTGGTATCCATTTCTGTGGAGCTCATCGATCCGCTCCTTTTCTTTAAGCTTAATTGTCATTGAGCTTTGAATTTCCTTCCTTGCGCTCTAAGAGTTCTAAAGCCTTAAGCTCTGCATCTGCGATATTCATCTTTTCTTTCTTGCGCTTTGGCTTGAATTTGAGCTGATCCACATGATACTCGCGCACTTCTTTTTCATCGTTTACGGTGACAATTACCTTCACAAGCTGGCGCAGTACACTGACACTTTGGACCTCCCCCTTTAGATTATCATCTGTCGTCACAAAATCTCCGACATTGGGAAGTCTGCTGTTTAAAAATTCATAGGTTTCTTCTTCGTTTTTCAAGCAGCACATCAGTCTGCCACACACACCAGATATTTTTGTTGGATTTAATGATAGATTTTGTTCCTTTGCCATCTTGATGGATACAGGAATAAATTCTGGCAGGTAGCTGTGGCAGCATAATGTTCTGCCGCATATGCCAATTCCTCCCAGAATCTTTGTCTCATCCCTCACGCCAATCTGACGAAGCTCTATGCGAGTCTTAAATACTGACGCCAAATCTTTAACAAGCTCGCGGAAATCAATTCGCCCATCAGCCGTAAAATAAAAGAGTACCTTATTGTTGTCAAAGGTGTATTCTGCATCGATCAGCTTCATCTCAAGCTGATGCTTCTTTATTTTTTCCAGACAGATGTCAAAAGCGTTCTTTTCTTTTTCCTTATTTTTGCTCTCCACCTCGTCGTCTTCCGGCGTGGCAATGCGGATCACAGCCTTTAGTGGCTGAACTACCTTTGATTCTTCCACCTCGCGTGGGCCGAGAACCACAGTCCCATATTCAATGCCTCGCGCGGTCTCCACAATAACGTGGCTCCCCGTATCTATCTCTAGCTCCAGCGGATCAAAAAAATAGATTTTTCCCGCCGCGCGGAATCTCACTCCTATAACTTTAACCATTTTAATTCTCCTTTATCGTAAACAGCAAAAGCTCCATGACAAGCTCAAAACTTACGTTTGCCCGAAGTCTTGTCCTTGCTCTGTCTATCGCCACAATAATTTCTTCCAGCCCCTCATAAGAGCTTCGCGCTGCACGACCGGATATGCCAGCAAGCTCTTCCCGGAGTACCATGCTGTTCGCGTCCTTTGTCACTTTGAATATCAGCACATCCCGAAACCAAAGCAGCATCAGATCCAGATAATCATTGATATTTTCCTTGTAGGCAGTAAGCTCTCCCACGGTTTCATAGATTCTGGATTCCTGCATGTCTGAAATATTCTTGAGAAGTTGAAATACATGCTGCCTCATCTCATCAAAGCTTTCCTTGGAGGCATACCGGACAGCCTTTCCTACATTTCCCTGTGCAAATGCGGCGCAGAGCCTTGCCTTGTAATCAGGTATCTGAACTGTTTCCACAAGATACCGTGCCACTGCCTCATTGGTGGCAGGCTTTAGCTGTAGCACAACACAGCGGGAGAGAATTGTGGGCAGGAAGCCGTCAGCGTTGGTGGTCAAAAAGATCACTATGCCATATTCCGGCGGTTCCTCTATAGTTTTTAAAAGTGTGTTCTGTGCCTGAACTGTCAGTTTTTCTGCCTCATCTATAATATATATTTTATAAGGACTGTGGTAGGGCTTCATTTGCATATCCCCCACCACTTGCGCTCGTATATCTTCCACGCCAATGCTTCCCGGCTTTTCGTGTGTGACCCATATAATATCTGGCTGGTTATGGCTTTCTGCTTGCCGGCAGAGGGTACATTCCCCGCATGGGGAGATTCCTTTTTTTTCGCATTGAAGCGTCATGGAGAACAGATGCGCCAGTAAGCTTTTGCCAGCACCATCCTCTCCACTTAGAATGTATGCATGAGAAATCTTATCTAAGCGCACTGCATTTTGGAAATGCTCTATAATTTTTTCATGTCCCACCACATTGTTAAATGTTGTCATTTTGTCCTCTTCTTTTGCCTATTCTACAGGAATATATCCATCAGAAGTCCTCTGATCTCGTCGACGCTGTTCAATATAGCGAGAGAATCTTTCTCCTCCGCAATCAATTGCTGTGCCAGCTCATCCAGATTCTGATCTATCAGCCGGATAATGCCGTACACTCTGTGGCGCCCTCTCCGATCGAGGAAATTCTCTCTAGAAAAGCCATGCGAACGGTTTACAATCTCATTTAGAAAGGTCTTGATCAGATCTCTGTATTTGCGCATATCCCGGATATCCATATGTTTTTTAATGCGATTGCCAGATATCACAATGTCTGACATCAGTCCGCTCAAGCGCTCTTGAAGCTGTTGTTCCGAGATCTTGCTGACCAAAGTAAAACGGAACGCTTCGTCCTTTGCCGCAGCCTGAGCTTGCTGCTCTGGCTGATTCACTGCCTGTAAATCGCTTATCTTAATATCCATATCGCACGCTCCCCCTCTTTGTTCTATCCTGCCAGAAAATTATAACACATAATTGTAGAAAAAAAAAGCCCTTACCAGTCGTACTTACTGATAATGCTATCTTTTGAATAACGCATAATTTTTAAAAGCTTGTAAAAGGTTATGTATGTCTGAAGAAAATTGAAAGAAATACAAAAAGAACCGTCCCCAAGGCTCTTATGTCCTCAAAAACAGTTCTTTTAAGTGCGCCTCCAGGGGCTCGAACCCTGGACACCCTGATTAAGAGTCAGGTGCTCTACCAACTGAGCTAGAAGCGCTTATTTATTTCTCTGTGACACGCAAGTTATTATATAACAGGATTTAAAAAAGGTCAAGTATTTTTTTAAAAATTTTTAAAAAATTTTTTAATTTTATAAAAGACTGCTTTTTTTCCCATAATATGTGCTATGATAGATATTAATAGAATGATATATGAGGGGTGATGATGCATATGAACTCTTATGAGAACAAAAACAAATTTGAGTCAAACAAAAAGTACTTTACTATTTCCATCTACACAATATGTGTGGTATTGATCTGCACGGTGGGTATACGGGCGATCTTTAATTGGAAGGAGACAACAGGTTTTCTGGCACATCTGATAGGTAAGCTCTCTCCTTTTTTGATCGGTGCATTTATGGCTTATGTGCTTAATCCGTTGGTTCAGAAGCTGGATAAGCTTATTTTTAAGGAAAAACTTGGAATAAAATCTCGCAAGCTTTGTTGTTTTCTCAGTATCCTTACCACTTATATCTTAGTGATAGGGCTTGTTATATTGTTTTTTATCTTTATTATCCCTCAACTTGCCAAGAGTATCTATGATCTGATTCTTGCTCTTCCAAGTGTGGATGAGATGCGAGGATGGTTGACTGCCTTGGAGGCGTATTTTCCAAGCTTTGATTGGACGTTGGTAGAGAAACCCCTCAATGATGCTTTGCCTGTGGTGCTTAGCAGCATTACGACACTATTAAGCGATCTGATACCACTTGTCTACACGGCATCTATCTCTGTGGTCCAGTGGCTGATTAATCTTATTATCAGCATAATTATATCCTGTTATGTGCTCTCAGACAAAAGAATTTTGTCATACAATGCAAAGCGATTTCTACATGTTTTTCTGTCAGACAAAAAATATGTCTCTCTGATGAAAACACTTGGAGAATGTAATAGTATATTTGGAGGATTTATTGTTGGCAAGTTGATTGATTCCCTGATTATTGGAACGATCTGTCTGATTGTGCTGAGTCTATTAAAGTTCCCGTTTGCTGTTCTTATCAGTGTGATCGTTGGTGTTACCAATATGATCCCTTATTTTGGACCATTTATTGGAGCAGTGCCCGGTTTTTTTATTATTTTGATCGTTAATCCAAAACAGTCCATATTGTTTTTGTTTATTATTCTGGTTATTCAGCAGTTTGATGGACTGTATCTTGGACCTAAGATTCTGGGGGATTCCACAGGGCTGCGGCCACTTTGGATTATCTTTGCCATCACAGCCGGCGGATGGGCTGCGGGGCCTTTGGGCATGTTCCTTGGTGTTCCCTGTGTCGCTGTGATCGCTTATCTGATTGATCGCTTTTTGGACAAAAAGCTTGCAGAAAAAGGTATAACATTACCAGAGGAGGAGTAGGGAAACCCCTCTCCTCCTCTTTTTGGTTTGAAATTATCCTTTTATTCCTTCTTCAATTTTCTGAACCAGATCTTTCTCGTGCACAGCGCCCACGATCGTCTCTTTTATATTTCCTCCCACAAATAATATCATGGTTGGTATGGACATCACTTTATAGCGCGCTGCTGTTGCTGGGCTGGTATCCACATTGAGTTTTCCAATCTTCACCTTTCCTGCATACTCGACTGCCAGATTCTCAATGATCGGTGACATCATCTTACAAGGTCCACACCAGTCTGCGTAGAAATCCACCAACACAGGCAGATCTGACTGTAGCACCTCCTGATCAAAATCTTGATCGGTAAAAACCTTTGCCATTGTTTTTCCTCCTCCGTATTATTTTTTCTTTTTTAAGGCACTATCTAAGATTCCTTTTACTTCGTCAAAAGATTTCTTCATGTTAAGAGCCTTTTTGTCAATGCCGGGATTTTGGTACATAATTCCGGCAAGCTTATGCTTGACACTTTTTCCCTTTCCCATATACGCCCTCATTCCTCAACAGATAATAAAGAACTCTTTCCATCAGTATATGAAGGTGAGGGAAATATTATTCCTGAAGCGATCGGACAGCCACAAGTTTGCATATAGGATTGCCCTTGGCGGAAAATTTTTCCTCATATTCTGTCATTACATTACCATCTTGGTATACACTGTGATGTAGATCAAAGGTTTGGACGGCAAGCGTCCATCCTGCTTCCTCAACCTGCTCCAGCGAAAAGTCAAACAGCATACGGTTGTCCGTCTTAAATTGTACATCTCCATCTGGTTTTAAAATCTGGTTATATCTTGCAAAAAATTCTTTTGAGGTCAGTCTTCTCTTGGCATGCCTATCTTTTGGCCACGGATCAGAGAAATTCAGGTAGATTCTGTTTATCTCAGAAAAATCAAAGTACTCTGTAATTTCTGCTGCGTCCTCTCTCAGAAAAATTAGATTGGATAGTTTTTGATCCTGTTGTTTTTCCAGTGCACGGAAGAGAACACTTGAGAATCTTTCAATCCCGATATAATTGATGTCAGGGTGTTCTGCTGCCAATGTGGTTATAAATTTGCCTTTTCCCATACCGATCTCAAGATGAATGGGGTGGTTATTTCCAAATAGCTCCCGCCATCTTCCCTTCCACTTGACAGGCTCCTTGATGACGTATTCACTCTCATCGATCGCCTCCTTTGCTCCTCTTACATTTCTAAGTCTCATAGTTAAACCTCACACTATTTTTTATCAAGTTGTCTGTGGATAAAATCCTTTGATTTCTTTATAATACACTATAATGTACGAAAAAAAAAGAGATTCTTAACAATTTTCTATCAAAATAACTATGGCTTTTTTATAAAAATGGTGTATTATGTATATGGAATTTATAAAATTTTTATAACTATATTCATAAAGCAGCGCAGAAACGAGGGAACTATGGAAAATCATATGGATACGATTATCAGTCAGCTCTCCCAGATTGAGGGTACTGCGGTACGCATTTTGGAATCCGCAGACAGCCAGAAGAAGGAGCTGGCTCTTGAGATGGAACAGCGGACAAAGGAATATGACGCCGAACTTGCCAGAGACACAAATGAGCAACTTGGAGCTCTAAAGGAGAAGCTTAATGCTCAAAAGGAGGAGGAATTGTCTCGGCTTAGGGTGGAAACCTCCCACACGCTTGAGATTCTGGAGGCGAATTTTGAGAAGAATCATACAATGTGGGCGATGCAGATTCTTCATTCAATTATTGGAGCATAACTGCTATGAATCAAATATTATCCTACAGTGGGCTTGCGACAAAGATTCGTGCGATGCAGAGCCGCCTTCTGACACGCTCCCAGCTTTTCGAGCTGGCAGGCTGCTCCTCCATAGCGGACGCTGCCGCCTATCTCAAGCAACAGCCCGGTTATAATCAGACACTTGAGAGCCTTGACGAGACCTCCCTGCACCGCAGTGCCATAGAGCAATACCTAAAGAAGAGCATATGGAGGGACTTTTCCAGAATATATCGTTTTTGTAATTTAAAACAGCGCCAGTTTCTTGAATTGTATGTGATTCGTTATGAGATTGCTTTTCTTAAATTGTGTCTGCGCACAGTCTATGATGAAAATGTTATTTCTATTGCAGATGAAGATGCAGCATGGTTTTATCAGAGATATTTTTCCTTTGATATTGCAAAGCTGAATGGTACCTCCATGCTGGGCCGGTTGATAGATGCTTTGAGGGGTACAGAATATCATTCTATTCTGTCCGGGATCTATGACAATGCCGGGCAGGGAACCACGCTATTTGATTATGAGATGGCGCTGGATCTGTATTATTTTGGAAGTACGTGGAAGTCAATCCATAAGCAGTTTTCAGGAAAAGAAAAAAATGCTCTTTTAGAGGCGTATGGCTCAAAGATGGATATGCTGAATATTCAGTGGATCTACCGTTTAAAAAAGTACTATAAGATGTCTGCCGCTGATATTTTTGATAGTTTGATTCCTGTGTATTACCGGCTTAAGAGGGAAACCATTGTCTCCATGACAGAGGCAGAAAACCTAGATAGTTTGGCAGAGCTGATTCGCTCAACGCGCTACGGCGAGCAATTTTCGGAGGATTCTCCGTCTGAGTTGGAGCGACGCTACCATGCGGCTCTTCATGCTATTCACAGAGCCAGTGTGCGAAAATACCCATATTCCATTCTCTGTGTCGATTCGTACTTGTATGAAAAGGAGCAGGAGACGGATTTGATAACGACGATTGTCGAGGGAATCCGCTATGGGCTGAGCCATGAAGAAATTGCACGCTATATCACATATACGTAAGCTTATTTGAGGAGGTGACATCCCATGATTGTTAAAATGAAATTCATAAGCATCACTGGTCCAAAGGATGACATCGATCGTGTTGCAGGACAATATTTGTCCAAATATGAAATTCAACTTGAAAATGCTGTTTCCGAGCTAAAGACAGTGCAGAATATCGCTCCCTTTGCTGAAAGCAATCCATATAAAGAAATCGTTCAAAAAGCATCTATTTATGCCAACGAACTGCCTGATTCTGCCTCCGAGGAGGTGAGTCTTTCCATTGATGAATGTATCGCTCTGATCAATCAGTTAGAGGAGAGGCTTTCTCCCATAGAAGAAAAGAAGCAACAGCTTCAGGAGACAGTGGTAAAATATCGAGCTTCTTTAAATGATATTGCCCATTTTAGAGATCTGCACTATAATATTGAGAGTATTATGAACTTTAAGCATGTCAAATATCGCTTTGGCAAGATCGCTCTGGAGTATTATGATAAATTTGAACAATATATTGACAATGATCTGCACACTATCTTTCACCGATGTCAGAGTGACAGTGAATATGTGTGGGGTGTCTATTTTGTTCTTGCCGCTGAGGCAGATCAGATAGATGCCGTGTACTCTTCTCTCCATTTCGAGAGATTTTATCTAAAAGGAGATTATAAGGGTACACCAAATGAGGCGTACAATGAGCTGGAGTCTGCCATGAAGGAGCTGGAGGAGCAGATAGACAGTCTGGATAAGGAGATAAATCATATTCTCTCCCGAACGGCTGCCCAGATGCGCTTTGCGAGAGAGCGGCTTACCATGGCGTCAGAAAATTTTGATATACGAAAGCTGGCAGCACGCACTTTGAACAAAAAGGATACATTTTATATTTTGTGTGGATGGATGTCAGAGGAGGATGCAGCGGCCTTTACCTATGAGATAGAGGGAGATGAGAAAGTTCATTGTATCATAGAGGAGGACACTAATCATACACAACCTCCAACGAAATTAAAAAATCCAAAGCTTTTCAAGCCCTTTGAGATGTTTGTGCGCATGTATGGACTTCCTGCTTACCATGAATTTGATCCAACGATCTTTCTTGCTCTCACATACACATTTATCTTTGGAGCTATGTTCGGAGATGTGGGACAGGGCTTGCTCTTATTTGCCGGAGGTGCACTTTTGTACCGGTTTAAGAAGATGGATCTGGCGGCGATTGTTTCCTGTGCTGGAATCTTTTCTACGTTGTTCGGCTTTTTGTTTGGCAGTGTATTTGGTTTTGAGAATGTGATAGATGCCGTGTGGATGCGCCCGATATCCCATATGACAAGCCTGCCTTTAATTGGAAGGTTGAATACTGTATTTATTATAGCGATCGCCTTTGGTATGGTCCTTGTGATGGGCACGATGGTTATTAATATAATGAATGGTTTGAAGATCCATGATATGGAGTCTGCTTTATTTGGGACGAACGGTATCGCTGGTCTTGTGTTTTATCTGTCTGTGGCTGTCACCATCCTTCTGTTTATGACAGGACATAAGCTTCCTGCAGCGATTGTGCTGATTGTTATGTTTGTGCTTCCACTGTTGGTTATCGCGGCAAAGGAGCCACTCACAGCTTTGTTGGAGAAGAAACCCAAATTAATAGAGGGTGGCATTGGAATGTTTCTCACGCAAGGTTTTTTTGAGTTGTTTGAGGTTTTGCTAAGTTACTTTTCCAACACGCTCTCCTTTGTGCGTATTGGAGCCTTTGCGGTCAGCCATGCAGCCATGATGGAGGTGGTGTTAATGCTTGCCGGAGCTGAAAATGGAGCTTCGCCCAATTGGATTGTCATTGTTTTGGGTAATCTATTTGTGTGCGGCATGGAGGGACTTATTGTCGGCATACAGGTGTTGCGCCTTGAATATTATGAATTTTTCAGCCGTTTTTATAAGGGAACAGGCCGAGAGTTTAAACCATATACAAAATAATTTTTTAATTACTTTATACCAAAATCTTAAGGAGGTCATCGTTATGACATTATTAGTAAAGGTAACTTTAATAGCTGCCCTCACCTTTAGCATTATTATTCCATTTGGATCATTTTTGCTTGGCAGCAAAACCAAGGGAAGATATAAGATATCACTTGGCTTTAATTGTTTTCTGTTCTTTGGAACACTGTTGCTCTCCAATATTCTTCTATATGGCGGAGGAGCCTCTGCGGCTGCTGAAGTGGATGCGGCTGCTTCCGCCACAGGTTTGGGATATCTTGCTGCAGCGCTTGTGACAGGATTGTCCTGTATCGGAGGAGGCATTGCCGTGGCTTCTGCTGCATCTGCGGCTCTGGGAGCCATCAGCGAGGATTCCTCTATTCTCGGTAAGTCTCTTATCTTTGTTGGACTTGCTGAAGGTGTGTGTCTGTATGGATTGATTATTTCCTTTATGATCCTTGGCCAGCTCTAAGAGGGAGGCATGCCATGCAGATGTATCTGATCAGTGATAATATTGATACTTACACCGGCATGCGCCTTGCCGGGGTGGAAGGCAGTGTGGTGCATGATAAGCAAGAGCTAAGGGAGACGCTGAATACCGTTATGGCGGACAAAAATATAGGAATCGTCCTTCTCACGGAAAAATTCGGTCGTGAATACCCAGATCTTATCAATGATATTAAGCTTAATCACAAGTTGCCTCTAATTGTGGAGATCCCTGACCGGCATGGAACAGGCCGCAAACCAAACTTTATCACAGACTATGTAAATGAGGCAATTGGCTTAAAACTATAGGAAGGAGGTTGTCTATGACAACAGAGGAAAAATTAAAGCATTTTCTGGAAGCTTCCATAGAGAGCGCCACCAACCAGAGCACACAGATTATTGATGATTATTCTAAAGCACTGCAGATTCTTTTTGAGGATCATAAGATAGATGCACAAAGAAAAGCAGAGCTGCAGATTCGGCTGGGCAGGGAAAGCCTTGAGCGTGAGATGAACAAAGAATTGTTCCGGGAACAGCTTAGGATTAAGAGAGAGATGACGAAAAAGCAGACGGCTCTAAAATCAATGCTGTTCTCCGAGATAGAGGAGCATCTGGTGGAATATATGACGACCAAAGAATATCAGGAGCTTTTGATTCGCCAGATTAAAGAGGCAGCTCATTTTGCAGGGACAGATGATATTATGATATATATTGATCCTTCTGACGCGGATAGGCTAAAAGAGCTGGAGGACGCCACGAAAGCTCATCTGACTGTGAGTGATACAGAATTTATGGGCGGAACACGCGCAGTGATTCAGTCCAGAAACATATTAATAGATAATTCCTTTGAGACAAAGTTAAAGGAAGCGAAAGAAGCATTTTCATTTCTTATAAATTAAAAAGGAGCAGCTCCTATGACAAAGACAGGAAAAATATATGGCATTAACGGACCGGTTATCTATCTAAAAGGAAATACTGGTTTCCAGATGTCGGAGATGGTATATGTCGGCAAGGAAAAGCTCGTGGGCGAGGTGATCGGTCTGACGCGTGACCAGACTACCATCCAAGTATTTGAGGAGACTTCTGGACTTAAGCCGGGCGAGGAGGTAATTGCCACTGGAGGTGCCATTTCCGTCACCTTAGCACCCGGTATTATCTCCAATATTTTTGATGGCATCGAGCGCCCTCTCCATGAGATTGCAAAGAGCTCAGGAGCTTATATTAGCCGTGGTGTCAGCGTGGATAGTCTAGATGCTACAAAGCGCTGGAAAACACATATAGTAGTGAAACCGGGACAGATTGTTGACGGTGGTACCATTATCGCGGAGGTGCCAGAAACTTCTGCTGTTGTTCACAAAGTAATGATTCCCCCTGATATGGAAGGTACGATTCTATCTGTCGTGGCAGATGGGGAGTACACGATTCATGACACGATCGCCACATTACGTCTGGATAACCACAATACGGTTCCCATCACTATGACACAGAGATGGCCTATTCGTGTTCCAAGACCATCACATGAACGGTTTGCTGCATCAAAGCCCCTTGTCACTGGACAGCGTATACTTGATACCTTGTTTCCGCTTGCAAAGGGTGGAACTGCCGCAGTGCCGGGAGGTTTTGGCACGGGAAAGACCATGACACAGCATCAGATTGCTAAATGGTCTGACGCGGACATTATTGTCTATATCGGATGTGGTGAGCGCGGCAATGAGATGACGCAGGTACTTGAGGATTTCTCCAAGCTGGTTGATCCGAAATCTGGCAATCCTCTGATGGATCGGACGGTCTTGATTGCCAATACATCCAATATGCCGGTGGCTGCCCGTGAGGCGAGTATCTACACAGGCATTACTCTCGCTGAGTATTATCGTGATATGGGGTATCATGTCGCAATTATGGCAGATTCCACCTCCCGGTGGGCGGAGGCACTTCGAGAACTGTCCGGGCGTCTGGAGGAGATGCCCGCGGAGGAGGGATTTCCTGCTTATCTTGCATCCCGATTGTCAGCCTTCTATGAGAGAGCCGGCATGATGAGAAATTTGAATGGAACCGAGGGATCCGTGTCAATTATCGGCGCAGTATCCCCGCAGGGCGGAGATTTTTCTGAGCCTGTCACACAGAACACAAAGCGATTTGTGCGCTGTTTCTGGGGGTTGGATAAATCGCTCGCATATGCAAGACATTTTCCGGCTATACATTGGCTGACTAGCTACAGCGAGTATTTGACGGATCTTGCTGCATGGTATGCAGACAATGTGGGTGCAGAATTTGTAGACAATCGAAATCAGATTGTTGCTATATTAAATCAGGAAAGCAATCTGATGGAGATTGTAAAATTGATAGGAAGTGATGTGCTGCCGGATGATCAGAAGCTGGTATTAGAGATCGCGCGCGTGATCCGTCTCGGCTTTCTGCAGCAAAATGCCTTTCATCCAGAGGATACCTGTGTGCCTTTGGAAAAGCAGCTTAAGATGATGGAGACCATTCTGTATCTTTATGAGAGAGCGCGGGCGCTAATCACTATGGGGATGCCGATGTCCATCTTAAAGGAGGATACCATCTTTGAGAAGGTGATCTCCATCAAATATGATGTAGAAAATAATGCCCTATATAAATTTGATGAATATAAAAAGGCGATTGATACCTTCTATAACAAAGTTTTAGAGAAGAATGGATAAGGGAGGCACTGATTATGGTAATTGAATATTTGGGCTTACATGAGATCAATGGCCCGCTGGTAGCCATAGAGGGTGTATCCGGCGCTTCCTATGACGAGATTGTCGAGATCAATGTGGGTGATAAGGAGAAGAAAATAGGGAGAGTTGTGGAGATTTACGGTGATAAAGCTGTGATACAGGTATTTGAGGGCACAGATAATATGTCGCTGATCAATACACACACACGTTTTACCGGACATCCGCTTGAAGTATCCTTATCGCCTGATATTCTTGGGCGCACGTTCAATGGGATCGGTCAGCCGATCGATGGTCTTGGTGAGATCGTCGCGGAGAAAAAGTTAGATGTCAATGGTATGCCTCTCAATCCAGTGACGCGCGAGTACCCACGAAATTATATTCGCACAGGGATCTCTGCCATAGATGGTCTTACCACGTTGATCCGAGGGCAGAAGCTTCCCATTTTTTCAGGAAATGGGCTGCCACATGATCAGCTTGCCGCACAGATTGTCAGGCAGGCATCTCTCGGTGACACCTCCGGTGAAGAATTTGGTATTATATTTGCTGCTATGGGCGTAAAGTACGATGTGGCAGATTTCTTTCGCAGAGCGTTTGAGGAGAGTGGTGTGTCTTCTCATGTTACCATGTTTCTTAATCTTGCAAGTGATCCAGTTGTGGAGAGGCTGATAACTCCAAAGGTGGCACTGACGGCGGCAGAGTATCTTGCTTTTGAGCTTGGGATGCATATTCTAGTTATCTTGACAGATATGACTTCCTTTGCGGAGGCTATGAGAGAGGTATCTTCCAGCAAGGGCGAGATTCCATCCAGAAAGGGATATCCGGGTTATCTCTACAGTGAGCTGGCAACCATATACGAGCGAGCGGGTATTGTGGCTGGGGTCAACGGTTCTGTGACACAGATCCCTATTCTCACCATGCCAAATGATGATATCACACATCCCATCCCTGACTTGACAGGATATATCACGGAGGGACAGATTGTGCTTGATCGTGCGATAAATGGACAATCCATCTATCCGCCAATTAATGTACTGCCCTCCCTCTCTCGTCTGATGAAGGATGGTATTGGGGAGGGTTACACCAGAGAGGATCATCAGGATGTGGCAAATCAGCTTTTTTCCTGCTATGCGAAGGTGGGTGAAGCACGTAATCTTGCCTCTGTTATCGGCGAGGATGAGCTTTCGCCTCTGGACAAGAAATATCTGGAGTTTGGCAATGCTTTTGAGAAGGAATTTGTCGGTCAGGGTCCCAATGAAAATCGAACCATTCTTGATACCTTAGATATTGGGTGGAAGCTTCTTAGGTTGCTTCCAAGAGAGGAGCTTGACCGTATCAATACGAAGATACTTGATAAATATTATTAAGCTTACAGCAAAATGAGGTGATGCTATGGACCCGAATACCTTTCCCACCAAGGGCAATTTAATATTGGCGAAAAATTCACTGGTTCTGGCTGAGCAGGGCTATGAGCTGATGGATAAAAAGAGGAATATCCTAATACGTGAGCTGATGGAGCTTATAGAGGAGGCAAAGGGAATCCAGTCGGAGATAGATCAGACCTTTACCCGCGCATATCATGCACTTCAGATGGCAAATGTGGAGCTGGGCATTACAAGTGTGCATGAGATCTCCCGCACAGCTCCAGTAGAAAATTCTATCACGATCAAAACCCGAAGTATAATGGGTACAGAGATCCCTCTGGTTGAACATAGTCCTTCCGATAATACTCCAATCTATGCTTTTTATAGTACTCGGATGTCCCTTGATCAGGCGAGGGAGGAATTTCTTAAGGTAAAGGAGCTGACCATCCGCCTGTCGATGGTGGAAAATTCTGCCTACCGCCTTGCCTCTAATATAAAGAAAACACAGAAGCGCGCCAATGCTCTTAAAAATATAACCATTCCAACCTACACCGAGAGAGTGAGAAGTATAACAAACGCTCTGGAGGAGAAGGAGAGAGAAGAATTTACCAGATTAAAGGTAATAAAAAAGAATATAAGCAGTTAGTGTACGGACCACTTGTAAATTGGACAAATTATGCAGAATAAATTTTCAGTCTGCGAAACGCAGCAGATGGAAATCTGGGTAAGTGATGAGTCGAGTTGACAGGTGGTCTTATATTAGTAGTATAGATTACAGCGAAAAACGTTCCTTCTAACCTCTTTTCAAGATACTTTATCTGTGCTACACTATCCATATGTGTAAATATAGAAAGATAAGGTGTAGTATCACAGATATAGAAGGATCTGTAGTGCAGAGGGTATAACGATGAATTATATTGTTTTTGATCTGGAGTGGAATCAATCTCCTGAAGGAAAAGAGGCGGAGCATCCTTTGCTTCCGTTTGAAATTATAGAAATTGGTGCACAGAAATTAAATGAGCAGCTTGACCCAATCGATGCGTTTCATGCTATTATTAAGCCTGTTGTTTATAAGAAGTTACATCCTTGTACAAAAGAGGTTATTGGCATTACGGAGAAGGATCTGGTGTGTGGAAGAACGTTTTCCGATGCGGGAAGGGAGTTTCTCGCGTTCTGTGGAAAGGAATATATTTTTGCAACATGGGGCTCCATGGATTTGACAGAATTTCAGCGTAATCTAAGCTTTTTCCAAATTAATAATGCGTTGCCTTTTCCACTTTTTTACTGCGATGTACAGAAGTTATTTAGTCTAACATTCGAGGATGGCAAGATGCGCCGTTCCTTGGAGCATGCTGTGGAGGCGCTTGAGATTCCTCTTACAGAAGTTTTTCACCGGGCAGATCATGATGCGCTTTACACGGCACGTATACTAAAGAGGATTCGACCTGAGTTGATAAAAACCCACTTTTCCGTGGATTATTATAGGACGCCACGTTCTAAGAAGGAAGAGCTGCATCTGCGCTATCCCGATTATTATAAATATGTGTCAAGGAAATTTATAAACAGAGAGGAAGCGATGGCGGACAAGACGGTTACAGCCCTTCGCTGCAATATATGTGGGAGAGCACTGCGAAAAAAGGTTCGCTGGTTTTCTGGCAATAATCGTATTTTCTATGCTCTTGCAGAATGTCCAGAGCATGGATATGTAAAGGGAAAGCTGCGTGTGAAAAAGAATGATTGTGGAGATACCTTTGTCGTTAAAACTGTAAAGATGACAGACACTGCTGGTGCGGAGAAGATTCGGAGTATTTTGGAGGAAATAAGAAAAAAGCACAGGGAGCGCTCTGAGCGCTCAGAAAATTAAGATAAGAGGATCTTACCTTAATTTTCTGGTTGGGTAATATTTTCTCTTTCGCCGTTTTCGTTCTATGGAGCGAAGGCGGCGTTTTTGTCTGTGTATTCGTTTCCAGCGCTCCCGTTGCTGCCTTGTGATGCTATATAGATAACAAAGTCCAATCAATACAGATACTCCTAATATCCCTGCGAGCATATGCCATACATTGATTGTCAGATACTTTTTTTCTCCTGAGCTCTCTGTTTCTTTTTCTCTGCCATCTGATAGAATTGTGGAGGTTCCAGTTTCTGCTTCTCTAACGTTGGTATTTGAGGTAAAGGAAAATTCATTCTGTGCTGTTGAGGTAACATCCAGAGTGGTTCTGCCTACATAATGTCCATGCCATGCATAGGTGATGTCTGCCATCACATCAGCATCTGCTTCCTTCTCAGAGTTATTTCTAAATTCAACTGTCGGCTCAGCCTCAGAGAATGATGCTCCAGAGGGCAGCATAATAAAGCCATCTGCATTTAAACCGATCTGTGGATAGGAACTTTCGAATATGGAATTTGCGGATTCAAAAAAGCCACTTCCTTGAAGATTAAACTTTGTCTCGTTCTCGGCAATATTATATTTGCTAAAATTCTCAAAACCATAATTTAATAGCGCTGTGCTGTCATCATAGATATTCACGGCATCTGATTGCATTACAACACAGATCAGAGTTATGCCATCTCTTCTTGCAAATGTTACAAGGGTATTTCCTGCTATAGTGGTGTATCCTGTTTTTCCACCAAAGCAGCCATCATAATGCTTAGATCCATTGATAAGCAGAGGATGCAGAGAATTAACGGGACGCTCCTCCACTTGAAGATTGGTGGGTGGAATCATATAGGATGTGGTCGAGTCGATTTTAATAAATGTTTCATTAGAAACGGCTGCGCGGGATATCATCGCCATATCATAACAAGATGTATAATGCGCCTCATCTGGCAGACCATTTGTATTATTAAAATGTGTGTTGATAGCCCCCAGTTCTTTAGCCCGCTGATTCATTAATGTGACAAAATTGTCTATATTGCCACTGACATGTTCTGCAATTGCGTTTGCCACTTCATTGGCAGAGGCGAGCATCAGTCCATACAGGCAATTCTCCATGGTTAGAAGTTCTCCCGGCACTATCGCGATATGGCTGGAATCCCGCGGAACAGAAAAAACGGCATCGTGAGAAAATTCCACCATCTCATTCATCGAGCAATTTTCTATGGCCAAAATAGCTGTTAAAATCTTGGTAATACTGGCAGGATATGCTTGTTGATGCATATTTTTATCATATAGAACAGTGCCCGTCTCCGCTTCCATCACCACAGCAGATCCGCTGAAGATCTCTGGGCCGGCGGGCCAGCCTTCAATGGAATTGGATGTGGTGATAATTGGATATGGTGTGGTTTCCTCTGTTGCTTTTGCTGGAACAATTCCTGATAGTATCAGCGCACAGATTAAATATAATGTCAAAAACCGGGAATATCGTTTCATAGTGTCTCCTTTTTTGAAAAGTCTCTTATGTGATTATAGATGATTTTTACAGAATGGACAACTATTTTTTATACAATCAAGTAGAAGAACAACCCTCTTTCCTGCTTGCCATGCGGGGTGCGTGCAGTTTTCATAGCTAATTTCCTTATGTATCCCCCGCATAAAAAAGCACAGACTTCCCACTGGTATGGGAGGTCTGTGCTTTATCTCAAAATGGTTTGTGCATTTATGAACGTATGAAATTAGGAGAGTGAACACATTTTCAGGCATGGCAGGGGCTGCCTGTGCAGCCACCTGTTATCCTGTGTTGTCAGTTGATTAGTTCTTGTAGTAGAAAATTGTTACGTTGTTTACCTGTACATCCTTATCTGCTGTATATTTCTGTCCAGTAGAAGTATATCTCTTTGCACCTGCTGTCACAGTTCTGTTGGCAGCTACATCATCGTATGCTACACCCTTGCCGTCAAAGATAGCGTATGCCTTGTACTCGTTATCTGCGTTAGTTGCAGTCTCGCTGAAGGAATAGCCGTCATCTGTCACTGTCACATAACCAATCTGCAAAGCATGAGAAGTTACGCTATCGCCGTACTTATCCACATAATAAGTCTTGTTATCTTTCTCAACGAATGCTTCTTTAACAAGGGCACCCTTTAAGTTGGAGATAGATCTGTCCGCATATGCGGTAACGCCGAAGCTGCTTGTCTCGAAGGTCTTAACGTTCTCATCCTGTGCAGCCGCATAGTATCTGCCGTTTACAAAGGTCTTATCTTTTGCTTTACCGTCTCCGTCAAACAAAATATCTACATTTCCGCCGGAGTGCTTGTTTACCTTATTTGCTGTGGCAAGGCCCCAGTCCTCACGACTCTCGATCAACACGGAGTCCTTGCTTACATTTGTTACACCTGTAGCCATCGCACCGCTCTTATCTACATAGAAGAAGTCAGAAGCTGTGTCTGCTGCTGCGCCGTTGTTGAACAGAGTATCTACAATCAGTGTACCTACAGAATTACCGCTGGAAAGGTTAAGCTCGGATTTAAAGCAGTACCACTCATTGTCAATTCTCTTCCATCCGAAACGGTTTGCCTCAGCATCTACATTGAACTTCTTACCATTGGTATCGTAGTAATACCATGTTCTGCTGTCCTTGTTCGGAGCCAGAATACTCTGGTTGTTGTAGTTCTGAGCCCAGCCTACTAACATTGCACCGTTCTCATCAAAGCCGTAGCGTGCATTGTCAATGGCATGGTCAAAGTCACCTGCTACCATCAGAATGTCATCAAAGTAATACCACAAACCTGCATCAGACTGAATCCACTCATCATCTGCTGCGGTACCGTTGGTGTGGAAGTACAACCATACAGTATCATAAGCTTCCTGAGGTGTCTTGAATACTGGATTCTGAATATCATCGATAGCGCCCTGTACATCTACTTTGTAATCATACAGAATATCACTGTTATTATCGAATCCATACCAGCCTGTAGCCATCGCACCTGATGGATTCAGGTAATAAGTCTCACCAGCGATATACACTAACTCATTCTGTGCCATCAGACCATTTCTATCGAAGTAATACCAAACATTGTCGATTGACTGCCAACCTGTTACTTTTTGGTTGTTCTCATAGTAATACCAACCGTTGATATCATTTCCCTGCCAGCCATTGTTTTCTGTATTATCAGCCATTGCCATGCTAGCAGAAGCAGCAAACATAGCAGTTGTTAAAAGTACGCCCTTAAGGTTCTTACCTGTTAATCTCATCTTGTTTCCTCCTGAAATGTTTTGTTGTATCGTTGTTACATGAGCTAGTATACGAGAAATTATACTCAAATTCAAGAAACTTTCCCTTACGAATCCTTAATTGACAGAAATAAATCCTTATTGAATTATTACAGAGAAATATTTTTGTATAAATTCTATAGAGATTTGAACATTTTTCTAAATTGCTGTAATATAAATGATATAATATTGGAATACCGTGCCAATTCTTCCAGTTTACGCACAATATAATAGGGGCTACAGTGGTGTATTATGTATGCACGCGCAGCTTTCACTGCTAATTTCCCTGCGTGCCACTGCACAGAAAAAAGCAGGTGATCGCATATCGCAGATCACCTGCTGAATATAATTTTTATTTTCGTGAACAATGAGACAAGTGGCTGCCTGCAGTTATATGGCGGCAACCGCTGTGGTCAAACTGTTCCTTGTTGCTTGCAGCGGTATTTTTTACTTACTTATTTTTATTACTTATAATAGAAAATCGTAGCGTTGCTCACGCCGTCTTTGGTGTCATAGTCTATTCCGGTGGAGTAATATTTCTTGGAGCCTGCTGATACGGATCTTCCTTCTGCTATGTTATCATTGGCGGTACCCCTGCCGTCAAAAATTAGATAAGCACGGTACTCATTTGTCGCATTTGTCCTTTCTCTGGAAAACTCATAGCTTTTCACACCATTTGTGTCTGTCACCTTCACATACCCAATTTGCAGGGCGTAGGATGTCACCTTATCACCATAGCGATCCATATAGTAGGTATTCTGCTCTTTGGTGACAAAGCAATTCTTTACTAAGGAGCCTTGAAGCTTTACGGGATATCCTGTCACAGCAAATGTTTTTGTATCGAAGCTTTTTACATCTTCATCGTCCAAGGCTGCATAATATCTGTTTTTCTCCATTATGCCGGACACCGCTTTACCATCCTTGAAATATATCTCTACAGAATTATTGAAATAATCTCCCACTTTTTTTGAGCTGCCCCAGTCCTCGCGTGTTTCCACGTAGCCGGAATTTTTGGAGATGGTGTTTACACCTGTCAGCATAACACCATCTTTATCTACATAATAGAAGTCTGTGTCATTGTCTGCGGCTGCCGCATTATTAAATAAGGTATCTACAATCAGTGTTCCCACAGAGTTTCCGCTTGCCATATTTAGCTCGGATTTAAAACAGTACCATTTCCCGTCAATCTTTTTCCAACCAAAGCCATTATCGAGAGAGTCAACATCAAATTTTTTGCCATTGGATGCATAATAGTACCATGTTTTGCTGGATTTATTAGGTGCTAAAATGGTTTGATTGTTATAATTATAGTTCCACCCTACCAGCATCGCACCATTCTCATCAAAGCCATAGCGGTAGTTTCCTATTATATGATCGAAATCTGCCTTGACCATCAAAAGTTCATCGAAATAATACCACAGACCGCTGACGTCAGATTGAATCCACTCGTCCGTCGCTGCGGTACCATTCTTATGAAAGTAAAGCCATACTGTGTCATAGGAGTCTACCGCATCTTTAAAAACAGGGTTTTGTATATTGCTTATTGCTTCATCTACATCTATTTCATAGTTGTAGATAATGTCGTCGTCCCGGTCAAATTCATACCAGCCAGTTGCCATCGCTCCAGCAGGATTAAAGTAATAGGTCTCTCCTGTTATGTATACAAGTTCATCCATCGCCATGCGACCAGTTTTATCAAACCAGTACCAGATGCCCTTGATTTGTTGCCACCCTGTTACTTTTGCGTTATTGTGATAATAATACCAGCCATCCACATCATTTCCCTGCCATCCACTGGGCTTTCCTGCCGCCAGCGCTGAAGAAGCGCCAGCCATCATAATACCTGCCGTCAATATAGATCCCATAATATAATTTCTAAATGTATTCATATTTTCCTCCTTGCCGCCTTGCAAGCTCTGTGAAGTAGAGCTTAGCTGGACTTTTTCTTGGAGATCATTTTTTGATCTCTGATATAGCAAGTATAGAAAATATAACTTGTAAATTCAAGAAATATTTGCTTACAATTCCTTAATTTACAGATATATCCATTTAAAATTCCTTAATAAAGTAATAAATTTGTATATTAATTTACTTTTTTATAACATTATATTCATTTCTCTTAATTCTTTTGTCATATTTAGTACAAGAATATTCCAGTTAAGAAAACCGCCATTCATAATTCCCTTGCCTGTAAAGGGGTCATAATATTCATGAAGGCAGCCAGTTTCCTGAAGATCTCGCCCCATCATGGCAAGTGTTCTCCTGCACAGCGTGGTTGCTTCTTCTTTGTAGCCATAATTAAGAAGCGCACGAAAACAAATGTATTCACAGACAATCCATATAGGTCCCAGCCAATTAGATGGGTTGTTTGTAGCATCCAGATTAAACATTCGCTCGTCCATGGCAAGGCTTGTGATGCCGTATGGCGCCCAGAAGGTACAAGGATCGGTCATATGATCCTTGAGATATGTTGCCTCATCATTTGTAGCAAAGCCGGCAAACATGGGGAGAAAGGAGGACCAAACCCGCACTTTAATGGGGAGTGATTTCCAGAATACACCTAATCCTTGATGAAACCAGTCAAAGGATCTGGTATGTATATCTACATCTACAGAGTAATAAATTTTATCACGCTTGTCCCAACATTCTTCTTGAACTGCATGGATCAGATCATCTGCCTCTGCTCGATAAAAGTCTGCTCTCTCTTCTTCTCCAAAATTTTGGCATAATGTTCCCATCGCTTTTAGTTCCATTACCATAAAGCTGTTTAGATAGATATTTGCTGTGCTAAATTTTGGTCTGCCAAAGCTGGAAGGATCGTTATCCACACCTATCATAATGTCATCGCACCATACATACAGATGAGTATTTTCCTTATAATAATTTTTTCTATAGCAAGTAAAATAAGCTTCTAGTTTATGATAAAATTTTTTCGCCCACTGATAATCATGACAATGCTCGCTGATCAGACAAATCTGCTGACATAAAAATGGCTTGTGCATATTCATCAGTACGCCTTCCTTGTGCTTTAAGTTTAAATAAGGCTCTGGCCAGTCAGCCACCTCTATCATCATTGGAATATAGCCATCTTCAAGCTGGTGGTCCATAAAATTTTCTACATTTCCTTTTGCGTGAATTAGAATGTCTTGTATCTGTCCTAGGTCCATATAATCTGTCAAGCCTAATATAGCATAGACAGACCAGTAGGTATCCCAATCCCATACATTTCCATTATAGACAGAACCCGGATCAATAAATGGATAGTGGATAAAACGGTGTGGTTTTTTCAGAACCTGCGGAAGCTTATCTAGGATATACTTCCTCAGCATTGATTCATATTGTTGATAATCAGAACTCATATAATCCTCCTTTTAAACAACCAAACCAAGGCTAAAATCCTGATAAGGGATCTCAGCCTTGATTAACCTATAGTATTTTCTATTACTATAAAACAATTGATTGTTTCTATCAACTAGATTTTATTAGTTCTAATCTCAGTGTTGGATATTTAATTAATTTCCAACGGGAATGGAAAGTGTCCAGCCAGCGCGGATAAGATTACTATCCTTGATAATCGGATTTGCTGCCATAAGCTGCTGTACAGTACAGCCATTTTGACGGGCAATTTTTAACAGATAGTCTCCTTCCTTTACAACATAACCGCCGCCTGCACCGATCTGTATATTGGAAAATGTTGCTGTGCTAAGGTTATCAATATCATTTGCGACTTTATTTGCATCCACAGCAAATCCAATTAATACATCTTGTGCCATAGGAATCTGTGCGGAGCCGATCAGTCTCCATTCATCAGCTTCCTGATTTTTTGCATATCCAGTAAATATATCACCTTCTCGCACCAATTTAAGCCATATACCATTTGTTACACTCTGGTTGTTCTCCACGGTCCTAAAGTAGAAATCCTCCACCAGAGGAATACCAGCTTTCTTTGCGCTATCCTTGGAGTCAAGTTCTTCGCCCATAGAACTGATCTCGCCCTCTTTATTTAATGTAAGCTCTGTCCCAGCATCATCCAACACTTTTGTCGCGCCTCGATTTGCGAGAAATACAGACCAAACGGTATCAGCCATATCAGGATTACCCTCATTTAATTTTGTATTCTGCTTCACTAAGGACATGGCTAGAACGGCAGTCTTGGCCTGATTTCCTGTGCTCTCACGGATCATTAGACCATTCAGTACATGATTGTCAATGGCAGTGATATTATCAAGCTTTGCCACAATTGTGCCATCGCCACTTAAGCCTTGGTATACATAGTGGAAGTTATCTGTGGTTGCATCTGCCACATCTCCAGTCAAGGCTCCCTCTGATTTTCCTAATTTACCAGAACCTTTTACAGTCAACACACCATTATTTAAAGATGCTGTTCCTGCGACATTGGGGGAGCCAATGTCCTCACTTATGTAGGAGCCTGTGCCAGATGGACTGTTTACATGGATCTGAGAGGCGGTCGCCTGTGTTGCAGTTCCAGTGTTATCGTAGGCTCTTGCAGAGATGTAATAGGTTCCATCTTTTAAGTCGGTCACTTCGCATTGATAAGGAGCTGTGTTTGATGTACCAATCAACTCAGAGCCATTATAAAATTCTACTTTATCAATATTTCCTCCATTATTTGCATAAGCTTCTGCGCCGATTATAATTGTGCTTCCTTCTGCAAACTGAGAATTATTAGGTACAGTTAGCTTAATTGTTGGATTGTCGGCTTCTTTGGTGGGATCTACAATTCCATTAAAATAATTTTCTACATTAGAACGTCCATTAGAAGCAATCGCCTTGGCATCATTTTTATCGTTTTTATTCAATCCATTGGCATCCTCATAGGCATCTGGCATACCATCCATATCACTGTCATAGCCTGCTTCTCTGCTCACGGTTGCCGTGGTATAACCACCAACCTCATGTTCTGTGTTGATAAAGCGACCGTTATCGTTCTTCACTTCTTCAATTACGCGGGCATCCTGTGCATCTCTTCTGGGATAGGTAGCGCCTGCCTGTGCAAGTATTTTTCCATAGCTTGCTTCTGCGGACTCCATATCTGCCTCCAATGGGAAATCACATTGCTTTTTTTCCATAAAGGAGGTTCCACCAACAGTAGAGGTATATTGCTGATCTGCGATTGTAGTCCAGTCAGGAGCAGTGTTTATGGTACCACTGTTCTTTCCATCTCCTTTGTTATCTGCGGAGAGAGCTTCATTTTTTATAGTTCCATCATAAAGTACATTGCCGGACACATAGAAGCCACCTGTCTTTTTATTTTCGCCAGCATTTGCAATAATTTGAGAAATATTTTCTCTGGAGCCTTGTCCATTGATCATATAATTGTTCATGTAATTCGTATACTGCCAGCCGCCACCATGGACTACATTAAAGCCGTAGTTGTAAATGATATTGTTGCTTACCTGTGTGGTCGCACAATATTGGTATGCATCTCCGGACTTTTCTTTTGTGGGATCTCCCATGGAACCACCACCCATTCTAGGAGCGCGGGATGTTGTATTTGCGATCAGGTTGTACTGAAAGAGTACATTGTCTCCGCCAAAGATACCGCCGTAGCCATGACGTCCCTTTGTGTGACCAGAAACAGTGAGGCTTTCATAAATAACACAATATTGTACCGTTCCGTCCTGCCCGCGATAGGTGGAAAGTGTCTCATCTGTGTTCCAGCTAAAGGAACAATGATCAATCATAAACAGCTTATTATCTCTGCCCCAGAGTGCATCCATGGAGTCACTTCCATTATTTACGTTTTCAGCACCCGGCCTAAAACGCATATAGCGGATAATCAGATTTTCAGAATTACTAATGTTTGTCTGATAGCCCGCAATCGTCACACCATCTCCGGGAGCTGTCTGTCCCGCAATGGTTACATTTTTAATGTCTCGAAAGGTTAAATCAGATACAAGATGAATGACACCGCCCACATGAAAGACGATTGTAGCACCGCCGTTGTTTTTGGCTACTTGCTCAATTCCGTACCGCAATGTGCCCTCAATCGGCGTGTCATCCTTTCCATAATCTTCCAGTGAGGTGACAACATAGGTATCATACCCACGTCCGCCCGTCGCATACTTACCGCCACCCTCCGCTGTGTCAAAGGCAAGTATCTGCTCATCCGCCATAACATAATTAGCTGCTGGACCTGTAAGTCCTCCAAATACCATAGCACCAGCCATCATCATAGCGATAGGTTTTTTGAATTTTTTCCACTTGGACATCGTAAATTCCCCCTTTAATTTATGAAATATGCTGAAATATTTCACAAGAATAGTAAAGTAACTGTAACATATATCAAAAAGAATGTATAGAAACAATATTCCATATAAATGGATAGAATATTGTTCCATAGATAAATAATTGTTAGGAGGGAACATAATATCAACTAAAATTGAAAAGAGAACAAAATTACTATCGTTAAAATATGGAAAATAATAATTATTAGACTTGACTTTCCAAACAGACAACGCTATAATATATCTGTCTAAATTACTGTAGGAATGAAAATGGGTAGTGTGGTAGGAAGATTTGCCTATTAGCAGGTTCTTTATATAGGTCCTCGTAGCTCAGTTGGATAGAGCACACGCCTCCTAAGAGAACCTACAACGGAAACTTTTTGGAGGACATGAGGTAGTAAGTCACACACAATTTTATACACGTTTCCGTAGCTCAGATGGATAGAGCGACCGCCTCCTAAGAAAGTGTTATAACACTCGCCTAAGAGGACAAGGGAAAAGGTAACAAGTAAAACTAAATATAGATT
>CAJUOO010000044.1 GCA_910588535.1 uncultured Lachnospiraceae bacterium | reverse complement strand
ATGATACGGCAAATTTTTAACAGCAGATAAAACATAATATTTACAACAAGCTATAGAAAAACAATGGCTGTGTGGCAAGAATATCTTCTTATCATCTCCTGTGAAGACATTATTTCATTAGTTAATAATAAATAGATATGATTGATAAAAATGTGATATATAAAAAAGAATTCGCAAGAAAATCTTTTTATTGATTCTCAGTGCGAATTCTTTTTTATGCATGGAACGTGTAAGGCAATTAATAACAAAAGCTATATACACCCCGTGCACGAGTAGGGAAAAGAATGTTCCCCCTACTCAATTCCATATGCTTTATTTTCCATAGTATGCTTTCAAATACATATCTTTGATCTCACTCATAAGCGGGTATCTTGGATTTGCTCCAGTACACTGGTCATCAAATGCCTGCTCTACCATCGCATCAAGATTGTCGAGGAAATACTTCTCATCAATGCCGTAGTCCTTAATGCATTTCTTGATGCCAACGCGCTGTTTCAGATCCTCGATCTTCTCTATTAATTTTGCTACAGCTTCCTTGTTATCCTTTGCCTGTATGCCGCAGAAACGAGCACATTCTGCATAGCGTGCCAGAGTATGAGGATACTGGTACTGAGAGAAAGTTCCCATCTTTGGCGGGCACTCACTGGAGTTAAAGTCAATCACAAGACTGATTAACAGTGCATTAGCAACACCATGAGGAAGATGATGGAATGCGCCGAGCTTGTGAGCCATGGAGTGGCATACGCCCAAAAATGCATTGGCGAAAGCCATACCTGCCATGCAAGAAGCATCAGCCATCTTATTTCTAGCTTCCACATTTGTTCCGTCCTCGTATGCAACAGGAAGATAGTCAAATACATTCTTCATTGCCTTTAATGCAAGACCGTCGGTGTAATCGGTAGCCATAACGGAAGCATATGCCTCCAAAGCATGTGTGAGCACGTCAACACCAGAAGCACTGGTAAGACCCTTTGGCTGACTCATCATGTTGTCGGTATCAATAATAGCCATATTCGGCATTAACTGATAATCGGCAAGAGGATACTTTACACCTGTCTCCTGATCGGTGATAACGGCGAACGGTGTCACCTCGGAACCGGTACCGGAGGAGGTTGGAATTGCAACAAAATATGCTTTCTCTCCCATCTTAGGGAAGGTGTACACTCTCTTGCGGATATCTACGAAGCGCATTGCCATATCTTGAAAATCCACTTCAGGGTGCTCATACATAACCCACATAATCTTTCCGGCATCCATAGCAGAACCACCTCCCAGCGCGATAATGCAGTCTGGCTGGAAAGCAGTCATAGCCTTTGCGCCCTCTGTGGCATTAGCGAGTGTCGGATCAGGCTGAACATTGGAAAATACAGTATATACAATGCCAAGCTCATCTAATTTATCAGTGATGGGTTTGGTATATCCATTCATATATAAGAAGGAGTCTGTAACAAGGAAAGCTCTCTTCTTTCCTAAAACATCTCTTAATTCGTTTAGGGCAACAGGCATGCAGCCCTTCTTAAAGTAAACCTTCTCAGGTGCGCGGAACCAAAGCATATTCTCTCTCCTTTCGGCTACAGTCTTAATATTGAGCAGATGCTTTACACCTACATTTTCAGATACGGAGTTGCCGCCCCATGAGCCACATCCTAGAGTGAGAGATGGAGCCAGTTTAAAGTTATACAGATCTCCGATACCACCGTGTGAGGAAGGTGTGTTGACAAGAATACGGCAGGTCTTCATAGCTGCTGCGTGAAGTGCCATCTTTTCCTTTTCATTTACATTAATATAAAGAGAAGCTGTGTGCCCATATCCACCGTCAGCGACAAGTTGTTCTGCCTTCTTGATGGCCTCGTCAAAAGTTTTTGCCTTGTACATCGCAAGTACAGGAGAAAGCTTCTCATGTGCAAATTCCTCAGAAATATCAACAGATTCTACCTCACCGATAATAATCTTTGTGGTTTCAGGAACTTCGACACCTGCCAGCTTAGCGATGGTATAAGCGCTCTGTCCGACAATCTTAGCATTGAGTGCGCCGTTGATAATAATGGTTTTG
Source organism: uncultured Lachnospiraceae bacterium (assembly GCA_910588535.1). GTDB lineage: Bacteria > Bacillota > Clostridia > Lachnospirales > Lachnospiraceae > RGIG8607. Next base: position 26,181 of record CAJUOO010000044.1, on the reverse strand, counting down.
CGAACCTTCTCAATTTCAGCAGGCTTTAGGAAATAGCAACCGCGAAGTTCAAATTCCTTTCTCACTTCATCATAAACCTTTTCCAGTACAGTCACAGACTGTTCGGAAGCACAGATCATACCATTGTCAAAAGTTTTTGAATGTATAATGGAGCTGACAGCCATCTTGACATCAGCAGTATCATCAATAATTACAGGTGTGTTGCCTGCACCTACGCCGAGCGCTGGCTTTCCTGAGGAATATGCAGCCTTTACCATGCCGGGGCCTCCGGTGGCAAGGATAATATCAGCATTTTTCATAACCTCATTTGTCAGCTCAAGAGAAGGAACATCAATCCAGCTAATAATTCCCTCTGGTGCACCTGCTGCCACTGCCGCTTCAAGAACAGTTTTTGCAGCTGCGATGGTACAGCCTTTTGCTCTTGGATGAGGGGATATAATAATAGCATTTCTTGTCTTCAATGCCAACAGTGTTTTAAAGATAGCGGTGGAGGTTGGATTGGTAGTCGGAATAACAGCCGCAATCAGACCGATAGGCTCCGCAACCTTCTTAATTCCAAAGGCACTGTCCTCTTCAATTACACCACAGGTTTTTGTTTCCTTATAAGCATTGTAGATATATTCTGCAGCGTAATGATTTTTGATAACTTTATCTTCCACAACGCCCATGCCAGTTTCTTTTACAGCCATCTTTGCGAGAGGGATTCTCTGCTTGTTTGCTGCGACTGCTGCTGCAAAGAAGATCTTATCGACCTGTTCTTGTGAAAAGGTGGCAAATTCTCTCTGCGCTTGCTTCATAGCGTCCATTCTTGCGTAGAGAGCTTCCACATTATCAATAATTTCTGGTACTGCTGCTTTCCTGTTCTCCATAGTTCTCCTCCTTAATTTTGTTCTTGTTTATGATTAACTATAGTTATTACAAAATAAAATTGACAATCCTGAAACAATGCTGATTATAATACATTGTTAAAAGATTGTCAATATGTATCATTAAATTAATTGATCTTATAGTTTCCGGCAAAGTATTCATGCCAATAATTTAAAATCGCGAAACCTACCATAATAACAGCATCTATGACCAAGAAACTGATACCACCTGCAATTCCTGCGGAATCTGCAATCCAGCCGACAATCTGAGGTGCTATAATGCCTCCCAGAGCTGACATTGCCATTAAGATAGCCATGCCGGAGGAAGTGCCCTTAAGCAAGGAACCAGCGCTTGCTATGCTGGTCGGGTAGATTCCGGCGAGGAAAAATCCAATCAGAGCCATAGCGATGGTGATTATCACAATATTTTGATTAGAAATAAGGAGGAACAATGCCAATGCGCTTCCAATACAGTTAATTAGCAACAGAACCCTCTTGGATATTCGTCCTGAGAGCCATGCACAGACGATTCTTCCGATCATTATAACAATCCATGTTATGGAGACTAAATTAGTTGCATAAGAGTCACTCATTACTCCAATATCTTGAAGATATGTGACAAACCATCCATTTACACAGTTTTCTACTCCCATATAGAAGAATAAAACAAGACCCATGCAGTAAAAGCGAAAGCTTTTTAAATAGGAGGAAGAGGATGCATCATCTTGTTTTCTCGATTTTTTGATCTGAGAATTCTCCTTTAGAGGCATAGTGGCGAAGCTCACAAGTGAGGTTAAGTACCACACAACAATAACATATAATATTTGCCTCCAACTAAAAGATAACTCGATCATGCTGGAAGTCAGGAAAGGAGCAAGAAAGGCTCCCAGCGCGAAGAATGTATGTAGGATATTGAGGGCAGCAGGGGTACCATCCCCGTAATCGTTGATAATACTGTTGTTAAATATGCTGACAGTGCCCCTGCCAACTCCCATTAAGAAAAAGCATATATATAGTACAGGGACTGGGGGCAAGAACGTGATTGCAGTGAGGCAGATGGGAAAAAATGCCGCGAGTAGCACTACTGTTATTTTTCTCCCTATTCGTTCCGACAGGGAAGGGTATAAAAAGCTGGCACAAAGATTTCCGATCGCCATGGAGGAGAGAAGTCCTCCCGCCATGCCATAACTTAAACCGGCAGCTTGTATAAGATGGGGAAGAATGGCGCCGATCAGTAACACGACCATACCATTGATAAAGAAGCCGTAATAACAGCGGTAAAACATGGATTTTTGCTGATTTGTCATGGTGTTCTCCTTTATATTCCTGCGAGCAGCGAGCCAAGTGACTGCCGCGAGGGTCAAATATCCTGCCCCGTTGATTGCAACGAGGTTATTCACTAGGGTTCTGTTAGATTTTGTAATGTTTTGCCATGTATAAGAGATTCACAGATATCAGCCATAAAACTGACCTCCTCCTTCATTCCATTTATAAACCAGTCAGTGAGAATGGAGGAAAAGGCACCTTCTATGGCTAATATTTGATAATGTTCTTTGATTGTCTGCGGATGATGGAAGCTTTCTAATATAGAGTTAAGACCTTTTAGTGTTTCCTGTGCGATATTGGTCTGAAGGAACAGGTGAAAGAGTGAGGCATTATCCTTTACTGCCTGAAAGCAATCCAGAAACCATTGTCTTAGGTTATCTTGATAATCTGGGCTTGACAACGATTTGGAGATCGCCTGACAGATTTGTTCTTCCATTTCTATAATAATATCCTCCTTCGAGGAATAATTTCGATAGAAGGCTGTTCTGGAAACACCAGAGCGTTTTACAAGCTCTGTGATGGTGATCTTTTCAATGGGCTTTTCATTCAGCAGGTAGATAAGAGCCATCTGAAGACATTCTTTTGTTAATTTATTAGAAGCTTCATTTGACATACGAAGAACATCGCGCTTTTTTATTTCTGTCATCAATTCTGACATTAAGATCCTCCTTTGCTGTGTAAGGTGTTACAAAAAAGGCTGTTTTGTAAAGTCCAAGCTAGAATATGTTGATTTTAAAGTAGGGCGGTGTTACACTTGTAAAGTCAGAATATTGATAGTTAAGGCAACTGTAACACATTATAAGAAATATGTCAAATAAACACATTCATGGGCTTGAGGTACATATGAACAGGAGAAATGGAGAGTGAACATATGGAGTACAATATTTATGCATTGGGAATAATGACAGCCATTATTTCTTTTCTAGGCTTTGTGGTTGAGAATATATGGCTGGCACTGACAAAGGGATATATAAACAATCGGAATATGAATATGCCATTTTTATTGGGTTATGGTCTTCTTATTATGTTTATGTATTTTGTGCTCGGAACACCGGGAAAGCTTGCAAAGTGGAGTATGTTTAAAAATCTTAAGACAAAGCTTGCAAAATATGTCGCATATTTTCTCTGTGCCATGATATTAGTAAGCATAGGGGAGATTATATTGGGGATGGTGGTGGAGGAGTTTTGTGGTTTTGAATATTGGAATTATTCCAATATTCCTTTACATATTACAAAATATACTTCTGTGCCAACCAGCATGGCATTTGCGGCTATGATAACGTTTGTGATGGGAAAGTTGTTTACTCCCATTATGAATTGGATTATGAATATGGATGCCACGTGGGTGAGAATTATTGGCATAGTTCTTATCGTGATTATGGTGTCAGATTTTTTTGTAAGTTTTTATCATATGCTTCATGACAAGTATTTTTATCTTAAGTGGAAAGTAGTGTTACGGTGAGGGATGGCTGTTTCTGTGAATCAGGAACAGCTTTTCTATTTCTTGCAGTTTTTCGGGAATACGGATTTTTTTCGGGCACATGGACAGACAGGGCATCTCAGTGCAGGTTCTGCAATAGCGGGCACTGTCTTGGATGCCCATGCCAAGCTTTTTGATAGCCCAGTGATCTTTTCCAAGATAAAAATATTGAAACTGCCGAAATAATGTGTGGATTTCTGTGCCGTAGGGACAGAGGCATCTTTGACAGCGATCACAGGGAATGGGTTGATATTCTTTTTGAAGGGTGGAGAGCACTTCATCAAAAGATGGAATGTCTGATATATCCTCTGAGGTATTTCGTCTCATAGCGGACTCCACCTGCTCGATAGTACCTAGCCCTATCAGTGTGCTGGATATAGGGTAGGATAACACAGATTGAATTAATGTCTGCACAGGAAAAAGAGCAGGGAGAAGCCCAGCCGCATATACCTTATTGATGAGAAGTCCTTTTTTCTGAAAGAGAGGCTCTTGTTTGATGCGGTCAAGCATCCCTCTTTCCAGAAGGTTTCCGCTGCCCTGAAGAACATCCACTCTTGCATCCTTTGCACCTCGAAGAAGGATGTCATAGTAGTGGGAGGCGATTCCTGCAAAGCGAATTATTCCCTGTTTCTTAAGCTCGGCAAGCGCATCCAGTGCACCGCCTTTTTGAAAGACTTCATCTTCATGGGCAGTGTCAACCTGATGAACAAAATAGAGATCTGGGTAGGTTCCAAGATTTTCACATGATGTTAAAACTGCCTCATATATGCCATTGCCGTCAAAAAAGCGCGCTTTGTCAGAGATAATAATCTGGTTCCTGCCCACTCTCTGTGCAAATTCACCAAGCTTAAACTCTGCATCCCCATATTCTGGCACAATCGCCGTATCATATAGATTGCAGCCAAGAAAAAAGGCATGTTTCATCACAGCGATGGCAGCCTCCATATCAAGATTATAATAATCCGGCAAGACTGGTATGCTGCCCTGTAAGATAGGAATTGTGCCAAAGCTAATTTCAGATACCTGAAGTCCTGTGTTTCCTAATATGCGGTAGTTCATTATACTATCCTTTCACAATTAGATGAACAAAAAAATGCACGCTCTCCTACAACGATATTCTCAGGAAGAGAAGTATCAGAAAGTCCGTAGCAGAAGGCAAATGCTTCTTTTCCTATTTTTTTGAGTGTGGAAGGCAGAGTTATCTGCTTTAGGTTATGACAGCGATAAAAAGCTCTGTCAGGGATCTCCACCACACCTTCAGGAATATAGATCTCCTCCAAAGACACACAGTTTTCAAACGCTCTCGCCTCAAGCATCCTCAGATTTTCTGACAGATCGATGTGCTGTAGGGAGCCACAGCCTGCGAAGGCAGACGCACCGATATATTCTATATTTTGCGCGGCGGTAACTTCCTTTAGCCATTTACATCCAGCAAAAGCATGTCGCTCAATGCGTCTGACCGTATCAGCTAGTGTAATCTGTGTGAGAAGATTTCCGTCCTGAAAAGCACTTTCTCCAACAGCCGTGATGCCATGAGCGAGCAGAAGTCGAGAGATATTCCCGGTACATTCGACAAGCACACCATTTTCATCTGTTTTAAAGCAATGGATTCTGTCGACGGCGGCTTGCTTGGCAAGAGGAGGCAGCTCTCTTTTTCGATCATCTATGCCAGAGAAATGTATAACACTTCCATCAGAAAGAACCAGTTGTTGAAGAAATATGCAATTTCGAAATGCATAGTCTTCCACTCGTATTTGATTAGATGGAAATCGAATACATTTTATTTTCATGCCATTGGCAAATGCCCATCCACAGACTAGGCGGATATGCTCTGGCACTATCACATCACCATCGCAACCAGAACCATCCAAAAGCATATGATTCACAATTACGAGAGGAGAGAGTTCTTGTTGATGTTTTATCCACTCTGTTCCGTGAAAGGCGCGTGCGCCTATATATTCGATACTCTCAGGTATCTCCACCTCTCTTAGCATTGTGATATTTCGGAATACCTCAGATGCTATCTGTTGTATGCCATCAGGAATTTTTATAATTCGACCGGTTCCTTGATAACCACAGAGGCGAGTTTCCTGCTCGATGGTAAAACAGCTCAGGGCACTGTAAAAGAGAAGGCGCACAGGCTCAGGAATCTGTCTGGAAAATAGATCCTTGTATGTCTTGAGATGATAGGTCTGGCCACAAGATATTAAGCGCAGTGCTGTGCAGCCGGACATTGCGTACTCGCGCAGGGATGTGGAAGTGTAAGTATCAGGGATGTGAAGTTTTTCTAATCTGCCGCAGTCCTTAAAGGCATATGGTGAGAGGATTACATTATTATCAAATGTGATCTCACGGAGATTATCACAGCCATCAAAAGCGTATGAGCCAATCTGTTTTATATTATGGAATGGGAACTCCTTAAGGTTAGTGCAGCCGCAGAAGCTTTTTTCTTTCACCTCGCTTGCCTTGGGACAGATAACACTTTGAAGTGATTTGCATCCTTCAAATAATCTGCTTTTTAAGGTACGGACAAGAGGAAGATAGGCGCTTTTAAGTTCTGTGCAGAAGGCAAATGCGGAAGCTCCTACATAAGGTGCATGTACATCGATCTGTTTGAGGGAGATGCACTTTTCAAAGGCATGTGCATGAATTTGTTGTATGTCATCCGGCAATACCAGCTCGGATAGAGCACTGCATCCCCAAAATGCTCCTTCTCCTATCTCTGTTAAGTTCTTTGTTGCAGAAAGCCCGGTGATGGATCGATTTTGGGCAAATGCATAGGGAGCAATGGCTGTTATTTTCTCTGGCAGATGAATCATGCCATGGCAGGCATCACCAGAGATCACAACATTTCCCACGGTCATCAGCCCATCAGCATTTTTTTCTGGAAGGTGGGTAGTTTCAAAGGCGCGTTCCCCAATTTGAAGTGTATTATTTATCACCGTTTTTTCAAGTGAGAGACAACCTGAGAGGGCCTCCTTCTCTATTCGTTTTATACAGTCCAGACGTAGATGCTTAAGTTTCCGACATTGAAAAAATGCCCTCTCTCCAATAGATAGAAAGGGAGAAAGCCCCTCGTGAGTGCTTACTTCTACAAGCTCTTCACAGCCAGAGAACACTTCCGCAGCGATATGCTTGGTGTGGGTGGGAAGTACAACCTTTGTGAGCTTTCGTGCACCTTTAAATGCGGCCGCGCCGATGGAATGGATGCTCTCTGTAAGATGGATCTCCGTGATCTTAGTATTGCCATAAAATGCACCACCTGCTATAATTTGAACCTGTCTGGAGAGTTGTATGCTTCCCTCTAAGGCACGTCCGTCCCACAGAATGGGATCAGATAAGGGGTGTTGATGGGAGATATAATTCTCAAGAAATTTGGTGCCCTCCCACGGATGGCGCCCGACAGAAAGAAGGCTTTCTGGCAGTTGAATTTTCTCAAGTGATGTGCAGCCATAAGCGAGCTTATCAGGTATATGTGTGACGCCCTCGTCCAATAATAAGGTTTTTAGGTTTGTGCATCTGCCAAATATCTCTGTGCCGTAATATTCGCAACTATTTGCGATATAGGCTTTTTTAACACCACTTTTGGCAAATGCCAGATCCTGCACATATTCTGCTGTAGATGGAAGCCGAATACTGGAAAGTGCAGCGCATCGGTAGAAGGCAAGTGAGCCAATTAATGTAAGACCTTCGGGAAATAAAAGGTTCTGTAAGGAAATACAGCCATAGAACGCTCCCTCTCCGATTTCCTTAAGTTCTGGGGAGAGAAGTACTTCTTTTAATGCCTTACAATGGCGGAAGGTTCTAGCTTCTATCTTGTGCAGTAGAGGAGGAAGCTGCACTCGAAGCAGCTTTACACAATTTTCAAACGCACCAGCTCCAATCCGGTGCAACTTTTCAGGAAATGGAATAGTCTGCAACAACAGACAATCACAGAATGTTTCTTCTCCGATTTCCTCAAGACTTTCTGGCAGAATCACTCGGTCGATGGCCTCATTTCCTGCAAATGCTCTCTCTGCAATTCTTGTAATACCTTCCGGCACCACCACACGTGATTCAGAGCCGAGGTATTTTAATAAAGTGGAACCGCTGATTCTAAAATTCCCTAAGAGTTGTCTATGAATGGTTCTTACAAGCTCTGGTACTTGGACATCATCAGGACAGGTTATTCCATCAAAGGAATAGTCTTTTCCATCACAGGTTTGTACAAGTTTGAGTGAGGTACAATTTTTAAATGCATCTTCATGAATAACGACCTGATGTCCGGCAAAGCTCACATGTTCTAAATTAATACAATTTCGAAATGCGCGGCTTTCTATTTCCTTTAAGGAGCGCGGAAGTTTAATGCTTTGGATTCCCCTCATATCAAAGAAACAGCTTTTGGAAAGACACTCGATTCCTTCTGGCAGCTCTATATGGCGAATGTTGGTGACAAAACGGATCAAGCGTCTTCCATCAAGTTCCATCATTTTTAAAATATCGGCGGCGATCAGGCGGATAAGAGAGGGAACTTTGTGATCGCCAGCAATGATCTCCACCGCGCTCTCGATGGGATAACTTTCCCCGGATGCAAAAGAGATCTCGCGGATCTTTCCACAGCCAGTAAAAACATCACAAATACAGTCTTCCATAAGATCCTTGGATATTTCGAGATAGTTTAATTGAATATTATTTGCAAAGACCTGCGTTCCGAGGCGTGTTACTCCCGGTATTCGTGCTTCTTGTAAACTATCACAGTAGAGGAAGACACAATTCCCCAAGACAGTGATGGAAGGCGGCAGAATAACCCTCTTAAGAGCATGGCAGCGGTGGAAGGCATAATCTCCAATAGAAGTGACACCCGGCGAGATCTTGGCCTCCTCAAGTTTTCTGCAGCCTTTAAAAGCTTCTCTCTCAATACATTGAAGGCTTTTTGGAAGCACGACCTTTTTTAGAGAGGCACAGCCCTTAAAAGCCCCCTCCCCTATTGTGTGAATACCCTCTGGGATGTAGGCACATTCTTCTCTTCCTGTGTAGGATTCTAAAACACCATCAGTTATTTTATAATAATCTGTCATGTGATTGTTCCATCTCCATTTCGCCAAAAATCAGATTAATACTATCCAAAAGTTCCATCTCACTTCCACATTGGTATAATTTTTCTTTATATTTTTTTGTACCCTTTTTCTTCTTCATCATATAAGAGGCAAGTTTTTTGATATAGCGCAAGGCAAAGGTTTCATCATAATATCGCAAAGTCAGGGCAAGCTGTTCATGAAGAAGTTGAAGAGGCTTTTTGTGACAGGGTTTCTCTGTAAGTTCACTGAAAATATAGGGATTTTCAAGTCCATACCGCGCTAACATCACACCGTCGGCTCCTGTGTGATCTAGAACTTTACAGGCATCATCCATTGAGAAAATTCCTCCGTTGGCAATCACTGGGATCCTGACGGCAGCTTTGGCATGTGCGATTTCCTCATGATAAGGCTTTCCGTCGTACATCATGCTTCGGCTTCTGCCATGGACAGTGATCATATCAGCTCCTGCCGCCTCGCACATACGGGCAAACTCTGCTGTGAACATCGCATCCTCCCGTATGCCAGTCCTGCATTTTACTGTGATAATTTTACCACTTTTTTTGCAGCCTCGTATGATGGCAGCGGCACGTTTGGGATCGAGCATAAGGGCACTGCCCTCACCACTCTTAAATACATTTGGAACGGGACATCCCATATTAATATCAATAATTTCAAAATTTTCCAACTGTGTGCTTGCTGCCATCTGCTCCATTACCGCGGGGATGCCGCCAAGAAGCTGTACAGCCCGGATTGGCTCTTCCTCTGTGGTAAACAGAAGTCGCTTGGTGGCCTTGTCGTCATATTTTAATGCGTTGGCGCTTGCCATCTCCGTAAAGCACAAGCCTGCGCCAAGTTCATATGCCAACATACGAAATGGATAACAGGTGTAGCCGGCGAGGGGTGCCATCAGGATATTGGAGGACAGCAGCAGATTTCCAAGACGAAGTTTGTGAATTTCCATAACAACTCCTTTATCATTGTATCAATGGTTTTAGTATACTATTAGGAGGGTAGAATTGCAAGCGAGAGGGGAGATAATATATGCCACATTAGAATAGTTTGGATTTTTTGTGGGGAAGTGTGGTATTTTACAGGAAAGTGATTGTCAAAATAGGAAATATGCATTATGATATGCATTGTAATGGGAGAAGCTGGAAGTGAGAGTAGAGAAATAAGCCTTTGGGCAGATAGGTAAGAAGGGATAGAGATGCATGCATATTTACGATCAGTTGGTTTTAAGGAAATAATTAGCAAGAAGAAGCTTAAGGAGCTTTTATCCTATATAATTAAGGAGCCAGATGAAAAGCGATTGATAACGCTAGAGTCCTTGGAGGGAAATGTTGCAGAGCTGAGGAAAAGCTTTGCGGATGGCATGGGAATTTTAGTACATGGATATTATGACGAGGAGGACTGCTTTCAGATGGAATATTATATTCCATATCTGGAGGGCAGGACAACACCAGTGGAGACGGATGTCGCTGTCACCAGACATGTGTCGAGAGAGTCCTTTGCGGGAGTGTGTGAGGATCTGAGAGTGGGTGCGACATTGATCTATTACCTTGAAAATGGCATGGAGTATCTTGACAGAGCGATAAGGAGACAGGATTCCTGCTATCGCGGCAAGGTATATTTATCTGGGCTGTGCACAGCAGGAACGGTGCTGCTTCCGGTGAGAAAGGATGAACGACAGCGGGAGAAGGTGCGAATGGAAAATATAAATCGCAGAAAACTCATGTCGGAGGCAAGGCAGGGTGATGAGGCCGCAATGGAGAGCTTGACAATAGAGGATTTGGACATGTATTCAAAGCTCTCAAAGAGAATACGAAAGGAAGATGTATTTAGCATTGTGGATTCTTCCTTTATGCCATATGGTGTGGAGTGTGATCAATATTCTGTGATTGGTGAGATACGAGAAGTAAATTCTTGTATAAATTGTTATAGCAAGGAGAGGGTATATATTCTTTTGGTGGACTGTAATGATTTTGAGCTTAGCATTGGAATCAATGCGGAGGATCTGATAGGAGAACCTCAGATTGGAAGGCGTTTTAAGGGAGCGATATGGCTGATGGGCAAGGTGGAGTTTTCTTGATGGTGTTATTAATAGATAATATTGAGAATTGCATATATATTTGCTTCTGATAAAGCATAATTTCCTGAAAATATTATCTTTAATTTGTTGTTTTAAATCTGTTGTATCATTTTCTTGAAAGATCCGTCCAGCGAACTGCCTGTGGTCCTCCGTCACCCCGCTCCCGCTTAGTGAAAAACGCAACGGACGGTAAGCTCGAAACTACCTCGCTAACCGCCGGCGTTTTTCAATAGGTTCCTTGAGAACCACAGGCAGTTCGCTGGACTATTTTATCAGTAAGGCAAAACACATTATAATTCTGTTTGAATAGGATTGATAAATAATATTTGTTATCTCCTTTAAGAGAATATAATAGAAACAAAATAGCATTAGACTACAAGTATATGAGAAATCACAGTGTACTTGAAATACTCAATCAAGTAGTATAGCCAGTCTGCTGTTTTCCTCAAGGAACCTATTGAAAAACGTCGGTACTTAGCGAGGTAGTTCACGAGCTTAGTATCCGTTACGTTTTTCACTAAGCGCAAGCGGGGTGACGGAGGAAAACAGCAGACTGGCTATACGAACCTCTTTCAAAAATAAGAAAAGAAAACTTATCCTACAGGAAGTTATACATTTTTGTAAACGGGAAAGAATTTAGATTAGAAAAATGCAGAAAGGCAGGGTGGCAATATGAACGTGAAGGAGCAGCTGAGAAGGACAGTAAAAGAGCAGTGTGGAAAGGATATTTCTGCTGCAAGTGACAGGGAATTATATAACAGTCTTCTTGTGATGACGAAGGTATTGCTTGAGAATAAACCTAAGATAGAGGGAAAAAAGAGGGTTTATTATATTTCGGCTGAATTTTTAATTGGAAAGCTGTTGAGCAATAATTTAATTAATCTTGGAATCTATGAAGATATTTATGAGGAGCTTAAGGAACATGGCAAGGAGCTTTCGGTTATCGAGGAGCTTGAGCCTGAACCGTCTTTGGGCAATGGAGGGCTTGGAAGACTTGCGGCGTGTTTTTTGGATTCTATCGCTAGTCTTGGACTTCCGGGAGATGGCATTGGCTTAAATTATCATTTTGGGCTATTTCGACAAAGCTTTCGTGATAAACTTCAATACACAGAAAAGGATGATTGGATGGAGGATCATTCATGGCTGAATAAGACAGGTGTGACTTTTCCAGTATACTTTGGAGATAAAAAGGTAATATCTTGCCTGTATGACATTGATGTAGTTGGCTATGATAATGGAAAAAATAAGCTTCATCTATTTGATATAGAGACAGCGGATGAGTCACTTGTGACAGAGGGCATTGCTTTTGACAAGGAGAAGGTAGAAAAGAATCTTACTTTATTTTTATATCCAGATGATTCTGATAAGGAAGGAAATTTGCTGCGCATCTATCAGCAATATTTTATGGTCAGCAGTGGAGCACAATTTATTCTAAGAGAGGTGAAGGAAAAAGGGTATGATCTCCATAAGTTAAATGAATATGTGGTGATCCAGATCAATGATACACATCCCACCATGGTGATACCGGAGCTTATCCGTATCCTGACATCTCAGGAAGGCTTCTCGATGGATGAGGCGGTGGCGGTGGTTGAGAAAACCTGTGCCTATACAAATCACACGATATTGGCCGAGGCACTGGAAAAGTGGCCACTGGAATATCTGGAACAGGTGGTTCCGCAGCTTATGCCAGTGATCAAGGAGCTTGACAGAAGGGTTAGAGAGCAGCATAAGGAAGAAAAGGTTCAAATTATTGATAAAGAAAAGCGTGTTCATATGGCGCATATTGACATTCATTATGGATTTTCTGTCAATGGCGTCGCGACCATTCACACAGAGATTTTAAAACATACAGAGTTGAATGAGTTGTATAAAATCTATCCTGAGAAATTTAATAATAAGACAAATGGCATTACTTTTCGAAGATGGCTGTTGTCCTGTAACCGGGAGCTTACAGCATATATAGATAGTCTGATTGGAAATGGGTTTAAGAAGAATGCGATGGAGTTGGAAAAACTTCTTCAATTTGTGGAGGACAATAAGGTTTTGGATGCAATCGGTGCTATTAAGCAGCAGAAAAAACACGAGCTTATCACTTATATCAAAGAAAAGGAAGGTGTGGACTTAGATCCAGAGGCAATATTTGATATTCAGATTAAGAGGCTTCACGAATACAAGCGGCAGCAGATGAATGTACTTTATATTATCCATAAATATCTGGAGGTCCGGGCGGGAAAGAAGCCTGCAAGACCATTGGTCTTTCTATTTGGCGCAAAGGCTGCACCTGCCTATGTGATTGCGCAGGATATTATTCATCTTCTGTTAGTGCTTCAGGAGTTGATCAATAAGGATGAACGTGTCAAACAAGATATGAAGCTGATTATGGTGGAAAATTATAATGTCACCTATGCTGAGAAGCTGATACCAGCGTGTGATATATCAGAACAAATCTCACTTGCATCCAAAGAAGCGTCAGGTACAGGAAATATGAAATTTATGTTGAATGGTGCTGTGACACTTGGGACGATGGACGGAGCGAATGTGGAGATACATGAGCTGGTTGGAAGGGAAAATATCTATATATTTGGTGTGGATGCCAAGTGTGTGATGGATCATTATAAAAAGGCAGATTATGTTTCAAAGGATTATTATAAAAATAGTCCAGTGATTCAGGAGGCAGTGGATTTCATTATGAGCAAGGAAGTTCTGTCTGTCGGGCATAAGGAGAATCTGGAACGGCTTTATAAGGAGCTGTTAAATAAAGATTGGTTTATGACACTGTTAGATCTGGAGGATTATATTAGAGTGAAGGATAAGGTCTTTGCTGACTATGAGGATAGACGGGCGTGGAAAAAGAAGATGCTGATCAACATCGCAAAAGCGGGCTATTTCTCCTCTGATAGGACAATAAAACAATACAATCAGGATATCTGGAAGCTGTAAATGGATAATGTAATTAGCAAGGTTAAGGTCCGCTTTAAGCGTCACCTGTTTTTCTCAAGACACCAATAGAAAGATGCCGGCGGTTAGTGAAGGATTATCTGAACTAACCGCCGATATTTTTGATAAGCGAGGTATGATCGAGAAGAAGGATATGCTGGAGAGGGACTTTTTTCTAATCAATGTTATCTTGTTTTTGGTAAATTAATAGAGTCGATCTGCCTCCCATTCTATTACGGTGCCACTGTAGGCATCGATTTTAAATTCATATTTCATGGTATCATAGATAAGAGAGCCTTCATACTCGAAACGCCCGTCGTCCTCATCAAGTTCGATCTTGATAATTTCTTCTGTGGCTCCGGGAACTCGTTCAATCACGATCTGCTTTGCCTGTGATGCAGTGATAATCCCAGTGTCTGTCACTTCTTTTGGAGGAAGCTTTGGAAAGGATGCTTCGGCGTCGTAATCAAAGCTTATTATGGAGCCATCCTCAGTACTTATCTCATAGTCATATTCTATTCCATCAAGTGTGATAAATTCTACATCGAAGATCCGTATACCATTTTCTATATCAGCTTCAACCTTGCTAACGGCAATATCTTTTTCGGAAATGCCTGCGTGTAGGAGCGCGATAGATAGGGCAGCATTTCCATCAATTGTCTGAGTTGTGTTCTGAGAGGAGGATGGTTCTATGGATGTGATATCTGCTGTGGTATTTTGTGTTGGTTCTGGGCCTTGTGTTGGTTTTGTTGTACTTTGTTGTGATTCAGTCTGATAAGTGCTTGTGGTCTCTTGAGAGGGATTTGTAGCTGTGGTGGTTTCCTTCTGGATATAACTGCTGTCCACAGCTGTATCATCTGTGCGTGGTGCATGGTTTTCCGCTATAACAACACCTGTCAGAGCATCAATGTCATATCTGTGCTCCACTCCATTTTCTGTGAAAACTACTTGATAGAAAAAGGTTCCATCTCGGCTGTCAAGTCCAGCAGAGGAGAATATCACATTGTTGGAGGAGATATTGGCAGCTTTCAGAGCAGCGTCCTTGGCGGCGTCGATACCGATATAATCTGCAGTCGGGGTTGTGGGCTTGTGTGCGCAGGCTCCCAAGGATACGATAGCCGTCACAGAGAGGATGAGGATAAAAATTTGTTTTATAATACAGCGGTACATAGTATTCTTGCCTCCTTATAAGATGATTTGACTAATGTTTGGATTAGATAAAGTGGCTGGAAGTGATACAGTAAAGCAGCTTCCGCGCTCAGGAGTACTCTGCACTGTGATGGTTCCATTATGGAGCAGAATAATCTGCCGTACCATAGACAATCCTAGTCCCAGTCCTGAGCCAGCTTCTCTGGAAGTGTTGACTTGATAAAAACGCTGCCAGATCTTATCGATATGTTCTTTTTCTATGCCAATTCCGTCGTCCTCTACCTCCAACACAGCAGTGGAATGAGAGGAGGAGAGGCGCAGAGCTATATGAGCTTTCCCATATTTTCTGGCATTGTCCAGAAGGTTAAGGATCACTCTGGAAATTAAAAAGGGATCGGCGTGGATATAGACGGATTCTTGTATCTGCGAAGAAAGCTCTATGCTGTCTAAGTGATTTCCTTGTTCCTCACAGAGAATCGTGCACATTTCACTAAGGTTAATGGATTCCATATGTGTTGTCTGCGTGCCGAGCTCCAATCGTGTGATATCTAACAGCCGCTCAATAAGCAAGGACATCTTCTGTGCCTGCCGCTCGATCACTTCGATAGCCTCGCGGTATTCAAGGGGATTGTCAGCGTGCTTTGCGGCGTAGCTGCATTGTGCGAGGATAACAGAAGTGGGAGTTCGCAGCTCGTGGGAAGCATCGGATGTGAATTGCTTTTCCGACTCAAAGGATTGTTCCAGCCGCTCAAACATATGATCGAAAGCACAGGCAAGCCTGCTGACTTCATCATGTCCCTGAGTCATCCCAATCCGGCGTGTCAGATCCCTACCCACACTGATGTTTTCGGCAGTCTCTGTGATATAGGATATTGGCATTAACGCCTTCTTGGTGATCAGATATCCACCAGCGGCGACAGACAATATAAAAAAGGGTAAAATAAATAAAAACATGGTGATACTATTTCCAAGTGTCTGATTATTGTCAGGGCTTTTTAATATACCCCGCAGCCAAAGACCATCTTCCCAGCCGCATGGAACAAAAAAATCTAATATAAAATAATCCTGTTCGCCGCCAGAGACATATTTACTAATGCCATTTTCTAATTCTGTGCTCACTGGAAAGGAGGGCGGTACTTGCCCAGCAAGAAGGGAGTGATCTTTGCTGTATATCAGAAAATGTACATTGTTCTTATAAAAGGAAAAGTCCTGCGAGATTGCAAGTTTATTATCCTGCAAGGTCAACTCTGTCAAGTTGGTGCGCACTGTGAGGTTTAAAATCTGAAATGCTTCTTTGTCAGCGATTCTACCACGCATGGTAAGAAACAAGACAAGACATAGCGCGGCTGTAAGAAGCATAAAACAGGTAAACCATAAGGTTAGTTTTAGTTTAAGAGAAAGCCTGTATTTCATGTGTTCTCCTTTATCATCCATCCAGAGCCCCATATGGTGTGCAGAAGCTTTTTGGAATAGCCACTGTCGATCTTTTTTCTCAGGTAGCTTATATAGACATCTACAATATTAGATCCACCAGCATAATCATAATTCCATATATGCTCTGCTATTTTATCCCTAGAAAGAACAATGCCGGGGTTCATGCACATATATTCTAAAATGGCATATTCCTTTGAGGACAATTCTATGACCTTGCCATCTCTTTTTGCTGTGTGGCTTCGAATATCCAGAGTGAGATCTCCCACGGACAGGGTGCTTGAAACATGAGGACTATGTTTTCTGGTTATAGACCGGATTCTTGCCAATAGCTCGTCAAAATCAAAGGGCTTAATCAGATAGTCATCTGCACCAGAATCCAGCCCATTCACTCGGTCTGCTATGCTGTCGCGGGCAGTTAGCAAAATAACGGGGAGGTGGCGGTTTTTCTGTCTGAGAGTTTTTAGGACGGTAAGACCATCTTTTTTGGGCATCATAATATCAAGAATTGCCGCGTCATATTCTGTATTTTCAAGATAAAATAGAGCATCCTCCCCATCAAAGCAGGAGTCCACACCATATCCTTCTTTTTCGAGGACACGCACAATCAGGTGGTTTAAATCATGTTCGTCCTCAGCAATCAGTATTCGCATATAGTTTCTCCTTTTTGTATTATTGTATGTTTGTTATCATACTAATTCCCATCCGCCTGCTTTAGCAGGCAGATAATTCAGGATGTGAAATTTTGATTTCACGCTTATTTGAATGGTACGGTAATATGATAACATTTTTGTCCTCTGTTTGAGGTGGAGTGATTCATTGTGTAAAAAGCTGTTTACTGATGTTATTATAATACGATATGAAAAAAAATTGCAGCTTTTAATTTTATTTTAATAAATTTATTTTAAGATGGCATATAGAAATAAATGGTGATTAGGAGGAGACGATATGAAGAAAAGGTTTACGATAGCAGGGATTGGAATGGCAGCAGGAGCGCTTCTTATGATGATGACTTTGAATGTATCTGCAGATCAGATGACGGTGGAGAGGGCAAAGGAGATCGCATTAGAGCACGCGGGAGTAAAGGAGACGGATGCTTCTCTTGTGAAGGCAAAGACAGAGTATGAGGATGGCAGGCTGATCTACGAGGTGGAATTTCTGACAAAGGATTATCAGGAATATGGCTATGAGATCAATGCGACAGACGGACAGATTCTCAAGATCGATTGGGAGAAGAAATTTGCTTATACAGGAAATGAACAGAAAGATCAGACCAATATCACTCTCGAACAGGCAAAAGCAACCGCGATTACGCATGTTGGGCAGACAGCAGAAAATATTACTTTTGTGAAGGAAGAGATGGATTATGAAGACAATAGACTTGTCTATGAGCTAGAGTTCTATACTGCTGATGGAAAATGGTATTGGTATGATATTGATGGTGCTGGCGTTGTGACAGAGTGGGAGTATGATGCAGAGAAATACGCAGCTTATCAGGCCATGGAAAAGCAGTTTGAGGAAATAAAAACGGCTGCACTTAAGGCAGCAGGGCTTGCCGCAAAGAATGTGATCTGGGGAGAGCTTGAGACAGATTATGAGGATGGACGGCTGATCTATGAAGGAGAATTTTATTATAGTGGCTTAAAGTATGAATTTGAGATAGATGCGGCGACCGGCATGGTTTTGGATTGGGATATTGATTAGACTATCTCTTTATAGAACGGGGAGCTGAGCCATATATTTCATGAAATGTCCGGTAAAAAGAGCGCAGGCTGCTAAAACCACTGGAAAAACAGATCTCCGTGACAGTCATGTCGGAATGAGTAAGCAGGCCCATCGCATACTCTGAGCGAAGCCGCTTGAGATAAGTATTGTAGGAGCAGCCAAATTTGCTTTTGAAGATATGTGAGATATGGTATTTGCTGTATCCGAGAGCATTGGCGAGATGTGACAGATGTAGCTCCTCTGTAAAATGCTGATTGAGATAGTTTATGATATCCTGACAGATGTCGGAGGGAATAGTTTCCTGCCTTACAAGCTTGATTTCAGATATAATAGCAGAGAGTATTAGATACAGATATCCTTTGGAGACACGGATATCTGTATTTTTTTCTGTATTTTCTAAGAGGTGATACATAAGTTTTGAAAATTGGTCACTATTTTGGATATGACTGATAAATGGTTGTTGTGGTAAGTGTTTACATAATTCATATGAAAAGTCAGGAAGAAAATTAGGGTGAACGATAATTAATATGGCGGAGGAATGTTCTGGCGTGTAAGTTTTATGTACGACGTTGGGGAATGCGATGGATAACATTCCTTTTTTTAGAAGCTGTGTTTGGTTGGCTATTGTCACTTTCACAGCACCGTCAAGTACATAGAAAATTTCTGCCTGACAGTGTATATGAGCAAGAAAGCTGTTATTATATGTCATCTTGACAAAAAGATAGTCCTGTCTGTTTTGATAGAACATGCGCGAATTTCCTCCGGTGTATGATTTCTTTTATTATACCATCTAAAAGAGAAAGCGCAATATTTGGCAGATGAAACTATTGATATGGCATTGAAGGGAATGGCAAAGGTGAGGTACAATACATATAGATTATTGAGAAAGGAAGGTAATACAATATGTCAAGCAATATATGGAATTCTGATTTGGGGGATGGAAATTATCGCAATCCAATTCTCTATGCAGACTACTCTGATCCAGATGCAATTCGTGTGGGGGAGGATTATTTTATGATTGCTTCCAGCTTTAGCAATGCTCCGGGACTCCCGCTTCTTCACTCAAAGGATCTGGTAAACTGGAAGGTGGTAAATTATATTATTCATGAGATCCCGGAAGCTCGCTACGACCAGCCTACACATGGATGTGGGGTGTGGGCTCCCGCAATCAGATATCACAAGGGGATCTATTATGTATGTTTTCCTATGCCAGATGAGGGGATCTATATGAGCACGACGACCGATCCATTTGGCACATGGTCAAAGCCTGTGAATATTAGACCCGGCGCGGGCTGGATCGATCCCTGCCCATTTTGGGACGAGGATGGAAGAGCATATTTGGTCGCAGGAGTGGCAAAGAGCCGCATTGGTTATAAGAGTGTCCTTCACATGGTAGAAATGCAGCCTGATGGAATGGGCCTGATCGGCGAGGAGGTCAAGATATTTGATGGAAATGAGAATGGTCAGGAGACGATTGAGGGACCCAAGATGTATAAGAGAAATGGCTGGTACTATATTTTTGCGCCGGCAGGAGGTGTGAAGATCGGCTGGCAGACAGTACTGCGCTCTAGAAATGTTTTTGGCCCATATGAGTATAAGATTGTGATGCGTCAGGGAGATAGCCCGGTAAACGGCCCTCATCAGGGAGCGTGGGTGGACACGGTGACGGGTGAGGACTGGTTTATTCATTTTCAGGATGTTTATGCGGCGGGGCGCATTACACATCTGCAGCCTATGAGCTGGAAGGAGGATTGGCCGGTTATAGGAGTTGCGAAGGAAGGGAATGACTATGGAGAGCCGGTTCTAGAATATAAGAAGCCTGATGTAGGTGAGGTGCATATAGAGCGATGTGAACCTGCGACCTCAGATAATTTTACAGGAAATAAGCTGGGACTGCAGTGGCAGTGGAATGGAAATCAGAAGGAAGGATGGTATGAGCTGGCTGCAGAAAGTTTAAGACTATATGCGATGCACAAAAATACTGTTTATGGCGATATGCCGAATCTGCTCTTGCAGAAGTGGCCTGCTCCTGAATTTACCTGCGTCACAAAGATGGATCTTACACATCTTACAGAGAAAGATGAGGCAGGTGTGATATCCATGGGTGTGAAGTATGGGCTTATCACATTCAGACGAAATGGGGATAAGCTTGTGCCATTCTACATAGAAGGGGTACAAAAATATGGGAAAATACTTCCTGATACAACAGAAGAGACGGAGAAAAAGCTGCCTGAGATAGAATTGGCACAGGCACAAGAGATCTGTGTAAGATATACAGTAAAACAGATTGGAAAACAGGATCTAAATCCGAGTGAGAAAGAGTTTCCTCTCGATCAGGTGACGATCGAATACAGTGTAGATGAACATAACTATCAGATGGCGGGGGAGATGCATGCAGTTCCCGGTCGTTGGGTTGGAGTGAAAAATGGTGTATTCTGTGCATCTGTGAACAAAGAAAGCAAGGGATATGCCGTGATACATAATGTAGAGTACTACAGATAATATTCTATATAGTCTGTCCAATGATTTACTTTAGGGCTGTCACAATAAGAAAATAGATACAAGCGATTGTAAGATAATACTATATTTTATACTGTATCTTGTATAAGCAACTCTTATTGTGACAGCTCCTGTAATTATTTTGTAATCGAAAGTCCCGTTAATACAAAAGTTGCCATGACAATTTTGAGCCTGCATCCATTCTATTAATCAAATCAGATATTCTCAAAAACGGAATTAATGTTTGTTTTAAATCTGTTGTATCATTTTCTGGAAAGCTCCGTCCAGCAAACTGCCTGTGGTCCTCCGTCACCCCGCTTGCGCTTAGTGAAAAACGCAACGGATGGTAAGCTCGAAACTACCTCGCTAACCGCCGGCGTTTTTCAATAGGTTCCTTGAGAACCACAGGCAGTTTGCTGGACTATTTTATCAGTAAGGCAAAACACGTTGTAATTCTGCTTGAATAGGATTGATAAATTATTTCTGTTGTCCCTTTTAAGAAAATTAGATGCTCTATGAATAGAAGCGAAGGTCAAAAACTTCGTGGCTTGTAGCGAGTTTTTTCACGAGCTTAGTATCTGTTACGTTTTTCACTAAGCGCAAGCGGGGTGACGGAGGAAAACAGCAGACTGGCTATACGGGCCTCTTTCAAAAATAGTAAAAGAAAACTTATCCTACAAGAAGTTATCATAATTCAACATGAATTTCAACCAGATTCTCTTTTCGTGAAATATACAGAAAGTATTTCAAAAGCAATCTCACAGCAGAAAAATCAGAACTTGTCAAATATCATAGGTGCACGTGTTCTCTTGAATTATCCTATAAACGATGAAGTACTTGATTTTTCATGATCTGTGAGGATTCACCTATCACTCCAACTCAATACTGTGTGCTGATGTTTGGGTTTGTAGGGTTTCGGGCGTCATATTAAGGCTTTTTTAAGATAATAAAAAAATAAAGATATACAATTTTCTTTTTCTATGATACGATAAGCCTAGACAAAGAGTCCGTTTTAGAAAGGAGAATTGAATGAATTTAAGGTTAAGAAGGAAACAATTACTGAGTATTATACTCTCTGCTTCCCTATTATTTGCGCAGATACCACCAGTGTTGGCAGCTTCGCCACTGCTTGGTGCTTCTAGCTCTGTCTTGTACGGGGAATCTAGTGTTACAGTCACTACCCCAAAGCAGTTTATGGAGGCACTGGAAAATGGAATTCCACATATTATAGTAAGTGGTCTTATAACAATAGGAGCAGAAGCAGATGCAAGTGGAAGGATGTTGCCTGCAAAGATACCAGCAGGAACGATCATTGAGGGAAGAGTGGGAAGTATATTAAATTGTCGTTGTCCCATTCAGCTTGAGGGAGATAATGTGACAATTAAGAACCTTGAATTATTGTTTGAATCCTCAAATGCCTTGGGCAGTGTTCCTCACAGAGAGATCTTTTTGGCAGGGCATAGCTTGACTCTTGATAATGTTAGCACATATCTGGATGGAGGAGATGGATCATTCGGACCTCTAGGAGGTACAGAAAAAGAATTGCTTCCAAGTGTTTTAGCTGGTGGCTTTCCGGGCGCTTCGGTGGGATCGAACGCCTCACTGACGATAATAAATTCAAATTCAAAAACCATGTTTCAGGATATTTATATGGGACATGGCTCAGGAAAGGATCAGAATGTCTCCTATACAGGAGATGCAGTGTTAAAATTAGATAATCCAGTGACGGTGAGGGGAAGTATTTATACAGATAGTAATACTTCTGCAGAAATCTATTTGAATGGAAATGGAAAATCGATTTTTAACCATGCCTATGCGACTAGCTTTGTTGGAAATGATGCGACGACATTGAGGATGACAGACTGTACCGTTTCTAGGGCAATCATAGATGGGGTGGGAATGGTTCAGCTGAATAATGCCACTCTTATGCCGCAGACAGATCGATTTCACACTGTTAATGTACAGGAAAATGCATGTCTGGATCTCAGCGAGCTTGTGAATGTGACGATTACAGGGGATTTTGTCGGTGATTTGGGCACAGATATCGGTACTGCGGGAAAGCTTGTTCTGGATAGAGAAGGCTCTATAACAATTCAGGGAACAGTAGAAGGAATGACAATTTTTCAGACAGGAAACAGAAGTATACCCGGTGCTCCCATTGTTGGAAAAGAGTATATTATCGCTGGCAGAGAGGCAGAGAGTGAGAATTTTGTAATACCAGAAAAGTATGTAGAAGATGGGTATAAAATACAATATATGTCAGGTGCATGGTCTATCTATAAAGATTATGCGGAGGTCGAAAACATAGAGATCGGTGGTGTTGAGATTTCTCAAGTGCCAGCGGCAATCGATTTGGCGAAAATTATAACGGGTGATGTAGACGCAATTCCAGATCCATCAATATATTGCAAGATTCTTTGGAAAGACACGGAGGGAAATACGATCAATTTTCAGGATGCACTAGATAATGTGTTTGAGGCATCCAATGTATTGCGTATAAAAACAGAATATTTAAGCGAAGATTCTTCACATGATGATAAATTTGACTGGGGAAATTCTGTATCATTTATATATTCTGAGCAAGAGCCTAATAGATATTATTTTACTGCAGATGCTGAGTCAAAAACTGGAGAGTATACCTTCCGATTTTATTCTGTTGTTACAGATGACTATATAAAAGAGTCATCTACAATTACGGATGTAAAGAATTTAGATAGATTTAAGATAGGAGAATTTCAGGTTTATTTTTATAATTCCTCAGAAGCAGGCGGAAGTGTAACCAATATTAATGATGATGCCTCAGTGCAGACTATTGCTGATCAGGCGTATACAGGATATGCGATCTGTCCGTCTGTGAATGTGATTAGCAATTCTACAGGTGACTCTTTGACATTAAATCAGGATTATTGTGTTTCTTACGAGAATAATGTAGATGTGGGTACGGCTACCGCCAAAATTATTGGTATTGGAAATTATAGCGGTGAGATTACAGCGCAGTATAAGATTGTTAAAAATGAGTCGGATGTATATTTGACTGCTGCCATGGGAACAGGGAATGTGGATGTTGTTCAGGCTGTCTATGGAGATACCATTCGTTTTGTCTGCAAGGCGGTTCCAGAGGGTGCACAGCTTGCAAGAATGGCACTTCCCGATACAGTAGATTTCTATTGTGGCAAGGAGCTTTTAGGGACGGCGCCTGTTAATTCGAATGGGCAGGCAATTCTTATTTATCGCACAGAGGACAGAAAAATTCCTATAGGAACATCGGAGGTTTTTGCTGAATTTGGCGGAACAGATGCATTGAATCCTTCTCAAAGCCTTTCCTCCGTCTCTGTGACATTGGAAAAGCAGAAGATTCAGGCAGATGATATAAAGAGTGTTGTATTGAAGGATTTTACTTATGATGGTACTAGGAATACAACAGATATTATTTCTTTAACAACTGGTGAGCATACCTTTTTCCTTACAGGAAAAGCAGAGCTGGTGAGTGCAGAGGCAGGGACTTACACCAATGCAAAGATTCTTTCTTGGTCTCTCAATGAGGAGGATTCAAAGTGGTATCAGTTGCCGAATGTGCTAAATTCTATCTTGGTAAATCCAAGTGTAACAATTATTCCAGCGAAAGCACCAGAACAGATAGCAGTCTCTGTTTTTGCAAAGCCGCAGACAGCACAAAGCTTTTCTATTTCTGATGTAATTCCTGCAGAACTGTCAAGTAAGGTGTTGGATTATCAATTAGGAAAAACACAATTTGATAATACGGTTATTAGCAATCTAGGAATTTCAGATGGTGTATTAACTTATCAGGCGGAGCAGGCTGGAACGGAGACCGTGCCGATTCTTGTGACACTGGAAAATTATTTTCCTTTGACGGTTATAGTGACAATTATTGTGACAGATAAGGAAAATATACCACTTAACCTCACTTCACCGGATAGGATCTACAATGGAAAACCATATGGTGAGTGGAGCACTTCACTTGAGGATGGGATTTCTTATACAGTTAGTTATTATGATCTTGTGGAGCAGCAGGAATTAGTGGAAGCGCCAAAAGATGCCGGAAGCTATTCTGTCACCGTCTATGTGGAGAATGAGTCCTTTATTGGTGAGGAGACCTCTAATTTTGAAATTACTCCAAAAGAGGTTCATATATGTGCGTTGAATAAATCTATTCCAGTAGGAGAAGAAGTGCCGGATCTCAGCAATCCTCAGCTCTTGGTGGATTATACATTTGAGGAAGCCTATGAGCCGATAGATGGCGAGGATTTGGGTGCAGTTCAGATGGCCTATCAGGAAACACCAGATAATACAAAAGAGGGAAGTTATAAGATTTTAATTCGTTTGCTTGATAAGACTCATCCGAATTATACTATTATAGAGAAAGAAGGAACTCTGTCTATCACAGCGTCAGGGGAGCATATACATAATTATGTAACAGTAATAACCAAGGAACCTACTTGCACGGAGAATGGGATAAAGACCTACACATGTTCTGAATGTGGGGATTCTTATACAGAGGAAATTTCCACCGTGGAGCATACCATAGCAAGTATCCCTGCAATAGAGTCCACCTGTACAGAGGAAGGAAAGACAGAGGGAAAATACTGTTCTGTATGTAACACTATTCTTGAGGAGCAGATCAGTACTCCGAAAAAGGCACATTCTTACGGTGCGTGGATCATTGATATTGCAGCTACTTCTACGAGAGAGGGCAAGAAACATAGAGTATGTTCTCTTTGTAATGATGTGGAGACAGTTACAATTCCAAAATTAGAAAATGGAAATAATAAGCCGGGTGGCAGTCAGCCAGATGATTCAGATCAGGATTCCAATAATAGTTACACGGAGGATGACAGCGAAGATCGTACACAGAATAATTCTTTCACAAATGTTAATGAGCCATCTGACAATACAGATAAGACAGATTATAAAGATCCTGTCAAGGGATATATTAGCATGTTCAATGGAATTGTGACAGGGAATGGCAATGATTATTCTGAGTGGAAGCAGAGTGATGGAAAATGGTGGCTGGAATATGCAGATGGCACATGGCCCTGCGGGCAGCTTGCAGAGAATGGAGAGCAAATTTACAAATGGGAAAAAATTAATGGTGCATGGTACGCTTTTAATACGGATGGCTATGCAGAGCATGGGTGGCATTTGGATGCTGGATATCAGGGATGGTTTTATATTGATATTAACAGTGGCATGAAAACTGGCTGGCAGTTGATTGATGGAAGATGGTATTACTTTAATCCTATTTCTGATGGTATGCTGGGCAGAATGTATGCAGAATGTTATACACCAGATGGCTGGTATGTAGATGAAAGTGGAGCATGGGATGAAAACTCCCCACAACATAAGTAAAGAATATTAAAAAAGTCAGATTTTAGAGCAAGACTTAATTGCTTCTAAAATCTGACTTTTTTATATATCAAAAGAGCATAACATCTTGTAAGATAAGATTTTTATCATTTTCGGAAGAGGTCCGTATAGCCAGTCTGCTGTTTTCCTCCGTCACCCCGCTCTCGCTTAGTGAAAAACGTAACGGGTACTAAGCTCGTCAGAAACCTCGCTAAGTACCGACGTTTTTCAATAGGTTCCTTGAGGAAAACAGCAGAC
>CAJUOO010000043.1 GCA_910588535.1 uncultured Lachnospiraceae bacterium | reverse complement strand
TGAGCCATTTTGATAAAATTTAACGCTTGCTGAACTGCGGAGCGCGACGAGCCGCCTTGAGGCCGTACTTCTTTCTTTCCTTCATTCTTGGATCTCTGGTCAGGAAGCCTGCCTTCTTCAATGCTGGACGATAGTCTGCATCTGCCTGAAGCAGTGCTCTGGCAACGCCATGACGGATAGCGCCTGCTTGTCCTGTAAATCCACCTCCATGTACATTTACAAGAACATCAAATTTATCTGCTGTATCTGTCAGCACTAACGGCTGGCGAACGATAACCTTTAAAGTCTCCAGACCGAAATATTCATCCATATTTCTCTTATTTATCGTAACATTTCCCTTGCCCGGTACTAAATATACCCTTGCAATACTCTTCTTTCTTCTACCTGTTCCATAATATTTTGCGTTAGCCAATGTAATCTCCTCCTCTCAGCTCCGGTTAAAATGTTAATACTTCTGGCTTCTGAGCTGCATGCGCATGCTCCGGTCCAGCGTATACGTGCAACTTTGTATACATCTGTCTTCCCAAAGGTCCCTTTGGAAGCATACCCTTAACTGCAAGCTCTACCACCTTCTCCGGCTTCTTTGCAAGCATCTCTCTCAAGGTTGTCTCCTTCATTCCGCCCACATACTCAGAATGACGGTAATAAATCTTCTGATCCAGTTTCTTTCCTGTCACCTTAACCTTCTCTGCATTAACTACGATCACATAGTCACCAGTATCAATGTGAGGAGTAAAAATCGGCTTGTTCTTTCCTCTTAAAACCTTCGCAATCTCAGAAGACAAACGTCCCAATGTATATCCGGTAGCATCTACTACATACCATTTTCTTTCCACTTTTTCCGTGCTGGCCATAAAACTGTTCATCTGTTACCTCCTTAACAAATCACAGATTCCCCACTCTTCCAAAAAGGAATCTTATTCCTATCTCACTCTATCAACCTATATCAAACTGTTAAAAAATACTCTACCGGGGCTTTGGATCGAGTATTTCTCTTCGCATTACGCCACATTTTAATATTATATAATACTCATCCGTGTGTGTCAAGCACTTTTCCCACATTTTAGCATGGGCTGTCTCTGGCATCTGATCACAACTTTCAAACACAAATTCTCCTGTCTGCAATCTGTTATCCATAAGATTTTTGGGCACTCTAGCATACAACACACTGGCTCCATCCCTCATGGCCTGTCTCGCTGTACGCTCCAGCAATCCAGAAAGCAACTCCTTATTATAATGCTCAATCTCCAGATAAGCACTTCCGTTCTCTGTTATCTCTTTCTGCCATAATAGATAGCTGCCCTCCTCATTTTTCACACAGATCGAATCTTGGAGCTCTGTTTTATACTCAATGCCAACCAAGGTCAGACCAACTGCTGGCGCCTTTGGTCCCGCCACATCCCGATCCTTTGCAAAAAGAATTTCCTGCACATGAGAGGGCGGATAGACATGCAACCCTACTTTAATCAAAGTGCCAGCGATAATGCGCACCATATTATACAAAAAACCATTGCCTGAAATTCGAATAAAAATCCGCTCCCCCTCCTTCTCCACATCAAGAGAATAGATGGTGCGGTATGTGTCCTCCGCTTGGCTTCTGGAAGAACAAAAACTTCTAAAATCATGTTCTCCCACCAGATAATCAGCAGCCTTGCGCATTGCCTCCACATCCAGCGGAAGATAGATAAAGTAAGAATATAATCGCTCGCAGGGCAGAGAAAATGTGCGGTTTAATATTCGGTATTCGTAGGCTTTCGTACTATTACACCGCCTTGGGTGAAAATCTGGCTCTGTCTCAAAGGATGCCTGAATCCTTATATCCTCCGGCAGCCTCTGATTGAGTGCAAAGGAAAGCTTCTCTGGAGGAATTTTGGTCTGCGTATCAAAAACCGCCACATTTCCAAGGGCATGAACACCGGAATCGGTACGGCTGGCTCCAATCACATGAATCTCTTCATTCAATAACTCTGAGAGACAGCGATTCAGAACTTCCTCAACTGTAACACCATTTGGCTGAACCTGCCAACCACAATAATTTGTCCCATCATATGCGATAATTAGCTGAACTCTCTTCATCATACTCTTCCCACCATATTCACTCCTATCACAACCAGAAGATAGACAACAAAAGTTCCATATGCCATTTTATCTCTTGTCTTATATACTAGTGGCTTCATCTTAGTTCTTCCTTCCCCACCATGATAGCAGCGAGCCTCCATCGCCATTGCCAGATCATTGGCACGCCGAAATGCAGAAATAAATAGAGGGACTAGAATAGGAATCATATTTTTTGCCCTCTGAATAAAATTTCCGCTCTCAAAATCAGCACCTCTCGCCATCTGCGCTTTCATAATTTTATCCGTCTCCTCCAGAAGAATAGGTATAAATCGCAATGCAATTGACATCATCATCGCGATCTCATGTACTGGCACCCGGATTTTTTTCAGGGGGCGAAGACCTTTTTCCAAGCCATCTGTAAGGTCATTTGGCGTTGTCGTCAATGTCATAATTGAAGTCCCAACAATGAGATAGACCAGACGGATCGCCATAAATACCGCCAGCCTAAGCCCCTCCTTTGTGATGCGCAGCTTCCCAACTAGAGGAATCAACGTCTCTCCATCTGTCAGAAACAGGTTAAATACCACACTAAAAAGCAAAAGAATAAATACTGCCTTTAACCCCTTTAACATAAATTTCAACGGCACCTTGGAAAGCTTGATCACGCAACCAAGAAACACTGTCGCGACAATATAACCACTAAAACTCTGAAACAAAAATAAAGATACCAAAAATACCATCGTTCCAACCAGCTTTACCCGTGGGTCAAGCTTATGAATCACAGAATCCGCCGGATAATATTGCCCGATTGTAATATCGCGAATCATTCTTATACCTCCTCCGGCTCTGCATTAGCTCTCAGGCATTTTAGAATACTTTTCTTTGCCTCAGCGATAGTCGATGCATTTACATCTACAGAGAACCCTTTTTCTCTGAGCGCATGCATCAAGTATGTGATCTGGGGAGCAGACAATCCAATATTCTCAAGCTCTTTGTAATGAGAAAAAACCTCTCTGGGCGTTCCCTGAAACTGTACACTTCCTTTGTTCATCACTATCAGCCGATCCGCATATTTTGCCACATCCTCCATACTGTGTGAAACAAGAAGAATTGTAAGATGTCTTTCTCTGTGCAATCTGGCAATCTCATCAAGAATTTCATCCCTTCCCTTTGGATCAAGCCCTGCCATCGGCTCGTCCAGAATCAACACATTTGGCTCCATCGCAAGCACTCCAGCGATAGCCGCTCTTCTTTTCTGTCCTCCCGAAAGCTCAAATGGAGATTGTTTGTAATATTTCTCTGAAAGACCAACCGACTGAAGGGCAAGCCTTGCCTTCTTTGCAGCCTCCTCCTCAGAAAACCCTTGATTTTTTGGCCCAAAACATACATCGGAAAATACATCCACCTCAAATAGCTGATGCTCAGGATATTGAAAAACCAATCCCACCTTACCGCGCAGCTTTTTCATGGAATATCCATCTTGATAGATATTCTCCCCATCCACATAGATAGCACCGGAATCTGCCTTTATCAGCCCATTTAGATGCTGAATCAAGGTGGACTTGCCTGAGCCGGTATGCCCGATAAGACCAATAAATTCTCCATCTTCAATGGCAAGGTTAATATCTCTCAATGCCTTGATCTCATAAGCAGTTCCCTTCCCATATATATAATTCAGATTTTCAATTTTAATCGACATAGTTCATCCACCAGCTCTTCTATTGTCAAAATCCCGTCTGTCAGCGGAATACCTTCCTGTTTTAACTCATATGCCAACTCTGTCACCTGAGGCACATCCAACCGATACTTCTTAAGCTTTTCCACCTGAGAAAAGATTTCTCTTGGGTATCCTTGCATCACCACTTTTCCACTGTCCATCACGAACACCTTATCTGCACCGATCACCTCTTCCATATAGTGAGTGATCAAAATTACTGTCACATGCTCTTTCTCATTTAATTCCCGCACAGTGGCGATCACTTCTTTCCTGCCCATTGGATCTAACATGGCTGTAGGCTCGTCCAGAACAATACACTGAGGCTTCATGGCCACCACACCCGCGATTGCAACACGCTGTTTCTGTCCGCCGCTCAACTTATTCGGAGAATGGTGACGATATGCTGTCATACCAACTGCGCGCAGTGCATCATCCACACGCTTCCAGATATCCTCAGTGGGCACACCTATATTCTCTGGGCCAAAACCCACATCCTCCTCGACAACAGTTCCAATAATCTGATTGTCAGGATTCTGAAATACCATGCCAGAGCTCTGCCGAATATCCCAGATATTTTCTGCCTTTGAAGTATCTTTCCCTGCTATCCAGACAGTTCCCTCCGTGGGGGTAAGTATGGCATTGATATGTTTTGCCATCGTCGATTTACCAGAACCATTATGACCAAGCACTGCGATAAATTCGCCCTTTTTAACATCAAGATTTACATTATCCACCGCTCGCACAACACTTTCCACATTCCCCTCATCATCATGTCTGGCATATTCATAGATAAGATCCTTTATTTTAATAATACCCATATTTCTCTCCGCTGTTTTATCAGTTAGATTAAACACATTGTACTTTCACTTATTATTGACCATATATTTATTTATCCAATAAAGGGGATGGAAAACCTGTTGATCCAAATAAAAGTATTGAATAAACAGATGTATATAGAATAGCTATATATCTAGAATATTCAGAAAACGCTCTATTTTCGTAAAAGCATAATTATTTCCTTATTTCAACAATAAGAAATTTGTCCTGCCATTTTGCTTTATCCCCGAAAACATCCATTATCAAATGTGTATCTAACTTCCATGTTCCAACAATATAAATCACTCCATTCGCTTTTAACACCCTCTCACATTCTCGCTTAATTTCATTCCATTGCGATTGAACATGAAAAAACGCATTATAGAGTATAATCGTATCAAATGTGCTATCTGCATAATCCATATCAGATGCATCCATAATTTGAAAATGCACATTCTCTGTAAACCCATCACCTAATCTTCCAGCATCAAGATCAATACAAAAAACGTTAGTCGAATGGAGCGATGCAGAGATAGAAAAATCTGCCGCACCACAAGCTACTTCAAGAACTGTTTTATTTTCAATATCCTTCATTAGCAAATTAACAAGATTATCGGTATTTCTCATTATTCTTATCCTCCGATATTTCGACTTCTATGCTTCAGCAAGACCTCTCGTAGAATTAACTCTATCATGTTTTCACAAGATATGAGCAAGAACAGAAAAACAACAGGTCTGGTTATGTGAATCTCTCTTAAATACTATTATTTTAAGAAAACCCGGCGAATATTCACCGGGTTATTTTTTGTTATAACTATACTAATTCAATCAGTACTTCCATTGCGCCGTCGCCCTTGCGCTGGCCAATCTTTACGATTCTTGTATAGCCGCCGTTGCGATCTGCATATTTTGGTGCGATCTCATCAAACAGCTTTGCTACCAGATCGATTTCCTTCTTGTCTTTCTTTCTCTTTCCAACAGATGACGCCGGATAAAGTACCTGCAAAATCTGTCTTCTCGCATGCAAACGGGATGGCATATCCTTCTTGATAGTCTTGTCCACTTCATCAAAGATTGTCACCTTCTTGCCGTCCACAACCTCTTTCACTCTCTTGCCATCTTTATCCTTGCGAGCAACCTTAGCTTTCACTGTCACTGTCTCAAAGTTATCTCTCTCCTTAACAGCCAGCGCAATCAAGTGCTCAACTTCCTTGCGGACTTCCTTAGCTCTCGCCTCAGTTGTAACAATTTTTCCATTTACAATAATAGCTGTCGTAAGGCTTCTAAGCATAGCCTTTCTCTGGTCGGAAGTTCTTCCAAGCTTTCTATAACCTGCCATTTTTTATTCCTCCATTTGTGGAACACCTAACCATGCTTCTTCGGTCTTACTGGATAGATGCTTTCTTTCCATAAATTTATTCGCTTCTCACTCATCACTGGGATTTAACTGAAGTCCCAACTCCTTGAGCTTTGCAAGTACCTCTTCCAAAGACTTGCGCCCAAGATTACGAACCTTCATCATATCCTCTGAGGTTCTGTTACACAGCTCCTCCACGGTATTAATACCAGCTCTCTTCAAACAATTATAGGAGCGCACGGACAATTCCAGCTCGTCAATATTCATCTCCAGAACCTTTTCCTTTTCATTGTCCTCCTTCTCCACCATAACCTCAGCAGTCTTGGCATTTTCAGACAAATCAATAAACAGGTTCAAATGTACACTCAGCACCTTTGCGGCAAGACTCACCGCCTCATCTGGCGCCAAGGTTCCGTTTGTGTAGACATCCAATGTCAGCTTATCATAATCAGTAATCTGACCAACACGGGTATTCTGCACAGACAAATTGACACGCTCCACTGGTGTATAGATGGAGTCCACTGCGATCACTCCGATCGGTAACTCCTCATTTTTATTTTTATCAGAGCTGACATAGCCTCTTCCCTTTGTGATGGTCAACTCCATATAAAGCTTACTGTCAGCTCCTCCATTTAACGTCGCGATCACTAAGTCAGGGTTTAAAATCTCGATATCTTGATCAACCTGAATATCCGCAGCCGTAACAACACCTTCCCCTTCAAACTCAATATATGCAATTTTGGCTTCATTGGTATCGCTGTTGTTCTTGATGGCAAGGCTCTTGATGTTCATTATAATCTCTGTTACGTCTTCCTTCACTCCGGGAACAGAACTGAACTCATGCAGCACGCCGTCGATTTTCACTTGGCTAACCGCTGCTCCGGGAAGGGAGGAGAGCATAATTCTTCTCAATGAATTGCCAAGAGTGGTGCCGTAGCCTCGTTCAAGTGGTTCTACAACAAATCTTCCGTATTTCTTGTCCTCTGAAATTTCAGCAATCTCAATTTTTGGTTTTTCAAAATCGAACACTATAAAGCCCCTCCTTTTCGGTTGGTTATAGGATTACTTAGAATACAACTCGACGATAAGCATCTCATCAACCGGAACATCAATAACCTCTCTTGTCGGCATTTCCTTTACGGTTCCCTTCAGATTCTCCTGATCTGCTTCCAGCCACTCTGGTACCAGTCTCGCGCCTGCTACCTCAACAATATCCTTGTATCTCTGGGAGGACTTACACTTCTCCTTAATCTCAATGGTATCCCCTGCCTTAATTAAATAGGAAGGAATATTAATACATCTGCCGTTTACAAGAACATTCTTGTGATCGACAATCTGTCTTGCTTCTCTTCTGGTTCTTGCAAAGCCCAATCGGAAAATTACATTATCCAGTCTTCTCTCCAGCATAATCATCAGGTTCTCACCTGTCATGCCGGGCATATTCTCAGCCTTCAGATAGTAGTTGTGGAAAGGCTTCTCCAGCACGCCGTAGATAAACTTTGCCTTCTGCTTTTCGCGAAGCTGAAGACCATACTCGGTAAGCTTCTTGTTTGCTCTTTTTAACTCTCTCTTTGATTTCTTATCGACACCCAAAAATACAGGGTCCAATCCAAGTGATCTGCATCTTTTCAATACAGGAACTCTATTAACTGCCACTTTACCTACCTCCTAATTAAACTCTTCTGCGTTTCGGTGGACGGCATCCATTATGGGGAACCGGAGTTACGTCCTTGATGCTGGTAACTTCAAGACCACATGCCTGAAGCGCACGGATAGCGGCCTCTCTTCCAGAGCCCGGTCCCTTTACCATTACATCGACTGTCTTTAAGCCATGTACCAAAGCTGCCTTTGTAGCAGTTTCAGCTGCCATCTGAGCTGCATAAGGAGTAGATTTCCTTGAACCTCTAAATCCAAGACCACCGGCACTTGCCCATGATAATGCATTTCCCTCACAATCTGTGATCGTCACGATCGTATTGTTAAAGGATGACTGAATATGTGCCTGTCCTCGTTCAACGTTTTTCTTTACACGCCTTTTTGTCACTTTCTTTGCACTGCCTGACATTTGTTTCGCCATAATATTAAACTAACCTCCCTTATGGGTTCCTAATTACTTTTTCTTATTTGCAACAGTTTTCTTAGGGCCTTTTCTCGTTCTCGCATTGGTCTTTGTCTTCTGACCGCGGACAGGAAGCCCTTTTCTGTGACGAATCCCTCTGTAGCATCCGATCTCCTGAAGTCTCTTGATATTCATAGCGATCTCTCTTCTCAGATCACCTTCTACTACCTGTGTCTCGTCGATAACGGAACTGATCCTCTTTACCTCGTCATCTGTCAGATCTCTGACACGAGTATCAGGATTCACCTTTGCTTCCTCAAGGATACGGTTTGAGCTTGCTCTTCCAATGCCATAGATATAAGTTAATCCGATTTCTACACGTTTTTCTCTTGGCAAATCTACACCAGAAATACGAGCCATGTGTGTACCTCCATCTTTCTTTTCAATATATCCTATATAATATACCTGAGTGTGCAGCCTACATCGGTATGTCTGCAAACTGCACTGCGGCAAGCATGACTACACGCAGCCCGTTTTTTCAAACGTCGAAATGTTGTGCGTCTCATCTGCTTACCTGATATCTTTTATTTTATAGCAATGAACAACTCACCCTAGTGGTTCCTCATTCATCGCTGCAGCCGCATACTAATTTTAACACAAACGGACAGATTAACCCTGTCTCTGCTTGTGCTTCGGATTTTCACAGATCACTCTGATACTTCCTTTTCTCTTAATAATTTTGCATTTTTCGCAAATAGGCTTTACTGACGATCTAACCTTCACAGAAAAAACCTCCCTTCCAAAAAAGTCCAATTATGATTATAGCACCAACCTTTAAAGATGGCAAGCACTTTTTTCCTAACTTCTCTCTATCTTTTTTGCTGTCCTTATTTATCTCTCCAGATAATCCTTCCCTTGGACAAATCATATGGAGACAACTCAATCGTCACCTTATCACCCGGCAGAATACGAATATAATTCATGCGCAACTTCCCGCTGATATGGGCAAGCACTTGATGCCCATTTTCCAGCCGCACCTGAAACATAGCATTGGGCAGCTTCTCAATCACTGTTCCTTCTATTTCTATTACATCTGCTTTTGACATTGTTCACCTCATTCCTGCGCTGCTTTTGCGCTAAACAGTTTAATGGCTCTCTTTATCTCTTCATTCCGCTTCATTTCTGGCACCGGCTCTTTCTTCTCTGTGTCATAGTAAATTGGCTGAATATGCTTCTTATTCTTGCGCTTCGGTCTCTCCAGAGTCCTCTCCTTGCCGTCCGCCAAATATACATATTCAGATTCCTCTCTCACTATTACATAAAACTGATCTTTATCATGTCCGGCAATGGATTTTGCCAGATTTCCCACTTGATACAAATTCATCTGCATATTACTCCATTGAAAGGATTTCTGGCTCACCCTTGGTGATCAGAACGGTATTCTCATAATGTGCAGATAGAGAACCATCTCTCGTCACCACAGTCCAGTCATCCCTCAGCCATTCCACCTGCCATGCTCCCATATTAATCATCGGCTCTATCGCCAAAGTCATGCCAGCCTGAAGCTTCAGGCCTCTGCCGCGCTGTGCAAAATTCGGAACCTGAGGGTCCTCGTGCAAATGATTTCCAATTCCATGCCCCACCAGATCACGCACTACACCATATCCAAACCTTCCAGCATAGCTCCCGATTGCATTCGATATCTCATGAAGATGACAGCCCTCCCTCGCATATCGGATTCCTTCAAAGAAACTCTGCCTCGTCACCTCGACAAGTTGACTTGCCTCCTTTGAGATCTCTCCAACTGCATGCGTTCTCGCTGCATCCGAATGATACCCCTTGTAGATCACACCTGCATCCAAGCTCACAATATCGCCCTCTTCTAAGACTTTCTTCTTAGACGGAATCCCGTGAACGACCTCGTCATTTACCGAGATACAGATAGATGCTGGATACCCATTATAATTGAGGAACGATGGAATACACTGGTAGCTTCTGATAATCTCCTCGCCGATCTTGTTGATCTTCCATGTGGAGATCCCCGGCTCAATGATCTTTTCCAGTTCCTTATGAGTTATGGCGAGAATCCTCCCTGCCTCCCTCATCAGCTCCAGCTCCTGTTCCGATTTTATTGATACTGCCATTTTTATACTCCTGCATACTGCATCAATAAACAGTTTGACAAAAACTTTTCAAACTTACTCTCCTGCATGCCGCTGCTACCCACATGCTGTCTGTACAAATCCAAAACTATGCCTCCAAGATAGACGTAATATCCTTAAATACCTCTTCCATATCCTTTGTCCCATCCACGGATTTCAGAATATTCTTGCCAGCATAATAATCGATCAACGGTTGTGTCTGCTCATGATAGACCATAAGACGCTTCTTCACAGTCTCAGGCTTATCATCCTCTCTCAAAATCAGCTCCTTGCCGCACCTGTCACAGATTCCTTCTGTCTTTGTCGGCGCAAATTCCACATGGTAAGTGGCTCCGCAGGAAACACACGCCCTTCTTCCCGACATACGACTTATTATGCTGTCATCCGGCACATCCACGTTAATGGCATAGTCAATGCTGTCCCCAAGCTCTTCAAGTGCCTTGTCAAGCACCTCCGCCTGTGGTATCGTTCTCGGAAATCCGTCAAGCACATAGCCATCTGCACAATCCTTGGCGGACACTCTGTCAAGCAGTATCTTCACTGTCAGCTCATCTGGCACCAGAGCACCCTTATCCATATATTTCTTTGCCTCCATGCCAAGCTCTGTTCCATTCTTAATATTTGCACGGAATATATCGCCTGTAGAAATATGTGGCAGCTTCCATTTATCTGCTATCCTCTTTGCCTGAGTTCCTTTTCCTGCCCCCGGAGCACCTAACATAATAATCTTCATAAAATACCCTCCCAACACCCAATAATGAAACACAACAGCAGACGGGATCTCCCGCCTGCGTAGTTCGACCAGCTCTATGCGGCCACTGTACTAATCGTTCAGGAAGCCCTTGTAATAACGGACAAGCATCTGTGATTCAATCTGCTTTAATGTCTCCAATATAACTCCTACAATAATAATTAAGGAAGTACCTCCAAAGGAAACATTCGCCTTAAACACACCAGAAACGATAATTGGGACAATCGCCACAAACAGCAAACCTGCCGCGCCGATAAATATCACGTAATTCAGTATTTTTGTCAGATAATCTGCCGTCGGCTTTCCCGGACGAATACCGGGCACAAAGCCACCCTGCTTCTTTATATTATTCGCCACCTCAATCGGATTAAAAGTAATCGAAGTATAGAAATAAGCAAAAAATACCACCAATATAATATATATCAACAACCCAATGGAATACCACGGTCTTGACGGATCACACCAGTTGGATTGATTCAGTGTATTGATAATCTTTCCTCCGATAGACTCAGCGTTGATAGCAAAGAAACGGCTGATAACAACCGGCATGGAAAACAGAGAACCTGCAAAGATAATGGGCATTACACCTGCCGTGTTCACCTTGAGCGGGATATGGGTAGACTGTCCGCCCACCAGCTTCTTTCCCTGTGTCTTTTTTGCGTACTGCACTGCTATTCTTCTTTCACCGCCCTGAAGCATCACGACAAACGCGATCACCCCAATAATAACAGCTGCAATAATCAACACTGCAAGCCCTGCCACTGCCACAGATTTCCCCTTCATAAACCTCTCATAGAGAGTGACAAAGTCACTGGGAATACGTGCGACAATGTTAAATAACAAAATCATGGAAATACCATTTCCGACACCCTTCTCTGTAATGCGCTCACCCATCCACATAAGAAAGGCAGAACCGGCTGTCAGAGTGACTACTACCACAGCAACAGAACCGACATGAAAGCTTGTCAATATCCCCTGTGTGCCAAAGCCGATCGCCATGGCTGTACTTTCAATTAAAGCAAGAGCAACTGTAACATAGCGAGTATACTCCGCAAGCTTCTTTCTTCCATCCTCTCCATCCTTCTGCATCTCCTCAAGCTTTGGAATTGCTATGGTCAAAAGCTGAATGATAATGGAGGATGTGATATATGGGGTGATGCTAAGTGCAAAGATGGACATATTCGTAAAAGAACCACCGGTGATAGCATCAAAAAAGCTAAATGCATCACCAATCTGGTTCTGAAAAAATGACTTTATCATTGCACTGTTTACTCCGGGCACCGGAATCGCGCAACCGATTCTCACTACGACTAACATAAAAAACGTATAGATAAGCTTGTTCCTTATATCCTTGATTTTTAATGCGTTTCGAAGTGTTTTTAGCATTAAATCACCTCGCAGGTTCCACCAAGAGCTTCAATCTTTTCCTTAGCACCTGCACTAAATGCATTTGCCTTTACAGTGAGCTTCTTAGTAAGTGCTCCATCTCCAAGAATCTTAACTCCATCCTTTGGATTTCTCACAATCCCTTTCTCTATTAAAGTCTCAACACTAACTACTGTATCATTCTCAAATACTTCCAGACGATCTACATTCACCCCAACAATGTCAAGAGAATGTCTGTTTTTAAAGCCTCTCTTTGGAATTCTTCTGTAAAGTGGAAGCTGACCACCCTCAAATCCCGGTCTCGGCGCTCCAGAACGTGCCTTCTGACCCTTATGACCCTTGCCGGCTGTCTTGCCGTTTCCAGAACCATGACCGCGACCTTTTCTGAAATTATTGCTGTGCTTAGAACCCTTTGCAGGTCTTAAATCTGATAAATTCATCTTAGCACCTCCTTATCTATAACTAGATTTCCTCTACCTTAACTAAATGTCTCACTTGCTGTACCATACCTCTGACTGCTGCGTTATCAGGCATCTCAACTGTCTTATTAAGCTTTCTTAAGCCCAATGCCTCAACAGTCGCTTTATGCTTGGGGATAGCACCGATAGGAGATTTCACCAATGTTATCTTTAACTTCTCTGCCATCTTCTTTTCCTCCTGTTAGCCCAAGATTTCTTCCACAGATTTTCCGCGAAGCTTTGCTACCTGCTCCGGCGTCTTTAACTGTGACAGGCCCTGAATCGTCGCAAGGACTACATTCTGCTTATTGTTGGAGCCTAAGCACTTGGTACGGATATTCTTGATGCCTGCAAGCTCCAGAACGGAACGAGCTGGACCACCAGCGATAATACCAGTACCATTCGGCGCCTTCTTTAACAGCACGCTTGCACTTCCAAATTTACCGATAAAATCATGTGGAATACTTCCATTCTCCTCAACCGGCACTGTGACAAGCTTCTTCATAGCGTCCTCTTTTCCCTTGCGGATTGCCTCAGGAATCTCAGTTGCTTTGCCAAGTCCTGCGCCTACATGCCCGTTGCCGTCACCTACAACTACCAGAGCTGCAAAGCGGAAGTTACGTCCACCCTTGACAACCTTAGTTACACGCTTGATTGACACTACTTTTTCTGTTAATTCTAATTGACTAGCATCAACGATTGTACGCTTCATGTGTGTTTTCCTCCCTGATTAGAATTGCAGTCCGGCTTCGCGCGCCGCATCTGCCAATGCTTGAACTTTTCCATGATATATAAAACCGCCTCTGTCAAAGACAACTGTTGTGATTCCCTTCTCCAGTGCCTTCTTCGCAATCGCGGTTCCAACAGCTGCCGCTGCTGCAACATTATCTGTGCGCTCTAAATCAGCCTTGATATCCTTCTCCAAAGTAGAAGCAGCTACAAGAGTATTTCCTGCTATATCGTCAATGATCTGCGCATACATATGGTTATTGCTTCTAAACACGGCCAGACGTGGTCTCTCAGGAGTACCTGCAAAGCGATTGCGGATTCTTCTGTGCTTGTTTTCACGAACCTTAGCTCTTGATACTTTACTAATCATCTTTGTCTCTCCTTCTATCTATTATTTCTTTCCAGTCTTACCTGCCTTGCGCCTGATCGTCTCATTTTCGTACTTAATGCCCTTGCCCTTATATGGTTCAGGCTTTCTAAGCTCTCTCAATTCAGCCGCAAATTGTCCAACCTTCTCCTTGTCGATGCCGATAACTGTTATCTTATTCTGTCCCTCTACCTCTGTGGAAAGACCCTCTGGATCCTCCACCTCCACAGGATGAGAAAAACCAAGGGAGAACACTAACTTCTTGCCCTGCTTCTGTACCCTGTAGCCGACACCGTTGATCTCCAGCACCTTCTTAAAGCCCTCTGTCACACCAGTCACCATATTGGCGATCAAGGTTCTTGTCAAACCATGCAGGGACTTCATCTTCTTTAAATCATTCGGTCTGGATACGACAATCTGCGCACCTTCCACCTTAATATCCATCTCCGCCGGAAGTACTCTCTCCAGAGTGCCCTTCGGCCCTTTTACCGTCACCTTATTATTTTCTGCCACATCCACAGTCACACCTGCTGGAATGGCGATAGGCATTCTTCCTATACGTGACATGCCGCTACCTCCTAAATATTTTACCAGATGAATGCAAGCACTTCTCCGCCAACATTCCGTCTACGAGCTTCTTTATCTGTAATCACACCCTGATTTGTGGAAATAATCGCAATACCAAGACCGCCTAATACCTTAGGAAGCTCATCCTTGCCCGCGTAAACGCGAAGTCCCGGCTTGGAGATTCTCTTCAGTCCTGTGATAATCTTCTCATTCTTGTCCTGACCATATTTTAAGGAAACACGGATGGTCTTAAAGTTTCCGTCTTCCACTACTTCATACTTTTTAATGTAGCCTTCATTGAAAAGGATCTCAGCAATCGCCAATTTCATCTTGGATGCAGGAATATCTACTGTATCATGTTTTGCAGTGTTCGCATTACGGATTCTTGTAAGCATATCTGCAATTGGATCATTCATTGTCATTTTTTTGTTGCCTCCTTCTTTGCAATCTCATCCTCACAGCCTACCAGCTTGCCTTTTTAACGCCCGGTATCTGTCCTTTATATGCTAATTCACGGAAGCAAATTCTGCAGATTCCGTATTTTCTTAAGTAAGCATGTGGACGTCCACAGATTCTGCAACGGGTATATTCTCTGGTAGAGAACTTTGGTTTACGCTGCTGCTTTACCTTCATTGAAGTTTTAGCCATGGAATTTTCCTCCTAACCTATTTTTGAAATGGCATATTGAATAATGTCAAAAGTTCACGGGCTTCTTCATCTGTCTTTGCGGTAGTAACAAAAATAATGTCCATACCTCTCACCTTATCGACCTTATCATACTCGATTTCAGGGAAAATTAACTGTTCCTTAATTCCAAGAGCGTAGTTTCCTCTTCCGTCAAAGGAATTGGCGCTGACACCTCTGAAGTCACGGACACGAGGCAGTGCCAAATTGACAAGCCGATCCAAAAACTCGTACATTTTCTCGCCCCTCAGAGTCACCTTACAGCCGATAGGCATCCCGGCTCTGATCTTAAAGTTCGCCACCGAATTCTTTGCTTTGGTAAGTACAGCCTTCTGTCCTGCGATGGTTTCCAAATCCTTGACAGCAGAATCCAAAATCTTCGCATTTTCCTTCGCTTCACCGACGCCCATATTGATCACAATCTTCTCAAGCTTTGGAACTTCCATAATATTTTTATATCCAAACTTCTTCGTCATAGCAGCAACGATCTCGTTTTTATACATCTCTTTATATCTACTCAACTTTTTAGGCCTCCTCTCTCAGAATTAATCGATTACTTCGCCTGTTGACCTAGCTACACGCACCTTCTTGTCGCCCTGCACGGTGTGGCCGATTCTTGTAGGCTTGCCCTTATGGACATACATAAGATTGGAGAGATCGACGGGACTCTCCTGATGAATAATACCGCCGTTCTGGTTTGCAGCACTTGGCTT
Organism: uncultured Lachnospiraceae bacterium; assembly: GCA_910588535.1. Classification (GTDB taxonomy): domain Bacteria; phylum Bacillota; class Clostridia; order Lachnospirales; family Lachnospiraceae; genus RGIG8607. The sequence goes on along the minus strand of CAJUOO010000043.1, from coordinate 12,722 downwards.
TGTATGCTTTGTCATCATGTTCGCACCCTCAACCAAAGCGGTGTTATTCTTTGTATTAATGGAAATAATCTTTCCTTCCTTGCCTTTATCTTTACCTGTGATGATCCTTACCAGATCACCCTTCTTTAACTTTGACACAGTTGACACCTCCCTATAATACTTCTGGTGCTAATGAGACAATTTTCATAAATTGCTTCTCTCTCAGCTCTCTTGCTACCGGCCCAAAGATACGAGTTCCTCTCGGATTCTTATCTTCCTTTATAATAACGGCAGCGTTCTCATCAAATCTGATGTAAGAGCCATCCTTACGGCGTGTCTTATTTACCGTGCGGACAACCACTGCCTTCACTACATCGCCCTTCTTTACAACACCACCTGGTGTTGCATCTTTAACGGTAGCAACGATAATATCGCCAATGGCAGCGTATCTTCTCGTAGAACCGCCCATAACGCGGATACAAAGCAATTCCTTAGCACCTGTATTATCAGCAACCTTTAGTCTGGTTTCCTGTTGAATCATGCTAATATACCTCCTTTATTTCCCGTCATCAGCCAGCGCCAATGACATAGTACAGATAATTTCTACCTTGCCTTCTCCATAACTTCCACAAGTCTCCATCTCTTATCCTTGGACAAAGGTCTTGTCTCCATTACTTTCACTGTATCTCCAATGTTGCACTCATTGTTTTCGTCATGAGCCTTCAATTTATAAGTTCTCTTAACGATCTTTCCATATAAAGGATGCTTCACATGATCTTCGATAGCAACCACAATTGTTTTCTGCATTTTATTACTTACTACTTTTCCCACACGGGTCTTTCTAAGATTTCTCTCCACAACAAATTCCTCCTTCCTAAAAGAGTGATTATTCAGCAACTCTTGCCTTCTCAGCAATAATTGTCTGAATTCTGGCTATATTTTTACGAACGTCTTTAATCCTGCTTGTATTATCCAACTGATTTGTTGCGTTCTGGAATCTCAAATTGAAAAGCTCCTTCTTAGCAGCTACTAATTCATCATTTAATTCTGCAGCGGACTTCGCCCTTAAATCTTCTACATACTTATTAATTTTCACTGTTATCACCGCCTTCTACATCCGCACGGGAAATTACTTTACACTTACATGGTAATTTGTGCATGGCAAGACGCAACGCTTCCTTTGCAACCTCTTCCGGTACGCCGGAGATTTCAAACATTACACGTCCTGGTTTAACAACTGCAACCCAATATTCTAAAGCGCCCTTTCCAGAACCCATACGGGTCTCAGCAGGCTTCGCCGTAACTGGCTTATCAGGGAATATCTTAATCCAGACCTTACCGCCACGCTTAATGTAACGGGTCATAGCGATACGGGCAGCCTCAATCTGGTTAGACTTAATCCAGCATGGCTCAGTAGCAATAAGTCCATATTCACCACTCGTAATTGTATTACCTCTCATAGCCTTTCCAGCCATGGAACCACGAAACTGCTTACGATGTTTCACTCTCTTCGGCATTAACATTATTTATCGCTCCCTTCCTTTGCCTGTTTTACCGGAAGTACTTCACCCTTATAAATCCAAGCCTTCACACCCACCTTACCATAGGTCGTGTCAGCCTCTGCAAATCCATAATCAATATCAGCACGAAGTGTCTGTAACGGAATAGTACCTTCACTGTAGAACTCTGTTCTTGCCATATCTGCACCGCCCAAACGTCCAGATACAGATGTCTTAACTCCCTTAGCGCCAGCCTTCATCGTCCTTGCCATTGTAGACTTCATGGCACGGCGGAAAGAAATACGATTCTCCAACTGCTGCGCAATGCTCTCCGCAACAAGCTGTGCATCTCTGTCTGGTCTCTTGATCTCCTTGATATCTACAACCAGCTTCTTATCGGTAAACTTCTGCACCTCAGTCTTAAGCTTCTCAATCTCAGCTCCGCCTTTTCCGATCACAAGTCCCGGCTTTGCTGTGTGAATAATAATCTTTAATCTGTCAGATGCACGCTCTATCTCAATTCTGGAAATACCTGCATTATACAATTTCTTCTTAAGGTATGTCCTGATATTGTAATCTTCCACTAAATTGTCTGCAAAATCAGCTTCTGCATACCATTTTGAATCCCAATCCTTAATAATGCCGACTCTCAAGCCATGAGGATTAACCTTCTGTCCCATTTTATTCTCCTTTCCTGCAGTCCACCTTGTGGGACGCTGTTATCTTTCATCAAGCACAATTGTAATATGGCTCATTCTCTTCTCTATTCTGTAAGCCCTGCCCTGCGCCCTAGGCTTGATTCTCTTCATAATCGGTCCCTTGTTCGCATAACATTCTGCCACATATAATTTGGAAGGGTCCATACCATTGTTGTTCTCAGCATTTGCAATGGCGGATTCCAATAACTTCTTAATCAACTCAGAAGCATATCTTGTATTATAAGAAACGATAGCAAGAGCAGTCTGCACATCCTTGCCTCTGATCGCATCCAACACAAAGCATGCTTTCTGAACGGAAACTCTTGCAAAGGACAGCTTTGCTGATGGTCTTGTGTCCTTATTCGCATTTCTCTCTCTCTTTATTTGGGATCTATGTCCTTTTGCCATGGATAAAACCTCCTTTCAACTGTCCTTATTAACGAGACTTGCTCTTCTTTTCGTCTTTTCCATGTCCTCTATAGGTTCTTGTAGCAACAAATTCGCCGAGCTTATGCCCAACCATATCCTCTGTCACATATACCGGCACATGCTTCCTGCCGTCATGAACAGCGATGGTATGGCCGACAAAGGTCGGGAAAATGGTAGAACGGCGGGACCAAGTCTTAATAACCTGCTTCTGTCCTGCTTCATTCATTGCATTTATTTTCTTCAATAAATGTTCATCTGCAAATGGTCCTTTTTTTAATGAACGAGCCATGGGTATATCCTCCTTTATTTAATAGCCTTTCCGTCTCTTCTTCTTACAATTAACTTGTTAGAGCTCTTTTTGGTCTTTCTTGTCTTCAAACCAAGAGCCGGTTTACCCCACGGTGTAACAGGGCCAGAACGTCCAATACCTGTCTTACCTTCACCACCGCCGTGTGGATGGTCATTCGGGTTCATAACAGAACCGCGGACAGTAGGTCTGATGCCCATATGACGCTTACGTCCTGCTTTACCAATATTTACAAGATCATGCTCGATATTTCCAACCTGACCAACTGTAGCTCTGCACTCAATCGGAACCATTCTCATCTCGCCGGAAGGAAGACGAAGTGTCGCATACTTGCCTTCTTTTGCCATAAGCTGTGCAGAATTGCCCGCTGCGCGGACCATCTGTCCACCTTTGCCCGGAAGAAGCTCGACATTATGCACCTCAGTACCTACTGGAATCGCAGACAATGGCAGGCAATTACCGATGCGGATCTCTGCCTGAGGACCGCTCATAACCTTCATACCGTCTGTCAGCCCGCTCGGTGCAAGAATATATGCCTTCTCGCCATCTGCGTAGCAGATAAGAGCAATGTTTGCTGTTCTGTTCGGATCGTACTCAATGCCAATGACCGTAGCAGGTATGCCATCCTTCTTATTTCTCTTAAAATCAATAATTCTATATTTTCTCTTAGAACCGCCTCCACGATGTCTCACCGTGATCTTACCCTGATTGTTGCGGCCGGAATTCTTCTGCAGGGAAACGAGCAGGGACTTCTCTGGAGTATCCTTGGTGATCTCCTTCTTATCCAGTCCAGTCATATTCCTTCTGGAAGGTGTATATGGGTTGTAGGTTTTAATTCCCACGATTGTCACTCCTTTCAACTTTTCAAACGCATCCTAGCGTTTCCTGTTATCTTTACTATCTATGAGTGCTGATAGTGTTCCAGCACTCCCTGTCGCTCTTCATTCTTACAGGCCTGCGAATACCTCGATATCCTTGCTCTCCTCTGTCAGCTTGACAATCGCTTTCTTTGTCTTTGCTGTCTTTCCGACAATAGCACCTCTTCTGCGCTTCTTGCCATCCTGATTCATGGTGTTGACTCTCTCCACCTTTGTCCCTGAGAACATCTTCTCCACAGCATCCTTTATCTGAATCTTGGTTGCATCGGGATGTACCAAAAAGGTATATTCCTTATTGCCCATCATATTCATGCTCTTCTCTGTGATTACTGGCTTGAGAATAATATCATAATATTTTAAATCTGCCATTATGCGTACACCTCCTCGATTGCCAAGACAGCTTCCTTCGTAACAATCATAGTATTGTACTTAAGAATGTCATATACATTAATTGTATTTACCAGTGCTGTATGCACGCCGGGAATGTTTCTTGCAGACAGAATCACATTATCATTCTTCTCTCCCATCACAACCAGCGCCTTATTTACCTTGAGATTCTCAAGAACAGTCTGGAATTTCTTTGTCTTAATCTCATCAAACTTCAGCTCATCCACAACGATAAACTTATTCTCCGCCACTCTGGATGCCATAGCACTCTTTAAAGCAGCTCTCTTTTCCTTCTTATTTAACTTAATTGAATAATCTCTTGGCTTTGGAGCAAATACAACACCGCCGCCTGTCCACTGTGGCGCTCTTGTAGAACCTTGTCTTGCATGACCAGTTCCCTTCTGCCTCCACGGCTTCTTTCCACCGCCTCTGACCTCAGAACGAGTCTTTGCGCTCTGAGTGCCCTGACGCTTATTCGCAAGCTGGCTGACAACCGCTTTATGCATCAGATGCTCGTTGATCTCCACGCCGAACACTGCATCATTTAATTCGATCTCGCCAACCTGACTGCCTTCCATATTGTAAACAGATACTTTTGACATCTGTGTGTTCCTCCTTCCTTCTGTAAAGCCTTATACCGTCGCCTTTACAGTTTCTTTCAACGTTACCAAACATTTCTTAGGTCCGGGCACTGCACCCTTTACCAAGATTACATTGTTTTCTACATCTACTTTGACAACCTCAAGGTTCTGAACGGTCACTTTCTTGCATCCCATATGTCCGGGCATCCCTTTTCCCTTGAATACACGGCCGGGTGTGGTAGCAGAACCATTCGATCCCTGATGGCGGTGGAATTTGGAACCATGAGCCATAGGTCCTCTGTGCTGTCCATATCTCTTAATAGCACCCTGAAATCCTTTTCCCTTGGAAATTGCACTTGCGTCAATCTTGTCGCCCTCTTTAAAGATATCAGCCTTGATCTCCTGCTTTACCTCATACTCAGCAGCATTATCAAATCTAAATTCTCTCAGATATCTCTTATAAGAAACGCCTGCCTTGTCAAAGTGTCCCTTCTGTGGCTTGTTCAACAATTTCTCTCTCTTGTCAACAAAACCTACCTGAACTGCATCATAACCATCATTTGCCACTGTCTTAACCTGTGTCACTACGCAGGGACCAGCCTGAAGTACAGTGACGGGAATCAGTGCGCCTGTCTCATTGAAGATTTGAGTCATTCCGACTTTTGTAGCTAAAATCGCTTTCTTCATTTTCTACCTCCTGTTTCATCTACAGCGGATTACAGCATATCTGTAATCATCCTAGAACAGTTGAGATATCTCTATATCTAAACCCTTCCGGATTACTTGCATATTTATACCCTGCATATCGCAAGCTTTGCCTGTGATACTGCATCCATAAACCGTTTGAATAAAGATTCAAATCTGTTTACTTCATTTTAATGTCGATATATACACCTGCTGGCATCTCTAATCTGGACAGAGCATCCACAGTCTTCTGTGTTGGTGTGATAATATCGATAAGTCTCTTATGAGTCCTCTGCTCGAACTGCTCTCTGGAATCCTTGTACTTGTGTACAGCCCGAAGGATGGTAACTACCTCCTTCTTAGTAGGTAACGGTACTGGTCCGCTTACCTGTGATCCTGTCTTTTTCACAGTGTCGATAATTTTTCCGGCTGACTGATCAATCAATTTGTGATCGTATGCCTTCAATGTGATTCTCATTACTTGACTTGCCATAAAAAAAGCCGCCTCCTTTTCGCACTTTACATCAGTACGACAAGCGGTGACTGTACACTATTCCGTGCGTATCATGGTATTTTCTACCACCAGCTCGGCTATTTCTACTTTGTAGATATTCGTACAGTGACTTGTCGCCAGTTTTCTAACTTGACATTCGCTCCACGGAAAACCTGCTTTCTAACAAGCAGCAACCTCACGTTTCACAGCTATCATGCCACAGCAGATTTAATTATACACGATATGCGGGAAAAAGCAAGTACTTTTTTCCATAATTTTATTGTTTGATGATATTTTTATTATTATACTTTCTTATCTCTTAATTCTTTTTACAAAGTCTGGCTTTTTTTGATGAGTGGAGATATAATAGGGAAGATATTTTTTGAAGAAAGGAATCGTTGATATGAGAAAATTTCATTTTTTTGCTTGCTTATGCCTGTGTACTGGACTGTTGGTCTCTTGTGGAAAGACAGATTCTCCCAGTGGTTCTGCGACGACAAACACAGATATGACCACAACAACCACGACACTAGAAGAAAGCACAAATGTCACCGTGAAAATTGACACTAATGCCACCAATCCTGAAACTATGTCAGAGACAGCTTCCACTTCCAGCTCTGCCCCTGCTGAAAAAGAGACAGAGAATAAAAATCTGTCAGAACAGTTACAAATTCTAATTGACAACAGAGAAATGTGGATGGATGAATTCACACCATATAATTATGCTGTCACTGATTTTAATCAGGACGGCAGGATGGAGATTGTGTGCTCTGTCTGCAATGGAACTGGCATTTATACCACAACATATATTTATGAGATCGATGAAGCAGATTCTTCTCTGATAAAATATGAACGTACATTGAATGAATATGATTCTGAAGCTGATTTGATTGTGGAGAAAGCTTCTGTATATTTTGATAAGGAAAGAAATAGTTATCATTATGTCTTCGATGATCTTTCGAAAAATGGCATGGCAGAGTATTATGAGAATAAAAGGGATTGGTATTTACAGGATGGAAAGATTATAGAAAATTATCTGGCCTTTAAAACCACCATATATCAGGATGCAGGCGCTTCTATGTCTGTCACGTGTGAAGATGCCAGCAGAGAGAAAGAAATCACGGAAGAAGAGTATGCTAATATTGCGAACGTCGTATTTTCTGATCTAAAAAAGATGGAGGTTTCCATTCACTGGATTACAAAGGATGCCACAGAACTTAAGAATACAAGTGATTCCGATCTGCTTCAGATTTTATCAGAATCTTGGGAGGGATTTCAGATTCAATAATTATATTATTCCTTTTTCTGGCTGAATAGACCTATACACACATATGCCACCAAATCTTCTAGTGATTTGGCGGCATATGATCTTATTGTCTGCATTTTTTCTTTTTATTGTTTTTTTCCAAGATTAGAGAAAGCACTAGAATACAATGTGACATGCTGATAACACACAGAAAGCGATTCCAGCTTAATAGTGATATTATCATATTGATAAATAATTCGCTTATGCATATTATTCTTGCTTTTTTTCTATAAATAATCTTTTCATCTTCTTCCAGAGGTTTGGCTTCCGTGTCTATCGGGGACATAATGCAGATCACTGCGCACGCCAGTATATCTGCTCCAAGCAAAAATCCTGCAGACAAATATCTTGAGAGAAAAGCCGCCGCCAATGTGACACATAAAATTGTTATATTCGTGACAAGAATACACTGCCATGCATGTGCCATATGCCATCCTCCGGCATAGCTTCTCAAAGGAATAAAGAACAACAAAAACAATAAAACCTCCGGCAAGGTATGGCATATCACTCCCAGCACTACAGATAGAAATATATTCATGCCAGTTTCCATCAGCAGAACATAACCATATTGGTAGATCGCTCTGTCATATCCTGCAATCCTGCCTTTTCCTATCTGGTTATCCGCGATACGTCCCGCCAAATACTCAATCATCTTTTAAGCTGCTTTGCTTCCTCCGGCAGCTTTGGCTGATGCACAGCCCACACACATGTGGAATGAACGGATTTTTTTACCATTCTGAGGGCCAGAGAATTTATCCCTCTGCTCACAACCTCTTCTATTCTTCTTTTGCTATCCATAACAACTTCCTCCTTATTCTTTTTACATAAAGTTTATCTTATTTTTATATATGATACAAGATGCCCTGCAATATTAACCTATTTTTCGACATTTTTAGCCATATTTATTTCTCCTATTCTCTGTTAATCCTTATGGTTTGACAATATAGAGCACAGCGGCAGCCGTAAAGATTCTCTCCTTGGCGTCCCACTCAAGAAATCCATTATATTTTTCGGCTGTTCCTGATACATTTTTCAATCCTATTCCATGAAAGCCTCCCTCTTTTTTTGTAGATAAAAGGATTTTATCGTAGGATCTCAGCTCTCTTCTATAAGGATTTGTCACCTTGAGGACAAAGGCACCCTTCTGCATAAATACCCGAACCTGAACATAACCCTCTTTTCCGCACTCTGAGGCTGCCCGCACAGAATTTTCCAACAAATTGCCTGCCACACAGATAATATCCCGATCTTTTATTCCTTCTGTGCACACTCCCGGTTCCACGTAGATATCCATATGGATTCCCCGCTTTTCGCCCTCCCGCTTCTTTTCGTTTAATATTGCATTTAAGACAGGATTATTGCTGTAATATGCTGTGGCAGTCTGACTGATCTCTCCGGTGGTCTCCTTCACTATCTCAAGAATCTGCTCACACCTCTGATCTTTTGCAAGCTCACCGACTGCTTTTAGATAATGAACCATATCGTGAATCAATGCCCTTTGATGCTGATCTGTCTTTGCCGCCTGCCTGTAATACTCTGTCTCTGCATTTTGTCTTATAATTGTCAGCTTTTGTTCCAGATTCACTGACATCTGAAGTGCATAGCGATTCAATGCATAGAACATCAAAGCATTGCCAAATATTAAAATGACAAACCCCACTGTCATACATATTTTAAAAATATTGGTCATGCTTCTATTTTGATTGGAATAATAGGAAATCATCATAATGGATAAACTAGCTATAGATTGACTGATATAGATGAAAAAAATACTTTTTGGTATGTGATATTTTCCCTTTTTTGATAGCTGCTTTATCATAAGCAGGATTATATAAGTGATAAGCTTTGCCGTCAGTATCTGCCACGGTATCTCAGAAAGATTTCCAATCGCACCAGCCCGCATCAACCAAGGAGGTACTTCCACTAATATAGTAAGAATCACCTCCCCACACACTATAATAATATCTACAATTAAAACATGCAAAATTCTGCTCCCTAAACCTGTCTGAAACAGAACACTCACATACACAAAAAATATTATCTGCGCGCCAAATAGATTCAGATATGTATTTTCGAATAAATTAATACCAAATAATACTCCCACTGCCCCTATATAAGGGATCAGCTTCTTTCTCCCTGCATATTCTTCCTTCACCTCGAATAAATTTTCAAAAAAATCATATAACATATAGATCTCTGCCAAGCCGCTGCACAATAAAATACATTTATCTAACATGAAAGCTCTCCTAAATCCCAGCCTAATATTTGTCCATTCCCTCTATATAGGCTTTTTTCAGACTTTTTTCTCTGGATCGTGATACGTTCAATATCGTATTGTCGATCATCTGAACCTCTCCAAAACGCAGCATTTTCACATACTCAATATTGACAATATAGCTACTATGTGCATAGGCAAAGCCATATCCCTCCAAGATTTCATATAAATCCGACAGCTTCTTGGTCGTCGTAAAACTTTTCTCCTCCCCATGCATATCAGGATGCAGAAATACACGGCTTCCTCGTTTATATATTTCAATATATAGAATCTGATCTGGTCTTATTCTGCGCATCCCTTCTGGCGATTTAATAAGAATGGCTGGTATCTCCTTCTTCTGCTTTACCCGATCTACAATATTCTTTATTTCCTCCAGCATTTGTTCATCGGTATAGCTTTTGAGAAGATAGCGAAATGGCTCCGCCTCAAATGATTTTGTTGTTGGACCATAAATGCCTGAGCAGAAAATCAGCACGGAGGATGGAAACGCCTTTCGAAATATTTTTGCTGTCTCATCCCCATTCATATCTTCCATCCCTATATCAAGAATACATAAATCACATTCTTTTATATTACTTAAGCTTTCTGCCAATTCTCTCCCTGAATTATATTCATAAAATCGCACCTCCTTCTCGACAAGCCCAGCGGAAAGAATTAATTTATGCATATAGTGAATATACCCTTCATCATCATCGCACAATATTATCTCATACATTTCTTATCTCCTTTGCATTATGCAGTTTTACGGCTAATTTTAGCTAAAAGTATATAATTATTTTAGTAGTATAAAATAATTATCAAAAATTTACCAGATCCTATTCCAACTATTCCTTTATCCTTCTCCGCACACCAGTGCAATAAAACAAGAACAAAGGTACAAGGCGACTATCCTTGCGGTATGTTGTACAAAAAAGATAATTATCAAAAATGTATTTTGGATTAATAAATTGATATATTTCACAAATAATAAGATTATAAAAAAGAAATCTTAGAAAAGATATGTTTGCATAGCACACTATTACACAAAAAAATCTGATAACTTATAGAATAAGAAAACAGCACAGCCGGTGAGCTATGCCGCTTCTGAAAACAATTTTTGCACTGGCTTATAAGTGCCACATGTTATCCCTGCCCTTTTTTCATCCATTATGTTATCGAATCAGGCATATTCTTTTGTAAACTTTATGTTTTATCTGTTGTATCATTTTCGGAAAAGATTCACCCCGACGAACCGCCTGTGGTCCTCCGCCACCCCGCTCCCAATTAGCGAAAAACGCAGCAACCGGTAAGCTCGAAGCTACCTCTCTAACCGCCTGCTGCATTTTTCAATAGGTTCCTTGAGAACCACAGGCACTCCGCTATTTTATCTACAAAATTAATTTTTCTTTTTCCGCTTTTTAATCTCTTCTTCCATAGCATCTGCCACAATTTTTAATACCTTCACTCTGGCATAGTACTTAGAGTTCGCCTCTATAATCTCCCATGGTGCATAGGTTGTAGAAGTGCGTACCAGCATCTCATCTACTGCCTTTTCATAATCATCCCACTTTTCTCTGTTTCGCCAGTCTTCATCTGTGATCTTCCACTGCTTTTCAGGATTCTCCATTCTCTCCTTAAAGCGTCTCTCCTGTTCATCCTTATCAATATGAAGCCAGAATTTCAACACGATACAGCCTGAGTTGGCAAGATGCTCCTCCATCTCATTGATCTCCTGATAAGCGCGCTTCCACTCCTCCTCACTGCAAAAACCCTCGATCCGCTCTACCATCACACGGCCATACCACGTTCTATCAAATATAGCAATATGCCCCGCCTTTGGTACATTATTCCAGAAACGCCACAGATAATGATGTGCCTTCTCTGTATCATTGGGGGAAGCTGTCGGATTTACCTGATATCCCCTCGGATCCATATGGCTGGTAAGACGCTTGATCGCACCGCCCTTTCCCGCAGCATCCCATCCCTCAAAACAGATCACCACTGGTATGCGCAACCGATATAATTCACTGTGCAAAAGCTCCACCTTATCCTGAAGAGCAGCAAGCTTTTCCTTATATTCCTTATTAGAGATTGTTTTTGATAAATCAACACCTGACAGCACACCACTCTTGTAAGATTCCTGTTTGCTGCTCTCTGTCTTCTTTTTCTGTTTCCCCTGAGAATCCCTCTTTTTCAGCTCCTTCTCAAGTCTTGCCGTAACAGAAGAGATAATCTTGAGCGCTGCATAATTCTTATCCATCGCCTCCACAATCACCCAAGGTGCATCATCTGTATCCGTCTTTTCCAGCATCTCCTCATTGATTCTCAAATATTCCTCGTATGCCTTATTGCGCTTCCAATCTGCGTCCGTCACCTTCCAGCGTGTCTCCTTGGAATCCTCCAGAAGCTTAAATCGTTTCTTCTGTTCCTCCTTTGATATATATAAGAAAAACTTGATAATCACCGTGCCATCATCTGAAAGCTGCCGCTCAAAGGAGAGAATATCATGAAAAGCATTGGGAAGCTCATCCTTTTTTGTTATTTTATCAAATCGATCCACCAACACTCTGCGATACCAGCTCCTATCAAAAACAGCAAAACGCCCCTTGGCTGGTATCTTTGTCCAGTAGCGCCACAAAAATGGCCTCAGCCTTTCCTCCTCCGTCTCACGATTGCTGGTGTAGACAGAAAACCCTCTTGGGTCCATCGCTTGTATCAAGCGGTTGATCTGTGTTCCCTTTCCTGCCGCCCCAAATCCCTCAAAAACAATAATAACCGGAATACCTGCTTCCTTGCACTGGCGCTGCAGCAAAGATAGACGAGCGCCTTCCTTCTCAAGACGCTGCTTATAATCCTTCTTCTGACATTTTTTCTTTAAATCGATCTTCTCCAGCATAGTAACCCCATTTCTGCGCTGCGTTTTATCCTTTCATTCTAAGTACTGCTGTAGTACTCAAAGATTCGCTCTGTGTCAGGCAGCGCTCAGACACAAGCTTCTGTCGAATTTCTTTCATAGATAACATTATATGATACATGTTCTCCGTAAAAAGATTCTGTTATCCCTTATTTTACTATATATTTCACAAGTTTACAACTTTTTGAGAAAACTATAATATCTTGTAAAATGAGTTTTCTTTTATTATTTTCGGAAGAGGTCCGTATAGCTAATCCTTCGTTTTCCTCCGTCACCCCGCTCTCGCTTAGTGAAAAACGTAACGGATACTAAG
>CAJUOO010000042.1 GCA_910588535.1 uncultured Lachnospiraceae bacterium | reverse complement strand
GTCCGCTGCGTTTTTCACTAAGCGGGAGCGGGGTGACGGAGAACCACAGGCAGTTTACCGGACGGAACTTCCCCCAAAATGATACAGCAGATTTTTAGCAACACAAAAATATAAACATCATAAAAAATATAACAGAGAAAAAACAAGCCTAGCTCGTAATAGATTACATTTATATATAGTAAAAAAGCATATAAAATACCCCGCAAATTTATAAACGGGGTATCTTACATCTATCTTATATTAATGCCGCTCGACTTTAATATCCTCTTCTTCCATCAAGCTTATAGCTTGACATAAGTGTTCTCAATGCAGCAGCCTGACTTGACAACTCCTCGCTGGCTGCAGCACACTCTTCACTGGTAGCAGAATTTGTCTGCACTACCTGTGACACCTGTCCGATCGCCTGATTGATCTGTGCTACCGCTGTCGCCTGATTGTTTGATGCTGAAGCAATATCAGCAATCAAATCAACAATCTTATCAATAGAAAGAACAATCTCATTCAAAGACTTTGCCGTTCTGTCAACAAGACCTGTACCATGATTTACCTTTGCTATAGACGTCTCTATCAAATCTGCTGTCTCACTTGCCGCCGCGGTACTCTTCGCCGCAAGATCTCTTACTTCCTCGGCAACCACTGCAAAACCTTTTCCGGCCTCTCCAGCCCTAGCAGCCTCCACCGCCGCATTTAATGCGAGCATATTGGTCTGGAACGCAATATCATCAATTACCTTTATTATCTTGGAGATGCTCATAGAGGACTCATTAATGTCATTCATAGCATCAATCATGGAGCGCATCTCTCCGTTTCCGGTGACTGCCATCTCTTTCACACTATGTACAAGCTGATTTGCCTGATCGGCCTCTGTAGCATTGTTTTTGGTGTGCTCTGCGATCTCGCTCATTGATACCGATACCTGTTCAAGAGCACTCGCCTGCTCCGTTGAACCCTGTGCCAATGACTGGCTTGCCGATGCAACCTGCCCTGACTCCAGCGTCACCTGTCTGGTTGATTCCGCAATATTTCCAAGCGTAATATTATTATCTGTCACCAGCTTTTTAAGAGCCTTGCCAAGAATATCTCTCTCTCCTCTGGGTTCTACTTTCACAGTCAAATCTCCCTGTGATATCATCTCCGCAACTCTGGCCTGCTCTTTAATATTACCTGCCATATGAGCAAAGTCATCGAGAAGTGCTCCCAGATCATCCTCACTGGTCTTTGTACAATCCACCTCAACATCTCCATATGCAAGCTTTTTCGATGCCACAGAAAGCTTTGCGATAGGACCTGTAATGGATCTTGTAAGAATAGAACAATAGATCACAGCTATTATAATGCTGAGAACACAGATGGCAACCATACCCACAAACAATGCATCTACCTGAAATTCAATATTCTGATCCGCAGCCTCCGAATCTTCATCCATCTGTTTAATGATCTCTCTTAGTAAAGTTTCTGCATCGGTAGCCGTCTGTAGCCCTGTAGTCAAAAGCTCTTGAATCGCTGTCTCCAACTCACCATTATTCACAAGAACTATCGCATTCTCTACATAGTCCTTATATGCATTGACATGGACAAGACACTTCTCAAAATTATCGACAATCTCTTGATCGTAGGAACCTATCATATCATAATATGCTGAAAAGTTCTGACTCGCTTCTTCAACCTTTTCACGGATCACCATCATCTCCTGCTGTCTTCCATCCAAATCATTCTCATCATATAAAAACAGCATATTGCGCAAATGCACTTTAACTTCATGGAAATTACTGAAAGCTTCACAAAGATACAGCTCACCCCGACCATATGTATTAAACCGCTCTGAGCGAGCTTTATTCGTCAAATTTGCCACAATCATGCCCACTCCGGCAGTCCATATAATAAGAGCTAACATGATACCGCTAAAAAGGATTAGTTTATTCTTTACTTTCATGTTTTTCATGCTATTTTCCTCTACTGATTAAAAACTATACTAGCCGCCCCAGCTTTCTTAAATATGCAAGCCAATAAAAAGCTGTGGCGGCAAATCAATCACATTACTTATTGTTCAAAGCAGCCTGTGCAGCGGCAAGTCTAGCAATCGGCACACGGAAAGGTGAGCAGGATACGTAATTAAGCCCAACCTTATGACAGAATTCGATGGAAGAAGGATCTCCTCCATGCTCTCCACAGATGCCAAGCTTAAGATCGGATCTCACGCTGCGGCCCTTCTCTGCTGCCATAGAAACTAACTGCCCCACACCATTCTGATCCAGTCTAGCAAATGGATCGGACTCATAAATCTTAGATTTATAATAGGAATCTAAGAATTTTCCAGCGTCATCGCGGGAGAATCCAAAGGTCATCTGTGTCAGGTCATTGGTTCCAAAGGAGAAGAATTCTGCCTCCTCTGCAATCTCATTTGCCAAGAGTGCTGCACGAGGAATCTCAATCATCGTTCCAATATGGTATTCAATATCAGAACCTTTTTCCTTCTTCACCTGCTCAGCAGTCTCTATCACAATATCCTTCACATACTTCAATTCCTTCTTCTCTCCAACAAGTGGAATCATAATCTCTGGAACTATATCGTAACCTTTCTCCTGCTTCACCTCGATAGCAGCCTCCATAACAGCTCTCGTCTGCATCTTAGCAATCTCAGGATATGTCACAGCCAGACGACAGCCTCTGTGACCCATCATAGGGTTAAACTCATGAAGCTCATCACATTTTGCCTTGACATCTTCTGGTGTCAATCCCATATCTGCTGCAAGTGCCTTAATGTCCTCCATATCTGTCGGAACAAACTCATGAAGCGGCGGGTCCAGATAACGCACGGTCATCGGTCTTCCCTCCAACGCCTCATACATAGCCTTAAAGTCACTCTTCTGGAAAGGAATCAGCTCGTTCAGTGCCGCCTCTCTCGCCTCAACAGTATCAGACAGAATCATCTTGCGGATCTTTGGAATACGGTCCGCCTCAAAGAACATATGCTCTGTACGGCAAAGACCAATTCCCTCAGCGCCAAGCTTAACAGCATTTTTTGTATCCGCAGGAGTATCCGCATTCGTCCTAACTTTCAATGTTCTAAACTTATCTGCCCAAGCCATAATTCTGCCGAAGTTTCCTGATACAGAAGCCTCAACCGTCTTGATATCTCCAAGATAAATCTTACCGGTAGAGCCATCCAGAGAGATGTAATCTCCCTCCACAATCTTATGTCCGCCAAGCTCAAACACCTTAGCTTCCTCATTGATCTTAATATCACCGCAGCCAGATACACATGCGGTTCCCATACCGCGCGCAACCACTGCTGCATGGCTTGTCATACCGCCGCGAACGGTCAAGATTCCCTGTGCAGCATGCATACCCTCTATATCCTCTGGAGATGTCTCCAGACGAACCAAAATCACTCTTTCTCCGCGCTCTCCTGCTGCCTTCGCATCCTCTGCTGTAAAGTATACCTTTCCAGCCGCTGCTCCCGGAGAAGCTGGAAGTGCACTTCCGATCACTTCACCCTCCTTCAGTGCCTTAGCGTCAAAGGTAGGATGCAGAAGCTGATCCAGAGACTTCGCCTCAATACGAAGAACTGCTTCTTCCTCTGTAATCTTTCCTTCATCCACCAGATCACATGCAATCTGAATAGCGGCAGGAGCTGTTCTCTTTCCATTTCTTGTCTGAAGGAAATACAGCTTGCCCTCCTGAATGGTAAACTCCATATCCTGCATATCGCGGTAGTGATTCTCAAGCTTGTTCGCAATCTCCATAAACTGCTTGTAGCAGTCTGGCAGATCCTCTGCAAGTTTTGTGATTGGCTGAGGTGTGCGGATACCTGCCACAACATCCTCGCCCTGCGCATTGATCAAATACTCGCCGTAAATACCATGCTCGCCGGTAGAAGGATTTCTTGTAAATGCAACACCTGTGCCAGAAGTATTACCCATATTTCCGAATACCATCGCCTGCACATTTACCGCTGTGCCCCAATCACCCGGAATATCATTCATTCTGCGGTATACAATAGCTCTTGGGTTGTCCCATGAGCGGAATACTGCCTTCACGGCCTCCATAAGCTGAACCTTTGGATCCTGTGGGAACTCCTCACCCATCTTCTCTTTATAAATTCCCTTATAGCGCACAATAACCTCCTTCAGATCCTCCGCAGTCAGATCTGTATCATATTTTGCGCCCTTGGCTTCCTTAATCTCATCCAAAATTCCCTCAAAGAAGGTTTTGCTCATCTCCATAACCACATCTGAGAACATCTGGATAAATCTTCTGTAGGAATCATATGCAAAACGAGGATTGCCTGTCTTATTTGCAAAACCTTCCACAGCCTCATCATTCAGTCCCAGATTTAAGATCGTATCCATCATACCCGGCATAGAAGCACGAGCACCAGAACGAACTGACACCAAAAGCGGATCCTGTGTATCCCCGAATTTCTTTCCCTGAAGCTCCTCAAGCTGCTTCAAAGCTACAAAGATCTGCTCCTGAATCTCATCGCTGATCTTCTTTCCGTTATTATAATAATCTGTACAAGCCTCTGTCGTAACGGTAAATCCCTGTGGAATCGGAAGACCCAGATTGGTCATCTCTGCGAGATTCGCACCCTTTCCACCAAGCAGATTACGCATATCTGCATTACCTTCTTTGAACAAATACACCCATTTTGCCATACTCTACATTCCTCCTGTTTGTTTCATTGCTTCCTGTCATCTCTGACGGCTATTTTTCGTGAAAATCTGTTAATATTATAACATACTTTTGGCTTACGTCCACTACTTTTTTTCATAAGGCTGGATTTTCGCTCTGTTTTCATATATTCTATCTTTTTGTGCTACTTTTGTTATAGAAGGCAGCTCTGCGGCATATGACGATGCGAAACTATTGCATAATTATACACAAGCGCCACAGACACAACATAGATGAGATCTATTGTCCTGTTCTCTAAAACTCCATCTTCTTATCCAGATATGTCTTTAAATCCTCTATTTTTACTCTCTCCTGCTCCATGCTGTCGCGGTCGCGAACTGTCACAGCCCCGTCGGTCTGCGAATCAAAATCATAAGTAACGCAGAACGGTGTGCCTATCTCATCCTGCCTTCTGTACCGCTTTCCGATATTCCCCCTGTCATCGTACTCACAGTTATAATATTTGGATAATTCCGTATAGATATTTTCTGCACCCTCACTTAATTTTTTAGAGAGTGGAAGTACCCCGACCTTAACTGGTGCAAGCGCTGGATGGAAGTGAAGCACCGTGCGCATATCCCCCTCCGCAAGCTCCTCCTCATCATATGCAGAACATAAAAACGCGAGCGTCACGCGATCTGCGCCAAGAGAAGGCTCTATCACATAAGGAATGTATTTCTTTGCCTTCTCATCATCAAAATAGCCCATATCCTCGCCAGATACATTCTGGTGCTGTGTCAGATCATAATCCGTTCTGTCTGCTATCCCCCACAACTCTCCCCAGCCAAACGGGAATAAAAACTCTAGATCCGTGGTAGCCTTGCTGTAAAAGCTAAGCTCCTCCTTCTCGTGATCTCTCGCGCGCAGCTCCTCATCCTTAATACCTAGTGTTTTCAGCCATTTAATACAAAATTCCTTCCAATAAGCAAACCATTCCAGATCGGTGTCTGGCTCACAGAAAAACTCTAGCTCCATCTGCTCAAATTCTCTCGTGCGGAATGTAAAATTTCCCGGCGTGATCTCATTGCGGAAAGACTTTCCAATCTGTCCAATACCAAACGGCATCTTCTTTCTTGAGGTTCTCTGTACATTTTTAAAATTGACAAAGATACCCTGTGCCGTCTCCGGTCTTAGATAGATAGTATTTTTTGCGTCCTCTGTCACGCCCTGAAAAGTCTTGAACATCAGATTAAACTGGCGAATATCCGTGAAATCATGTTTGCCACAGGAAGGACATGGAATATTGTTCTCCTCAACAAAGTTCTTCATCTTCTCCTGTGACCACGCGTCGACACTTCCCTCTATCTCCATATGTTTTTCTTCGAGATAGTCCTCGATTAGCTTATCCGCACGAAAACGCTCATGGCAGCACTTGCAATCCATCAGCGGATCAGAAAATCCTCCCAGATGGCCAGAAGCCACCCACGTCTGTGGATTCATCAAAATCGCGCAGTCCACCCCCACATTATAAGGATTCTCCTGAATAAATTTCTTCCACCATGCTTTTTTTACATTGTTCTTAAGCTCCACTCCCAGATTGCCGTAATCCCACGTGTTTGCAAGACCACCATAAATCTCGGAACCCGGATACACAAACCCTCTGGACTTTGCCAGAGCCACAATCTTTTCCATCGTCTTTTCCATTGTTCTCTTCCTTTTCAACAATTTATTTATAAATAATGTAGGACAGGCTTCCCTGTGTCAATGTCACATTTTTCTTGTCTTTTTTCTGCACATTATCACTGACAAAGCAGATCGTGCCATCAATGCGAACATCGATGGAGGAATCAAAGATCAGCACCTTATTTCCACTGTCCTTCGTCACCTCCATAACATCTGCCTCCTCCCACTTATCATAGGATACAAACTTTACATCAAAGCCATAATTTTCATTCATAGCACCCTTTACGGTTCCCAGATACATATCCACCTCGTTAAATGCAATATAATCCTCCACCGTCTCATAGGTCAGATATGCACCTGCTACATTGTCCGACATCTCTACTCGGTCCACTGTGACAGCCTCACGCACATTTTTATAATTATAATTATATGCCTCCTCCTCGGCAAAGCTCTTAAGCTCCTCCGCATTATAATATTCCTTGTCAAACAGCTCAAAGGCAGCTTCCTCCAGCTTTCCATCCTTTTTTATATAAAGTGTATTCGTACTAACTTGGAGTGTTTTCTCTCCACATGCCGTCAACAGCACCAATATCATAATCACACATACACTTAATTTCCATCTTTTCATATCCTTATTCCATCCTTTTTCTGAAATTCCGTACTGTGCTGCTATCCTTTGCAGCCGTATATACCTTTCACGATAATACCATCAATCTCTCTGTTTTTCAATACATAGATTTTAAAATCTCCAAAGATTTCATTTTCTTGTCTATCGTCACTCTGTAAAATAGCTCCATCAGCTCCTCAAGCTCCTTAAGCACTGTATCTGACACATGAAAGGTATAAAGCTTCTCCACCGTCGATGAGATAATATATTGCATGGTGTACACCGCTGCCTCACTCACGAAAAGGCCATCGCCCTGCTTCTTCGCACATTCTTCACACAGAACTCCCCTTCTCATCATGCTGAATCTCCAAGGTCTCTCCTCCCCTCGACAGCATGTACAGGAAAACACTTGAGGTGCCTCCCCATTTATTGCCATTGCCTTCAACTCATAGATAATCTTTACAAGCCTGTCCGGTATCCGTTCGTTTAACAATGCCCGCAAAGACTGGTAGAGAAGCTTTAACATCCCGCTCTCATCCACATTTTCCCTTGTATAATAACCCGCAAGCTCCAAAAAATAGAAGCCATACAAGGCTCCCATAAAATCATCACTCAATTCTGTAAAATAATTTGAGATCGACATGGAGGACACCGTGTAAGAATTTCTCCCCTCATACAACTCAAAGCTGCCAAAAGAAAATGGACGGCTGCCTGCCATAAAAGGGCTGTTTAATCGCCTCGCCCCTCTGGCAAATGCAGCTATCCTTCCTCTCTCCCTCGTCAATATCACGAGCCTCTTGTCAAATTCTCCCACCGGCGTCGCAGACAATACCATACCCGTCTCTATAACCGTCTCTCCCATATTGATTCCTCACCTGTCCTGCAAACGGCTTCTCCCTCTTTTCTAACTCTGAGTCCCCGTCCTCTCCTCTGTAACGTAAATAATCCTCTATCTTCCCGGTGGATACAAAGATATTCCATGACATCTTTTCCAATCTGCCGCACCCCCTTCTCACAATGCTCTGTAAAAGTGATTGTACAGACTAGAATCTCCCAATTCGGATTTCCTATACCGGCAAATACTGGTTACATCTCCCTCTTATCATAACCATAATTTTTAAGCAACAGTTCATTATCACGCCATTCCTTGCGCACTTTTACCCAAAGCTTTAGATTTACCTGCTGCATCAAAAGCCGCTCCAATTCATAGCGCGCCGTGGATCCTATCTTTTTTAACATGGCTCCCTGCTTTCCAATAATAATTCCCTTGTGAGAATCCTTCTCACATATTATTGTTGCCTCAATATCTGTGATATCTCCCTTTTTTCGCTCCTTCATTTTCTCTATTGTGACAGCGATTCCATGAGGAATCTCATCCTTCAGAAGATACAGCGCCTTTTCTCTAATAAGTTCTGCGGCAATCTGCCGCACCGGCTGATCAGTCACAGTATCCTCATCATAAAATGCCGGACCTTCTGGCAGATATGGAAAAATACAGCGCAGTAATGTGTCAATATTCTCCCCACTCTTTGCCGATACTGGGACAATCTCAGCAAAATCATACAGTGTTCGATACACGTCAATCACTGCGAGCAACTCCTCGCGCTTTACTGTATCAATCTTATTGATCACCAAGATAACGGGAACCTTTACGGATAATAGCTGCTCTGCGATATTCCGATCCCCTGCTCCCACATAGGTCGCTGGCTCCGTCAGCCAAAGAATAACATCCACTTCCTTCCACGTCTTTACTGCTGTGCCGACCATATACTCTCCAAGCTTATTCTTTGCCTTGTGTATACCGGGTGTGTCAAGAAAAACAATCTGCCCCTCCTTGGTAGTATAAACAGTCTGTATTCGATTTCTGGTAGTTTGGGGTTTATTTGAAGTGATGGCTATTTTCTGGCCAATCATCCGGTTCATCAGAGTAGATTTTCCAACATTAGGACGCCCGATCAGCGTGGCAAAACCAGATTTATGTGGAACGGATTGATTTGATATATCTGACATAGTTTTCTCCTTTGTTCTTGATTTTGTACAATTTGCTTATTATGCTGTCAGGCAGGGAGCATACACTCCCCGCCTGCTAGTGATTATTCTACTTCGTATTCCAGCTTGCTCACGGATACCTCGTAGGCTATGCGTTTCTCGCCCTCGTTCTCTCCTATCTTTTTCATGTATTCACGGCTCTGCACCCTTCCCCAGATTCTCAGCTTCGCTCCAACTTGAAAGGTCGCTGCATACCGGGCATTTCTTCCCCATGCGATACATGGAATATAATCTGACTTACCATATGGTCTGTTCACTGCCACCAGCAAATCCGCAATTTCTCTTCCTAGAGGTGTCTTTCTGTAGATAGGTGGCTTACAGATAAAGCCCTCCAAAAATATCTGGTTGGTCTTTCCAATCTCTCTGTCATCCTCCACATATTCCCACTCTCTCACAAAGATGGACAGCACCAGACGGTTCTTCGTTCCCTCATGGCGATTATAGGAGCGAAACTGTCCGCTTGCCTCAATCATCATGCCAACACAACTCTTCGTCACGTCCACCAGACGCTCCGACACCATCAGAGGAATAATATCCGGCTGATTGCTCAAGCGGTTTACTGATACATTCACCATATAGAAGCCCTCTCCAAAAACCTCATGGCTGAATTCAAAATCCGATATCACCTCGCCGATAATACCTACTTTGTTGTTTTCCATTACCTTATCTGTCATTATTCGTATTTCTCCCTTCCTTTGCATCCTGCCTGCCCTTCACAGCTTCAGGATACCCCTTGTAATTTTGTCCATTATCATATGTATGCTGATTACAAGTATTTTATGCATAAATTTTAAAAAAATTTATTTTTTTGTTCTATTCATTCCTAATTGCCGCAAGCGGACTTAGTTTCATGGCACGCAGAGCTGGAATAAAGCCCGATACAATACCTATCATCACCGCAAATCCCAGAGCCGCCAATACCAGCCAGCTTGGAATGTAAGAAATCGAGCTGTCAGCGCCCATATAATAATAATCTCCCATCAGCTTTCCTGCAAATTGATTAATCAAAGCAGATATTCCATAGCTTAGTATAATACCCACCAAGCCACCGATAAATCCGATAAATGCTGCCTCCATCAGAAATAAAGTACGAATGTTTCCCATCGCACAGCCCAAAACCTTTAAGACACCGATCTCCTTCGTGCGCTCATAGATGGACATCATCATGGTGTTGGCAATACCGATTGCAGCGACAAACAACGATACCGCTCCTATTCCTCCCAACACCATCTGTGTCGTCTTTGACTGCTGTTGCATACTCTGAATATATTCGGCATTGTTATGCGCCTGAAAGCCCAAATCTTGAATTGTCTGAAGAACTCCGTCAATATTTTCCATCTTATCCACATCCACCACAACATTCTCATAGCAGAATT
The DNA here is from genome assembly GCA_910588535.1 of uncultured Lachnospiraceae bacterium. Lineage (GTDB taxonomy): Bacteria > Bacillota > Clostridia > Lachnospirales > Lachnospiraceae > RGIG8607. The sequence continues at coordinate 18,392 of CAJUOO010000042.1, read as the reverse complement.
CAGCGTATGGCTTTCCATTCTTCTGCGTCGGCTGTCCCGGTATCGGCTTATTTCGGAAAATTTTCTTCAATGTTGCTTTCAGTGCATCAATATGACAGTAAATTTCCCAACAGTATTCATTATAGTCTCCCTCGCCGCCAGTTGTGATACCAGATGCCTGAAGAAGATATTTCTTAGGCGGATCGCCCTGCCCGTTCTGAGAATTCCAGTATGCATCCCTGTCAAATACAGTAAAGATAGGCTGATTTACAAAATCTATATCTGGTATTACCTGTGTTTCCCAATAGGATTTCTGTGTCTTTTCATTGTAGAAATCTCTGGCCACCATACTGCCGACTACAAACTCCAGAGAGTCTGCATCTTTGTCAGGAAGCCTTCCCTCTGCCAGAGGAATTTTATCCAAAATCTCCTGCGTCACGCCATTAATGCTCGCATAGGTATTGATATAGGCTCCCTGTTTCATCACCACACTAAAACGCAGCGAAGGCGTTACTGATTTTACATGCTCCATTGCGGCAAAATCTTCCAGCATACTGTCATTAAGCAGCAGTTCCTCTGTACCATTGCTGGAACCGCCCCAGTTATAGACCTGTATCGCCGTCAGGCTGCCGGACTCTTCAATCGCCGCCATCAGACTTCTGTTCTGCCCAATTCCAATCGAAACCATCACAATAATGGAGGCTGTACCAATCACAACACCAAGCACTGTCAGGATCGTTCTCATCTTCCGTCGCCATAGATTACTGGCACTCATTCTGATCAAATCAGATATCCTCATCGCTATCAACATCCTCTTCTAGCTTCTTGCGCTTCTGCTTCTTAATCATCACCACAGTCACTATAATTGCAACGACAACCGCTGCCGCCACACCTACGCCCACGGCTATCATCCACGGCGCCAGCTTTCCTTTTCCTTCTGTCTCTCCCATCATAGTATCATCAATTGGTATATTACCAATATCCATATCTGGGATATAAGGCTCTGTCACAAAAAGCTGAATCTCTTTCTTCTCTGTAAAAATCTCGCCCTTTTCATTTTCATACGAAACAACTGCTGTAATATATCCTTCATCCATGGTCGGCGCAATTCCTGTCACCATAGTATCTACATTCGCCGTCGCACCTGAGTCCAAATTCCCCTTAAAGGTTTCTCCTCCAGTGATAGAATCTCCCTCAAATTCTACGCTGACATTGTAGATCTTACTCTTTCCCAGATTATTGACAGAAAACATAATATTGGATTGTCCACCCACCTCGATAGAAGAAGGCATAACCTCTACATTGCCCGTTGTCACACGGAGCTCTTGCGTCACAGGGATAGAAATTCTCTCCACACCCTTGTAGGCTGTCACCTCAGAATCCTCATACTCTGACTCAATGGTAAGCGGATAGGACTTTGCCTCAAGCGTCGGCTTTGCCGTCATATCCACCTCCAGATCAATTGTCTCACCTATGCCAATTCTCTGAATAAACATGGTGCTGGAACCAGACATTGGAATAAAGCAGTTATCATTCTTATCCTCGGAAGAACTCAGTGTAAATTTAATATTGGATACGGCTGTGCGGTCCGAAGTATTTTTAATATGTATGGTGAGCTTAAATTCATCCCCTGCCTTGATCTCTTCCTTATCCGTCTCATATCCCGTGACAATTAATCGAGGCTCAGATTTATTCGTATCCTTGGTAGTCGCCTCCTCTTCCTCCTTATCCTTCTCAGGATTTCCCGCGATATAGAAGTATACAGTCTGCTGATTCTCAGCAAAATCCTTATTCTGCTCATCCTTTCCTTTTATATTAAATACAATGGGATAGTACCCAGTTTTTACATCTGTTCTTACCTTCCAGTTAAAACTTACCTTCACATTTCTGTCTGACTCCGATGGCTGACTGTTCGTTCCTTTGACAATCTCCTCCACTCTGTACTCATAACTTGTAAGATTGAGCTCAAATGGAAACTTAGAAGAATCCTCAGAAAGAGTAGGTGTGATAGAAACATCATGTGCATCTGCCTTCCCGTAATTCGTCAAGTAAAGATCAAACGATACTGGCTGCCCATAGGTCGCTGGGGGCAGAGCAGGGCTGTTTTGTAAAGAAATCTGAATATCACTTGAATCCTCTGGACTTCCCTCAATAAATATGTACGATGTGACAGGTGTCTCATATACAGTTTTTGAATCATCGGACGCTATCACATAGCTAATAATATATTTAATCGCATAATAGCCTGTTGTCACATCCTCGCGAACCTTAAAATTAAATGTCACTGTGGCGCTGGCACGCCCTCTCAATGTTGAATTTCCCCTCGATGAGCTGGCATCACTTCCATTTAATTTTATCGAATAATTTGCCTTATCAATTTCAAAAGGAAAGTCCTTTGCATCTACAACCGGTGAAATTATCACCTCCTCCGCATTGTCTTCGCTTCTATTAATAATATGTAACTGAACAGACATCACTTCCCCGCGCTTGCCAACCGGGGTATCGATATCTCCCGCCAAGGTTAGCGGATGATTATAAGATGCCACAGGCTCATCTGTGGATTCTATCGGCGAAGCATAAAACACACTGCCTTTCACATCTGTCAATAGCATCGCACTACAACACAAAAACGTCAATAGTGCTTTTACCACTTTTTTCCCTGTCCAATTTCTGCTTTTCATACCTCTTCCTCCATCTTCTCCTCTTTCTCCTCCATCACAGCACCATCTGCTTCTGCTATCTCAGGATCTTCCTCTTCTATAGTATCATATTCCTTTGCATCATCCACATTTTCTCTCGCTGATTTCTGAAGCAGTTCCTCCACCGTCGCCGCCTCCGAGATCTTTGCATCTCTGTGATCCCGCTCCTCCACCTTCACTATCTTTCCATCAATAATATGAAAGATCCGATCGGCAAAAGTTGCCAGATGATTGTCATGTGTCACCATCACCAGCGTCTTATTCTGCTCCATCACAACCTTTCTCATAAGCTCCATTACCTCAGCGGAGGTATGAGAGTCAAGATTACCCGTCGGCTCATCTGCAAATATAATCTCTGGGTCAACCACCAGTGCCCTCGCGACGCCGACACGCTGCTGCTGCCCTCCTGACATCTGATTGGGGCGGTGCTTTTTTTGTGTCTTAAGTCCCACCAGATCAAGCATCGCAGATGCCTTCTTAAGCCTCACCCTCTTTGGTACACCGCGAAAGGATAATGGCAGAGCCACATTCTCCACAGCGTTCATCGTTCCCAGCAGATTAAAGGACTGAAAAATAAATCCCACCTTATCTCGCCGGAACTTTACCAATTGATTTTCCGACAGCTTTTCTATATGCTTCCCTGCAATCTTAATCGTCCCCTTAGTAGGCTTTTCCAGACCAGCCAGCATATTTAGCATTGTCGATTTCCCTGAGCCGGAAGTTCCCACGATCGAACAGAACTCGCCTCGGTAGATTGTCATATCCACGCCGTTCAGCGCACGGACCTTATTCTGCCCGATTCTGTAAATCTTATATAGATTCTTAACCTCTATAACTGGTTCCTTTTTTGCCATAATACCACCTATTTCATCCCTTTCCTGCTGATTCCTTCTCAGGATTCATCTATACAGTATATCATAAAACTACTTTAGAAAACAGTATTTCCTTTAAGGATTTTCTTAAGAATCTATGAATAGCTTTCAGAAAAACCTTGTAATCTTCCCAGAATGTGCTAAACTGTAACAGGTTGACTTTTGCACAGACTATGTGAATTAGAAAGAGGGATATTATATTTATGAAGACAAAGAGAGAAGATATTCGCAATATTGCGATTATTGCCCATGTAGATCATGGAAAAACCACTTTGGTGGATGAGCTGTTAAAGCAGAGCGGTGTATTCCGCCAGAATCAGGAGGTTGCAGAGCGCGTGATGGACTCCAATGATATCGAGCGCGAGCGCGGCATCACGATTCTATCCAAAAATACCGCTGTATATTACAAAAACACAAAAATTAATATTATAGATACACCCGGCCACGCCGACTTTGGCGGCGAGGTGGAGCGTGTTCTCAAGATGGTCAACGGCGTTATCTTGGTTGTGGATGCCTACGAGGGCGCAATGCCCCAGACCAAATTCGTGCTAAAAAAGGCACTAGAACTCAATCTGTCTGTGATTGTGTGCATCAACAAGATCGACAGGCCAGAGGCACGCCCTGATGAAGTGATTGACGAAGTTTTGGAGTTATTTATGGATCTGGACGCCTCCGACGAGCAGCTTGACTGTCCTTTTGTCTACGCCTCGGCAAAGGCGGGCTATGCCATGCTCGATCCAAACGATAAGCCAGAAAATATGGTTCCTCTATTTGAAACCATCCTAAAAGCCATCCCTGCGCCAGAGGGAGATCCAGAGCTTGGAACACAGGTCCTTATCAGCACTATCGATTACAATGACTATGTGGGGCGCATCGGCGTCGGCAAAGTAGACAACGGCGTTATCCGCGTCAATCAGGATGCCGTGATTGTCAATGCCCATGAACCAGATAAGAAAAGAAAGGTCAAGGTGAGCAAGCTCTATGAGTTTGATGGTCTGAACAAGGTTGAGGTGAATGAGGCATCCATCGGATCTATCGTCGCGATCTCCGGCATCGCTGACATCCACATCGGCGACACTCTGTGCTCTCCTGAAAGCCCAGAGCCAATCCCGTTCCAGAAGATCTCCGAACCGACCATCGCCATGCAGTTTATGGTAAATGACAGCCCACTTGCTGGAAAAGAGGGAAAATATGTCACCTCCCGCCACTTAAGAGACAGGCTGTTCCGTGAATTAAACACAGATGTCAGTCTGCGGGTGGAGGATACAGACAGCACCGATAGCTTTAAAGTATCCGGCAGAGGTGAGCTTCACTTATCTGTGCTAATTGAAAATATGAGACGAGAAGGCTATGAATTTGCTGTCAGCAAGGCAGAGGTTCTCTATCACACCGACGAACAAGGACACAAGTTAGAGCCCATGGAGCTCGCCTACATCGATGTTCCTGAAGAATTCTCAGGAACGATCATTCAGGCATTGAGCGAGCGAAGAGGTGAGCTTAAAAATATGCTTCCGGCAAGCGGCGGCTATGTCCGTCTGGAATTTTCCATTCCATCCAGAGGACTTATCGGCTACCGCGGCGAATTTATGACCTCCACCAAGGGGAATGGCATTATCAACACCATCTTTGATGGCTATGGCCCCTATAAGGGAGATATTTCCTACCGCCAGCAAGGCTCACTGATCGCCTTTGAATCTGGAGAGAGCATCACCTATGGCTTGTTCAATGCGCAGGAGCGAGGCATCCTCTTTATCGGCGCCGGTGAACAGGTATATGCTGGTATGGTCATTGGACAAACTGGGCGCACGGAGGATATAGAAGTAAATGTATGTAAGAAAAAACAGCTTACCAACACTCGCGCCTCCGGCTCCGATGACGCGCTTAGACTAACTGCGCCTAAAATCCTAAGCCTTGAGCAGGCATTGGAATTTATAGACACAGATGAGCTCCTAGAAGTGACACCTAAAAATCTGCGAATCAGAAAGAAAATCCTAGATCCCACTCTTCGCAAGCGCGCGGCAAACAATGCAAAATCTGCAAAATAGACACAAAGTGAGACAGACAGTTACAACACCATCTAACTAGGTAGAAATGAGGCAGGTCATGACACCAGAACCATATAAAGTGCTGCTTGCAGGCGGTGAAGGAGAGATTACAGAGAAAAAATCACGTTTTATTGCCACCACTATGCCAATAAAATGTGAGGAAGATGCTGTCAATTTTATAAACACGACAAAGAAAAAGTACTGGGATGCCAGACATAACTGCAGTGCCTTTGTGATAGGACGAAACCATGAGCTGACGCGCTGCAGCGATGACGGAGAGCCTGCTCAGACAGCAGGAAGACCTATGCTTGATGTTCTTCTCTCTGAAAATATCCATGACGCTGCCGTGGTAGTCACGCGCTATTTTGGCGGAACACTTCTTGGAACAGGTGGACTGGTGCGCGCCTACACTGCCGCGGTAAAAGCAGGGCTATCAAATAGTACCATTATAACAAAACAGCCGGGAACACAACTATCTGTACACACCGATTATAATGGTTTAGGAAAGCTTCAATATCTCTGTTCCAGACTCGAAGTTTCCATATTGGACACCATATACACAGATGCCGTTCAGGTTGAATTGCTTGTACCGGAAGGCTCCCGCTCCATATTTATCAAGCAGGTGACGGAAGCTACCAATGGAAAAGCCATCTTCTCTGAAGGTGAACCAATATGGTACGGAGAAGTAAACAATGAAATTAAGATTTTCTCTGACTAATCTGTTCAAGACAAGGTCCGCACCGCTCTCCTAAAAAAAGAAGCAACAAAAAGCACCGCCCACTTTCTTGATGTAGCTCTTTGAAAAGCGTGACACTTTGCTAGGTAGTTCACAGGCTTAGCAGCCGTCACACTTTTCGCTTAACAACATGGAAAACAAAGAAAATAGGCTGTGTTTTTTTGTTGACCTTTTTAAGTAACCTTCTTCTGCTTCTCAGGCAGATATCCCCTCCCTGCTCACATACTCATCAATTAGCTCGTCCATTGTAAGTGGTGTCACGGCATTTTTCATAAATAGCTGTATCATCCGCTCCACATAATCGCGGGAATACGAGATCGCCTTTCCACTTGCCTGTGTTCTTTCTATCTTACCCTCTGTCCGCATCTCTTTCTTTATCATCATCCCATACAAGGAAATACCACTTACATCCCGCGTCTCCTCAACAAGATAATATTCCAGACGTATCCTTTGTTCCTGCTGTGCTACTGTCGCGACTCCAATTAGATAATCTTTTCTCATCGCTATATCCCTCATTTCTTCCTTTACTAGCACCCGCAAAGACATTTTGGCACCAACTTTATTATAAAGAATATTTTGAGTAATTCCCACTCTTTTCCACCGCAAAATTCCCCTGCACCACCTATTAATACGTCACCTTCTCCCGATTTGTCTTCTATTTTGTAAAGGACGGTCGATCAATAATTTATTATAATTGTTGACTATCCCGTATAAACTGCTATTTCATAGTAAATTCTTAAGACAAAGTGAGAAAAGAAGAGTAAATTATTTTATAAAATTATGAACTTTTCAAGTTTTACTTTATTTACATAATCTTTTTTGATATAATGGTTGAGATAAGGAGGAAGCACACCATGAATTATGGAAAAAACGGCATTTCAGCCAAGCAGAAAAAGATAAACTCAACATCAAAAAAACTGAGTACAAAGCTGGGCATTACCATTATAAAGATACTTCTTGTCGTGATCCTGATAAGCGGTGTTTTCGTCGGCTGCGCAGGTCTTGGTATGGTTAAGGGTATTCTCTCTACTGCCCCTGATATATCCACCATCGATCTGACTCCAGAAGGCTACGCCACCAAATTTTATAATACTGAAGGAGAAGAGATCGCCTCTCTTGTTATGACAGGCTCCAACCGTATCTCCGCGAGCATTGAGGAGATGCCCAAGCATTTGATTTATGCCTTTGTCGATATAGAGGATGAGCGTTTTTTTGAACACAATGGCATTGATGTCAGAGGTATCTTTCGTGCGGCATACAGAGGCGTTATGAACGGCTTTAAATTCCGCGAGGGTGCCAGCACCATCACACAGCAGCTTCTAAAAAATAAGATCTTTAACAGCGGTATGGATGAGGACAATTTTATGGTCAGTGTCAAGCGTAAGCTTCAAGAACAATTTCTCGCGCTTGAACTGGAAAAAATATATTCCAAGGAAGAAATTCTGGAAAATTACCTCAATATGATCAACCTTGGCAGCAATACCCTAGGTGTACAAGCTGCCTCCAAGCGCTATTTCAACAAGGATGTCTGGGATCTGACCATATCGGAATCTGCTGTTATCGCGGCTATCACGCAGAATCCCTCTGGCCGCAACCCTATCTACTATCCTGAAAACAACAATGAGCGCCGGGTGGATGTGCTCAATAAAATGTTAAAATTCAACCATATCACGCAAGAAGAATATAATGAAGCTATGGCGGATGATGTATATACCCGCATCGAGAACAACAACATAGAATATATGAACAATACTTCTGTTTATAGCTCCTTTACAGATGCAGCACTTTCGCAGCTTATCTCTGATCTGCAGACAAAAAAAGGTTATACAGAAGCGCAGGCACAACAGCTTACTTTTGCGGGAGGCTTGAGTGTTTTTACAACACAGGATCCATCCATTCAGCAGATCTGTGACGAGGAATTTCAGAATGAGGAAAATTTCCCGGAGGATACCAAGTATTCCATCACATGGGCGTGGTCGATTCAACATGCCGATGGCTCAAAGGAAAATTTCAGTGAGCGTTCACTGGAAAATTATTACAAGAATGGCGATGAGGAACACGAGATCGCCGGAGATCGCTTTTTTAAGCTAATCTTTAATTCCAAGGAGGAAGCAGACGAGAAGATAGCTACATTCAAAGCAAACAAGCTTCTGCCCTCCGATATCGAGCTTGGTGAAAATATCATTTACACACCACAGCCCCAAGCATCCTTTGTCGTGTTGGAACAGTCCACCGGACATGTCAAGGCTGTTGTGGGAGAGCGTGGAATTAAGGAGGTCAATCGTTCTCTAAACCGAGCGACTTCCTCCACCAGACAGCCGGGCTCTACCTTTAAGGTTGTATCGACCTATGCCGCCGCTCTGGATACCGCCGGCTTTTCACTCGCCTCTGTGCAGTACGATGAAGCAGGCTACACGTCACCGGACGGCTATCCATTTAATAATTATGATAATACTTACAAAGGATTTACCACAATCCGCGAGGCGATCCGTGATTCCGTCAATGTAGTTGCTGTCAAAACTATCGCTGACATCACGCCGAGCCTTGGATTTAGTTATCTGATGAATTTTGGTTTCACCACCCTGATTGAGAGCCGTGTAAGTTCAAATGGAAATACTTACTCAGATATTAATTATTCCCTTGCTCTTGGGGGAATCACAGATGGTGTCACCAATCTGGAATTGACGGCATCCTACGCTGCCATAGCAAATAATGGAGTTTACACAGAACCTATCTACTACACAAAGGTACTTGACCACAACGGCAATATCCTAATTGATAATACACCAGAAAAACACCGTGTTATCAAAGAGACCACTGCTTTTCTGTTGACCAGCGCCATGCAGGATGTTGTCACCAGCGGTACGGGAACAGCAGCGCGCATCAGCAATATGAGTACTGCCGGAAAGACTGGCTCCACCTCTGATTATAATGATGTGTGGTTTGTGGGATATACTCCTTACTATACTGCAGGAATCTGGTCTGGTTATGACGAGAACCGCCCGCAGTCAGGCAATGAACGTCGCTATCACCGCACCTTATGGGGCAAGATTATGACTAGAATTCATGAAAATCTGGAATCACAGAGCTTTTCCAGACCAGAAGGTCTGACGCAGGCTTCCATCTGCAGAAAATCGGGAAAACTTGCTGTGCCGGGATTATGCGATCATGATCCAAGAGGCTCCATGATTAAATCAGAATATTTTGTCAAGGGCACCGAGCCGACCGAAACCTGTGACAATCATATAAAAGTTACTGTATGTAAGGACAGCGGTGCACTTTCCACGGAATACTGCCCCGCAGAGTCCCTTGAAGAGCATGTATACATTAACAGTGCAAACATTCCGACCACTATTTCACCTAATGTATCAGCAGAGAATGCCGTTGCTATTATGGGCAATTCACAGGATCTGACCTACCTTATGCCGGAAACATTAAAGGATAATTACTGCCCAGTTCACTCTGGCATCACACCTCCTGTCACGGATCCTTCTATGCCGGGAGAGCCAGTGCCGCCGAGTGATCCCGCAAATCAATACAATGAGTTCTTTGGACCAAACAATCCAAATAATACACCAACGCCAGCACCGGAAGCTCCTTCTGAAACAGGAACAATAGGCGTACCTAATTAAATTATTTTCTAGCAGACACCTAACACTTGAATCTGCCATTTTCTATCTTGTATTTTCGAGTTCGCACTGCGCTCCATACAAAGTAATACTTTATAAGGTATTTACTTTGTATGGAGCAGCAAAAAAGACTTCTGTACAACCTTTACTGATTGTACAGAAGTCTTTTTATATGATTAACTTTGAAGTCCTGCGTTGATCGCGTCGAGCGATATCTTCATATATTCCCGTATCTCATCCTCCGGCATACCCAGATATTCCATCAATTCCTCGATTGCTGGAGCCTGCCCATTTCTGTCTGAGAGAATCTTGGACGCCTCATCCAAGCGATTAATCTCCTCTGCCACATGCTCGCTGACGGCTCCTTCTCTGTCCTCGGCATCGACAGCTTCCAAGACAGCCTGCCGAATGCGCTCCTTAATCTTTCTATCCTCCGTCTCGCCGTCCTCAAGCGCCAGCAGAAGTCCCATATTTGCCTCCTGAATCAAATCAGAAAATGCAATTCCTTGCTCCTTATATTCTGCTGCAATCTGCAAAGTATCCATCAGATATAGCTTGATCAAGCGCTCCTTTACAGATATGCCATTTCTCCCATATTCCAAGAGAAGTCTATCCCGCTCTCCTTCTTCTTCTTTTGGAACAGCCTTCACTTCTTCCAGATACATCTTTAGAACCTCAAGCTCTCGGTTCTTATCCATACTTATCACCCCTTTTTGCTTACAAAATCTCATCGATCTTCAGATCTGGCTCCTTTGACAGATCGATAAAGGTCCTTCCTGCCTTTATCACTGGTTTTGCAAGCTTATTGCTATTTAACATAATAATCTCTCCCACCACGTCATTGCTCAGGCGCACTTGACTGTGGATATATGTATTCGCAATATTTTTTAAAAAGGTCATTATATATTCTGTCTCATACAGTTGAAGACCGTCTTTCTCAAAATTATCTATCACATCAAATGGACAGATCATATCCCGATATACTCGGCTGCTCGTCATAGCGTCATACACATCAGCGATCGCAGCTATCTTCGCATACTTATCAATTTTATCTCCCTTTATCCCAGTTGGATATCCAGAACCATCACAACGCTCATGGTGCATAAGAACGACATATTTCATGTGAGCATCCAGCGAAAGGGACTTCACGAGATGATACCCCTTCACCGTGTGAGACTTTATAATCTCATACTCTTTATCTGTAAGCTTATACGCCTTATGTAAAATATTCTCCGGTATCAACAGTTTTCCAATATCATGCAGCATACCTGCCATGGCGAGAAGCTGTTGATCCTGAGCAGAAAAACGCAACCACTTGCCCAAAACTGCCGAAATCACAGCCACATTGATCGAATGAGAATATACACTATCTGAAGAATCTCTCATGGCATGAAGCATATCAAAAATATGTGGAAGCTTTAGACTGTTATCCAACATCTTATCTGTTATATCTTTGATTATATCCAAATCTTCCAGCGACATGCCACGGGAGGCTGCACGCCTCAAACATTTCTCTAATTCTGCTGACGCCGCTGAAAATTCTTTTCGAAAAAATTTAAAATCATCCGTCGCTCTCAGCTTCTCTGTCTGTGTCATCACACGAACATCATCATCAGAAGACAAGGCTGAATCATTTGCAATATCCATCACATTCAGTGCTGGAATATTATACATCCTAAGCTTTGAGAGCATTTTTTCGTTGACAATGCTTTTTTTCTGGATGATAAGCATATTCGATAATGTATACACATCATCTGCCACTATCATTCCCTTTTTAAGCTCCTCAAAGGTAACTCTCTTTTTTCCCATGCCCTGCCTCTTTCCATCTCTATTCTATTGTCCCAAGCCTTTTCTTCAAGTACTCTTTTATTAGACCAACACAGTTTTCTCTGCCTATCGCGCTTGTATTTAGACACAGATCATAATTTAACGCATCGTTCCACAATCTTCCAGTATAATGCTCATAATATTCCGCTCTGCGCTTGTCCACCGCTCTTATGTACTTCTTTATTTCTTCCAGAGTAAGAGAGGAATGTTTTGCCTCAGCCGCCACACAATCCTCAAATGGCGCATGGATAAATACTCGAACCAAATTCGGGTAATCCCTCAGCACATAATCCGCACAGCGCCCCAGCACCACAAAAGAACCCTTCTCCGCCAATCCCTTCAGAACCTTCTCCTGATGTGCAAATAGCCTGTCATTCGAGATCACATCATCGCTTCTATCTTCAGAATCAGAATCAGGCGGCAGTATATCCTTTGTATATACTGCCTTTGCTATCTGGAACAAAAGCGAATTCTTAAGCTTCTCATCTGCCTTGGCAAATAACAGCTCATTGATCCCACTTTGGCTGGAAGCAAGACGGAGCAATTCCTTATCATAACAGGGAACTCCAAGCTCCTGTGCAAGTTTGGTCGCTATTGTCCTGCCTCCACTTCCATAGCCTCTGGCAATTGTGACGATAAATCTCCCCATACCGGCCTCCTTCTGTATCAAACCTCTACAGCGCGCGAATCCGCTCCATCGCCCTCACAGTATTCTCGTAGCTGCCAAATGATGTCAGCCTAAAATATCCCTCTCCGCTCGGTCCAAAACCAGAGCCGGGTGTTCCCACCACATTTGCCTTATCAAGCAGATAATCGAAAAACTCCCATGAGCTCATCTTGTCAGGTGTCTTAAGCCAGATATATGGGGCATTGACACCTCCTGAAACAGTATAGCCAGCCTCCTTAAGCCCATCATAGATCACCTTTGCATTATTCATATAATAAGCAACCTGAGCCTTGGTCTGTGTCTGTCCTTCCTCCGTGTAGACCGCTTCTCCTGCCCTCTGTATAATATAAGGTACCCCGTTAAATTTAGTTCCATGTCTTCTCGCCCACAAGGAATTTAAAGAGACACCCTTGCACTTCAAATCCATCGGCACCACCGCAAAACCAAGCCTTGTCCCAGTAAAGCCCGCATTTTTTGAAAAACTGCGAAGCTCAATAGCACACCCCTTTGCACCCTTACATTCATAGATGGTATGTGGCACATTGTCCTCGGAGATATATGCCTCATATGCTGCATCATAGATAATAACTGCACCTACCTTAAGTGCATAATCCACCCAACTTTGAAGCTCATCCTTTGTGATGGTGGAGCCTGTCGGATTATTCGGATAGCAAAGATAGATAATATCTGGCTCCTCCTTCGGAAGCTCTGGCGCAAAATTTGTCTCCGCCGTACATGGCATGTAGATCACATTGCTCCATCTTCCAAGACTCTCCACATAATCCCCAGTTCTGCCAGACATCGCATTGCTGTCAATATAGACTGGATATACAGGATCACAAACTGCCACGCGATTATTAAGCCCAAAAATATCACCCATATTTCCCGAATCACTCTTTGCCCCGTCACTGATAAATATTTCATCTATAGTGATATCGGCACCGCGCTTTTGATAATCATGCTCCACAATTGCCCGGCGCAAAAATTCATACCCAAGCTCCGGCGAGTAACCACGAAAGGTCTCTGCCCTTCCCATCTCGTCGACCGCCTTGTGCATCGCCTCTATCACTGCAGGAGCCAGTGGCAGTGTCACATCACCGATTCCAAGACGTATCAGCTCCTTATCAGGATGCGCTTCCGAGTATTCCTTGACCTTCTTTCCAATTGTTGAGAATAAATAGCTTCCCGGCAATTTTAAATAATTCTCGTTAATTTGAAACATAGTACCCCTCATTTCTGCGCTGCTTTTATGCGCTCTTCTCTATTTACGACATAATATCTATCACCATCTGCGCCATCTCTGGCATACTTGTCCCGCTGTCCATGCTACATTTCTGAATATAACGGTGCGCTTCTTCCTCCGTCATACGATTGCGCTGCATCAAGAGCCTCTTGGCAGCCTCTATCACTTGTTTTTCCGCGGGATCACGCTTTTTCTTCTGCAGCTTCCACTTTTTTCTTTTTTTCAGCAAAGCTTCCGACATCCATCCAAGTGTCCTCAGCAGTTCATGCGTTTTAAGTGGCATTGGCAGCCGCACAACTCCAGCCTCGACACCCTCACTAAGATAAGCCCTAGACACAATCAAAAGCATGTCAAAGTGATGTGGCAGACAGTGATACAATTCATTATACAGCATATCTGGCAACCGATATCCACACACCACTATTCCATCAACCAAGCTATTCGCCTGACTCAACACCTGCGCTCCTGTCACACAGACTGCTGCCACACAAAAACCTTGTTGAACCAAAAGTCTCCTAATTCCTCTTGCATCTTCTATTTTAGGAAATGCGACAATACACTGAACCATAGTCCGCCCTCTAATATTTCATCAGATACCGCGAAACCTCCCAGTCTGTCACATGTGCCTGATATGCTGCCCACTCCATCTTCTTCTGTGTCAGATACTTTTCTGTAATATGCTTGCCAAGCACCGATTTGACAAGTTCATCCTTCTCAAATTCTTCAATCGCCTCACCCAGTGTGGATGGCAGCCTCTCAATCCCAAGCTCCGTGCGCTGACTTTCAGTCATCTCAAAAATATTTTGATCCACACTTCTTGGCGGATCTAGAACATTTCTCACTCCATCTATTCCCGCAGCTAGACACAGCGCAAGGGTAAGATATGGATTACAGCATGGATCAGGACTGCGAAGCTCTATCCTTGTATTCTCCTTTGCTGAGTCTGGTATCCGAATTAGCGGGCTTCGATTGACAGCAGACCATGCAATATAGACAGGCGCCTCAAATCCCGGCACTAGGCGCTTATAGGAATTTACAGTGGGATTTGTGATCAACGCCATTCCCTTCACATGTCTTAACAGCCCTGCTATAAAATGATATGCTGTGCTGCTAAGTCCATTCGAATCTGTATCATCGCCAAAAACATTCCTGCCATTTCTGGAAAGGGACATATTGATATGCATACCTGAACCATGTACTCCATAGATTGGTTTTGGCATAAAGGTGGCATGAAGCCCATGCCGCTTGGCAATGGATTTCACCGTCAGCTTAAATGTCATAATATTATCTGCCGTGGTAAGTGCCTCCGCATATCTGACATCAATTTCATGTTGCCCCTGAGCCATCTCATGATGAGATGCCTCTATAATAAAACCCATATCCTCCAGATTGAGAACCATATCCCGTCTAGCGTTCTCTCCCAGATCAAGTGGTCCCAGATCAAAGTACCCTGCATTATCATGTGTCTGTGTTGTCGGCAAGCCATTATCATCACAATTAAAAAGGAAAAACTCACATTCTGGCCCCACATCAAAGCTAAAGCCTATCTCCTCAAGCTCTCTCAGGGTACGCTGTAAAATATATCTGGAATCCCCCTCAAATGCAGAGCCATCCCGACGACACACATTACAGATAAGCCTTGCCACCTTGCCCTGTTGTGGTCTCCACGGAAATATCTCCAATGTGTCCAGATCTGGATGAAGATACATATCTGATTCCTCTATTCTCGCGAATCCTTCTATCGCCGATCCATCGAACATGCACTTGTTATCCAGCGCTCTCTCTAGCTGGCTGGAGGTGATTGCTACATTTTTTAGACTGCCAAAAATATCCGTAAATTGAAGACGGATAAACTCCACATCCTCTTCCTCAACCAGCCTAAGCACATCCTCCTTCGTATATCTGCCCATATGGCTTCTCCTTCCCTGTTTCTGTCTATTTTACCACTATATTATAAATTCTTCCCTTGACGTAGATCTCTTTTACAATCTTCTTTCCTTCTGCTGCCTTCTTGACAATCTCCAGATCCATCACCTTTTCCCTGACAGAATCCTGTTCCTCATTGATACCGACCTTGATCGTCGCCCTCACCTTGCCATTGAGCTGAACTGCGATCTCGGCCTCCTCCTCTATCGTCTTAGCCTCGTCATACACAGGCCACTCCTGCATATAGGCTCTATTCTCATAACCGACAAGCTGCCAAAGCTCCTCCGTGATATGTGGCGCAACTGGGTTAAGCAGAAGCAGCAGCGTGCGAAACTCTCCCTTTGTAATACTGCCAACGCGGTAAAACTCATTAACTAACCCCATCATGGCAGCGATCGCTGTATTAAACTTTAATCCCTCAAAATCAAGGCTTACCTTTTTAATCACCTGATGAAGCTTTGTCTCAAGAGGAGCAGAATATCCTTCCTCTTCGGTAAGCATGTCTCTCAGCTTCCACACGCGCTCAAGAAAACGCCGACAGCCTCTCACACCCTCATTGGACCATGCAGCACTTAATTCAAATGCCCCGATAAACATCTCATAGGTGCGCAGGGCATCCGCGCCAAATTCATTCACAATATCATCAGGGTTTACCACATTACCGCGGGACTTTGACATCTTCTCATTATTTTCTCCCATAATCATACCATGGGAGGTTCTCTTCTGATAAGGCTCTGGCGTGCTGACCAATCCCAGATCATACAAGAACTTATGCCAAAATCTAGAATACAGAAGATGAAGTGTTGTGTGCTCCATCCCTCCATTATACCAATCTACAGGCATCCAGTAATCGAGCGCCTCCTTGCTGGCAAATGCCTCCTTATTCTCTGGATCAGTATATCGCAGAAAATACCACGAGGATCCCGCCCATTGTGGCATGGTATCTGTCTCTCTCTTCGCTGGACCCTTACAGCAAGGACAAATTGTGTTCACCCAATCTGTCATGGCAGCCAGCGGTGATTCTCCATTATCCGTCGGCATATAGCTCTCCACCTCTGGGAGCATCAATGGCAGCTCACTCTCTGGAATCGGCACAAACCCACACGTATCACAGTAGACAAGCGGGATAGGTTCTCCCCAATATCTCTGACGTGAGAACACCCAGTCTCTCAACTTATAATTCACTTTCTGCTTGCCAATCCCCTGTTCAGCAAGCCATTCCGTAATCTTCTTCTTTGCCTCAGCAACCTCCAGCCCATCAAGGAACCCCGAATTGACAAGCTTCCCGCTCGCCACATCCGTGAAAGCTGCCTGAGTCACATCACCACCTGCCACAACCTCGATAATTGGCAGATTAAATTTCTTTGCAAACTCCCAATCTCTCTCATCATGTGCCGGAACCGCCATAATGGCACCTGTTCCATAGCTCATAAGTACATAATCAGAGATCCAGATAGGTATCTCCTTGCCATTTACTGGATTGACAGCCGTCAACCCTTCCAGCCGAACACCTGTCTTTTCTTTTACTAACTCAGTTCGCTCAAAATCTGATTTTCTTGCAGCCATCTCTCGGTATGCAAGAATGTCATCCCAGTTCTTCAGATCCGATCGATATTTGTCGATCAGAGGATGCTCTGGAGAGATAACCATATAGGTCGCGCCAAAAAGTGTGTCTGGCCTTGTCGTAAAAATACGGAGCTTGTCTTCCTTTCCAGAAATAACAAAATCAACCTCCGCACCCACCGATCGCCCAATCCAATTCTTCTGAGAAACCTTTACTTTCTCAATATAGTCCACATCGTCAAGTCCCTCGATCAGCTTTTCTGCATATTCTGTGATCTTAAGCATCCACTGACTCTTCACTCTGCGCACAACCTCACCGCCGCAGCGCTCACAGACACCATTGACAACCTCCTCATTGGCAAGCCCAACCTTACAGGAGGTACACCAATTAATCGGCATCTCCGACTTATAAGCAAGTCCTTTCTCAAATAATTTCAAAAAAATCCACTGTGTCCATTTATAATACTCTGGATCGGTGGTATTGATCTCTCTGTCCCAGTCAAAGGAATATCCTAGCGCTTTGAGCTGTTCTTTAAAATGTTGTACATTTTTCTCCGTCACCACCCTTGGGTGAATCTTATTCTGAATCGCATAATTCTCAGTAGGGAGCCCGAATGCATCCCAGCCCATCGGAAATAGAACATTATATCCCTGCATACGTCTTTTTCTGGCAATAATATCCATGGCAGTATATGGTCTTGGATGTCCCACATGCAGCCCTTGTCCAGAAGGATACGGGAATTCTAGCAGCACATAATACTTTGGCTTACTTCTGTCCGTGCCAACGCAAAACGCCCCTTCCTTCTCCCATATCTCCTGCCACTTCTTCTCAATATCCTTTGGTTCATATGGCTTGCTCATTCTCTCTCCTCCTTCAATATGCCAAAGTTTGGCAATGGAACCCTTCCAGCTTTCCTGCTTTTCTCAGGGTACCACATAGATAAAGTAAAAGCCCCTTCGTCTCACTCTCCAGAGACGAAAGGGCTGCCCTTTCCATGCGGGTGACAGGAATCGAACCTGCACGGTCTCCCACTAGATCCTAAGTCTAGCGCGTCTGCCAGTTCCGCCACACCCGCTAAGTACTGGAACAATCACAGTATAGATAATATAAGAAAAGCATTGAAAAGCGTATGCCTCTCAATGTCTTATCCCGCATGAGACATCGGGGATTCGAACCCCGGACAACTTGATTAAAAGTCAAGTGCT
>CAJUOO010000041.1 GCA_910588535.1 uncultured Lachnospiraceae bacterium | reverse complement strand
CACTAAGCGGGAGCGGGGTGACGGAGGACCACAGGCAGTTCGCCGGACGGACCTTTCCCGAAAATAATGAAAAAACACTTATCCTACAAGAAGTTATAATTTTTGAAGGGTGGAGACGTATCATCCATAATTGCTCAGGGAAGATTATTTTCCTAATGTGTCTCGCGATTCGTGTGCTGTCTTAACAGCATATAGTCTCACGTGTCTGTGTATTGGAAAAGAGCTGCCTATAAAAGACAGCTCCAAGAGGAAGGATATTATCTATATAAACAGGTTATTTATTACCTACCTGATTTTCTTAGGTTGAGAGTCGATACAAGACGTAGTTCCAAGCATCGGCTCTTAGATTCAGAATATATTGAACATATTGTTGTATATCTGATATGCTATTAGTTTAAATCGAAAATGTGACCATTCTTTGTATAGATTATAAACGATATGTAAAATAAATCTTAATTTCATCAAAAGAATTTCCAAGGCAGAAAATTTTGGTTGAAAAAGGTGTTTCTGGCGTATATAATGGACAGGAGTATGTTTGAGACAGACATGCTTTAATATATGTGATTCGTTTCCCATTTGGGCAGCTTCACAGACAAGCCTGCGCAGTGTGGGCGGCAATAAGATCTTGTTTTGCAGGTATGGAGGAAAGAGCATATGTTTGATATGAATAAGGCAGAAGAGAAGGATTATTCAGAGATAAAGTTGTGGTTTTTTAAGGAAAATGTTCGAATTTCACAGGCTAAGCAAGAGCTTGAGGAAGAGCGCCGTGCATTTGAGAGCGAAAAGAAAAAGGCGCTGAGAGAACTTAAGAAAAAAAGGGCGGAGGAAGAATTAGCCAGTGAGCGGTTAAAGAGGGATCTGGATCTTTTTGATAAGAAGGTTGAGGTGCTTAACAGAGAGCTGAGACAGTTGGCGAGTGACAGGCAGAAGCTTGAGAGGGAAAAAGCGATCTTTCAGGAAAATAGGCTGCAAAAACAGACACAAGTATTGACGCCAAAGCTTTTTTTCAAGGGTGTGGATAATGAGCTTGCCTTGAAGAAGCGCTATCGCGATCTGACAAAGATCTTTCACCCCGATAATCTCAATGGAGATACAGATACACTTAAGCATATCAATAAAGAGTACAATGCATTAAAGCAGATCTATTCTTCGTAAGAGTAGTTATGAACGATCAAAATGGATACCTTTGTCCGCTGGGAATGGGGTATCCATTTTTGTACAAAAGTACGTTATCTAAAGTCGATTTGTATAAATCTTATTCCTTCATCTTGGAGTCAAAAAGAAGAGAGGCGAGATATCCAAAGAGCAGCGCTCCTGATATGCCGATTGCGCTTGCGGTAAAGCCGCCGGAAAAGATACCTAAAAAGCCTTCTTCTCCGATCGCTTTTTTGATTCCTTTAAAGAGAGTGTTGCCAAAGCCAAGCAGAGGAACACTTGCTCCACAGCCGGCAAATTCTAAAAATGGCTCATAGATACCGACTGCGCCCAGCACACATCCCGTGCAGACAAGCAGCACCATAATTCTTCCCGGCATAAGTTTTGTCTTATCCATCAGTATCTGCACCAGTGCGCAGATAAGTCCTCCAATAAGAAATGCCTTGATATAATCCATAAATTCCTCGTTTCTGTGCCACCTTTTATACATGGAACGTATTTGTGCCAAGCGGCACACAAGCACAAATCGTCTTTGAATTACTACAGATTGATTTAACAGTGTTCTAATATCACTGCATGGGCGATTCCGGGAACCGTTCTGCCCTCGTTAAAGCTGGTTTTAGACAGAAGTGCACCAGTTGGAATAAAGAGAATCTTCTTCCACGCGCCCTTTTCAAGCTGCCTGATTATATAGCTGCAGAGTGTGACTGCCGCACATCCGCATCCGCTGCCGCCATTGTGAGTGTCCTGTGTTTTTTGATCATAGATTTCAATACCACAGTCCATATGCTGACTGCTAATATCGAAACCCTTATCCTTTAATAGATCAAGAAGAATATCGTGGCCAATGTATCCCAGATCGCCTGTAATGATCTTATCGTATTCTTCTGGCATACAATTAAAGTCCATAAAATTTTGATAGATGGTATCGCAGGCGGCAGGTGCCATGCACGCGCCCATATTCATGGAATCTTTGAGTCCGAAGTCCACTATTTTTCCTGTTGTCATTCCTTTGACCCGCACTCTGCCTTTTTTGGTGCTGATAATAACTGCTCCGCAGCCAGTGACCGTCCAGCTTGCCGCAAGAGGGCGCTGGTTGCCGTAATCGAGAGGAAAACGAAATTGCTTTTCTGCGCCGGCAAAATGGCTGGAGGCGAGTGCCATTACAGATTCTGCAAAGCCTCCTGCCACAAGCATGGAGCCGAGTCCTATGGATTCTCCCATGGTGGAGCAAGCTCCATAAAGGCCAAAGAGGGGTATGGAAAAATCCATTAGGCCAAAGGAAGTAGCTGTCATCTGTTCTAATAGATCCCCCGCGAGGATATAGCGGATATCTGTGGGGGTCAGTCCACTTTTTTTGAGTACTTCAGAGGCAGCAAGCCGTTGAAGCTCACTTTCTGCCTCCTCCCAAGTGTCCTTGCCAAGCATGGGATCTGGTTCAATTCGGTCGAATTGTTTCCCAAGAGGACCGTCCGCTTCTTTTTTCCCTGCGATACTGGCAGCTTCTAATATAAAAGGAGACTGGTCAAATTGGATGCTCTGTTTTCCTACTATCATAAAACCTCCTATATTATTCTGATATTGGTGCTTCTTTTCATAGTCTTTCCAGCAGGAAAATGGATTATGTATTGACAGAAAAAGTTAAGTGTGCTAAAACAGAGAATGGATAAAATATAGATACTATATCTGGAAAAATCCATAGAAAAGAGGATGATTATGATAAAAGATTTAACAGAAGGAAAGCCGCAGAGGATATTGTGGCAATTTTCAATTCCAATGTTTGTCAGTGTGATTTTCCAGCAGCTTTATAATATTGCTGACAGTGTAATTGCAGGAAAATTTGCAGGAGAAAATGCACTGGCGGCAGTGGGAGCATCCTATCCGATCACTATGATTTTTATGGCGATTGCGGTGGGCAGCAATATTGGTTGTTCCGTTGTGATCTCACAGTTATTTGGCGCAAAGGAATATGCAAAAATGAAGACGGCGGTATCTACCACAATGATTTCTTCTACAGTATTGTCTCTTGTTCTTACCATTCTGGGGCTATGCGGAAGTGTTTTATTGATGAGACTTATCCACACTCCAGAAAATATCTTTGCAGAGGGTGATCTGTATCTTAAGATTTACATAGCAGGTTTTTTATTTCTGTTTTTATATAATATTGCGACAGGTATCTTTAATTCTCTTGGGGATTCCAAGACCCCTCTATATTTTCTGATAGGCTCCTCACTTGGCAATATTGCATTGGATTTGCTGTTTGTTGCAGTATTTCACTGGGGAGTGGCGGGTGTTGCTTGGGCGACCTTTCTGGCGCAGGGAATTGCGTGTGTGTTATCTTTGCTTACCTTAAAAAGCCGAATACAATCCATTCAGTCTCAAGAAACCTCTAAGCTTTTTTCTTTTCAAATGCTGACGGTGATCAGCAGGATTGCCATACCAAGTATTTTTCAGCAAAGCTTTATTTCCATTGGAAATATTTTTATTCAAGGTCTTGTCAATTCATGTGGTTCTTCTGTGATTGCAGGTTATTCTGCGGCAGTTAAGCTGAATACCTTTATGCTTACGAGTGTGACGACATTGGCGAATGGAGTGTCCAGTTTTACGGCTCAAAATATCGGTGCTGGAAAACAGGATAGAGTGAAGGAGGGCTTTGGTGCTGGAATTAAGCTTGCGTGGCTGGTGACAGTGCCGTTCTTTCTGTTGTTTTTCTTTTTGGGAAAGGCTATGATTGAGTTGTTTATGGATAGTCAAAGCACTGTGGCACTTGATACAGGAAGAGTTTTTTTGAAGATTGTGTCACCTTTTTATTTTGTGATTGCGTTAAAGCTGACCGCGGACGGCGTCCTAAGAGGAGCAGGGGCTATGCGGCAGTTTATGATATGTACCTTTACTGATTTGATTTTAAGAGTGATTCTAGCATTTATTCTTTCGGTGCCATTGGGTAGTACTGGAATCTGGCTGTCGTGGCCTCTTGGATGGGGTGTAGGGGCTGTGATGTCCTATGGATATTATAGAAGTGGATGTTGGAGAGGGGCAAGATAATTGTATTTTTTATGCGCAGGGGCACGTAGGGATATGAGCAGAGAAAACTGCACGTGCCCCGCGCAGTGAGTGGGAGAAAATAAATCCTCCCCTACTCGATGGTATAGTCTTATACAAATGTTTTCTCTCCTTCCATGTCTTCTCTCGGCATCTTTGGAAATATTTAAATCCTGATAGTATCATTGATATGTATCAGGATGCACGATGATAAGAGATTTTCATACAGTCGGCGCAAATAATACATTGTTAAGACATATGTGAGGATGCGTGAACAGACTCTCATTCTTTTTCAATCATATAATTGATAAAGCTAAGAAAATCTGGTGCCAGATATTTTATGGAAAAGGGTTATAAAACCATAAAAAGTGTCCCCGCGCCAATAAGAATACAGCCGATAATAGATTTTATCGTAAAGGTTTCGTGCAGGAAGATAAATGCTAATACTAGGGTGATAATCACACTTAGCTTGTCGATAGGGACTACCTTAGATGCTTCGCCAAGTTGAAGAGCTCTGTAATAACAGAGCCATGAAGCACCAGTTGCCAGACCAGAGAGAATTAAAAATAGCCAGCTTCTTCTGCCAATCTGGGTGATTCCGTTCTGTGTGTTTGTGAGAAAGACCATCCCCCATGCCATTATAACAACCACAACTGTGCGTATGGCAGTTGCTAGGTTAGAGTTGACACCATGGATTCCAATTTTTGCGAGTATTGAGGTCAGAGCGGCAAATATGGCAGATAATAGTGCAAAAATAAACCACATAGTTGATTCCTCCTATTATTTTTATTGTTGTAATTATACTACGATAGAAAGGGAAAGTAAAGGAATCAAAATTTTGGTTTGCTGTGTAAAAATAACTGGACTATTTTGTCATTTTGTGAGAGAATAAAAACAAGATGTGCTGAATTACCAGTGACATTTAAAGAACATATATTCGAAAGGAGTCTTATCATGATTTATTCACATGAAGTAGAAAAGATGTGTAAAGTGGCACAGGGCGTCGCTCATGGCGCAGCTCCGATACCGGAAGAGGCGAAGTGGGTGAAAGCGAAGGAAGTTAAGGATATTTCAGGCTTGACACACGGCATTGGTTGGTGTGCACCTCAGCAGGGAGCCTGCAAGCTGACTTTGAATGTAAAAGAGGGTATTATTCAGGAAGCACTTGTTGAGACAATTGGCTGCTCTGGCATGACTCATTCTGCGGCTATGGCATCTGAGATTTTGCCGGGAAGAACAGTGCTTGAGGCACTTAACACAGATCTTGTCTGTGACGCTATTAATACAGCTATGAGAGAGCTGTTTTTACAGATTGTGTATGGCAGATCGCAGTCAGCATTTTCGGAGGAAGGTCTTCCGATCGGTGCAGGGCTTGAGGATCTGGGTAAGGGACTTCGCTCTCAGGTTGGTACGATGTATGGCACACTTGCAAAGGGACCTCGCTATCTGGAGATGGCAGAGGGTTATGTCACAGGCATTGCGCTGGATGAGGAAGATCAGATTATCGGATACCAGTTCGTAAGTCTTGGAAAGATGACAGATTTCATTAAGAAGGGCGATGATCCAAACACTGCATGGGAGAAGGCTAAGGGACAGTACGGCAGAGTGGACGACGCGGCAAAGATTATCGATCCAAGACAGGAATAGGAGGTAGGGAATAATGGCTTTATTTGAATCATATGAGAGAAGAATTGACAAAATCAATGCTGTATTGAATGAATACGGAATTGCTTCTATTGAGGAGGCAGAGAAGATTACAAAGGATGCCGGTCTGGATGTATATGACCAAGTAAAGAAGATCCAGCCTATCTGTTTTGAAAATGCTTGTTGGGCATATACAGTGGGTGCAGCGATTGCTATCAAGAAGGGCTGCAAGAGGGCAGCGGATGCTGCAGCAGCGATCGGTGAGGGATTACAAGCATTTTGTATTCCGGGTTCTGTTGCTGACCAGCGCAAGGTTGGATTGGGACATGGTAATTTAGGAAAGATGCTTCTTGAGGAGGAGACAGAGTGCTTCTGTTTCTTGGCTGGACATGAGTCCTTTGCTGCTGCTGAGGGTGCAATTGGTATCGCTGAGAAGGCGAACAAGGTTCGCACCAAGCCACTGAGAGTTATCTTGAATGGTCTTGGCAAGGATGCTGCTCAGGTTATCTCAAGAATTAATGGATTTACATATGTAGAGACAGAGATGGATTATTATACAGGCGATGTGAAGGAGGTATTCCGCAAGGCGTATTCCACTGGACTTCGCTCTAAGGTAAACTGCTATGGTGCTAACGACGTGACAGAGGGTGTCGCTATTATGCATAAGGAAGGTGTGGATGTTTCCATTACAGGAAATTCTACTAATCCGACTAGATTCCAGCATCCGGTTGCAGGAACTTATAAGAAGGAATGTGTGGAGCAGGGCAAGAAGTACTTCTCCGTTGCATCCGGCGGCGGTACAGGAAGAACCCTTCATCCCGACAATATGGCAGCAGGTCCTGCTTCCTATGGTATGACAGATACTATGGGACGTATGCATTCTGATGCACAGTTTGCAGGTTCTTCCTCTGTACCTGCACATGTGGAGATGATGGGACTTATCGGTATGGGCAATAACCCTATGGTTGGTGCTACCGTGGCTGTGGCAGTTAGTATCGAGGAAGCGGCGAAGGCTGGGAAGTTCTAAGGAATAGCGTATATATAAGGGTTTCCGTTGATGTGGATTGTCAGCGGGAACCCTTAATTTTGCTACGTAGCACACAAGTAACACACAGGTAGCACACAAATATAAATCATAAGAAAAGACCGTTATCAAAGCAAATGAATGTAAGCAATTTTACGGTTTTTGTAATAGTATTTCAGAAAGTAGGTGCATTATGGATTATTGGAATTTATATAAAGATGTGTGGAATTTCCACAAGAAATATTCAAAGGTGCAGACAGATGATGCGTACGGGGAATAGTTGGCGGTTATTTTTTTGTCCTTAAAAATCTGATAAAGCAGACTGATAAGGGCAAAATAACGCTTTTAGCAGTCCACTTTGCGGTAGGACTCACCACTAATAGTATAATACCATATTTTCAAAAATAATCAATCTATGATTTCGTAAAAACGGTACAGTTTCTCTTCATCATCGTTCAAATCTTTATACATTTTTTTGTGTTTATATAATGTGTCTTCCTGTCACATTTAGGACAATTCCTGATAATCCAAAAGGAATCCTTCTGTACAATTTTATATTCAATTTTTCTTAAATAGCTCATATGCATCTCCTGTTCATTTTATGGCATGATGCATGGACTATTACATTATTCCGTTTTGTTTTTAAATAATTATATGCAATAGCCATGCTATGCAAAATAAACAGGCGTAGTCATAAAACGTCTTTCTCCTCTCGTTATATTTTCAACACAAATCTGTTAAAATCATCATAGTTCGCCTTGTGCAAATAAGTTATCTTTTCCCATACCGCATACGAACGGATTAGAGTCATAATAATGGCAAAAGTCCAGGAAATCAGAACGCTGTTTTGAATCATTCATAATTTTCACAAGCAATTCTCTCGGAAGTGTCCTTGCATATGCCCCGGGGCCTGCCAGTTTAATATTTTTTACGCCGTAAGTTTTGAGTATATCCTCTAATTCATCCGGCATAAAAGTATATGTGATGCACCACGGTGTACCTCCATTTTCATATTCGGCAATCTCACTGTCCCCTCCCATCAGCCCGTTCTTGTATAGATTCATAGAAGCCTCCTTGCTGAAATGATATGCTTCGATGGTATTTTCCTTGTTACCAACGCACCATTTAGCAAATGGGTCATCACAGTTCTCATCTAATAGGAATTGGTATTTTTGCATTGGATTTGCCAAATACGGAAGAGAACCCAAACGACTTGATACGCTTAGCATAATCCGTTTGCGGCATATGCGTACAAGTTCACCGATTACTTTTTTCTGGTTGGGATAAGTATATGAGACTGGGGCATCAAAAGAAATTACCATATCAAAGGATTTGTCGTTGAAATCTTTCAAATCCTCCAATGCGCCTTTCACAAAGGTTATTTTGTCAAGCACTCCTTCTTTTTCCGCCAGTTCCTTAGCCTTGTCTATCATGGGCTGCGATATATCAAAATGCGTAACTGCACAGCCCTTTTTTGCCAGAAGAATGGAAAACCTTCCACATCCCGCACCGCCGTCAAACACCGTTTTTATTCCATCCAAATGTGAGAGCAGTTCCTTTTCTATATGACTTTTTTGGATAATGTCATCAATAAAGGTTTCCTCGCGGTGGCTTTCTAATTCGCCTTTATCCGGCATATTCCACAAACGTTCCGATATTTTTCTGCTATAATCCATAATTCAGTCTCCTTTTCTGGCTGCAATAATTGTTGCGCCGTCAGGATTGTCCAAGACTTTCTCAATCGCAAATCCTGCATTTTGCAACAATTCCCTTTCATGCTCCAAGGTCAGTGGAATATCAAAATGAACGAAACAATTATCCGGTATTGCAAACTGATTTCTTCGTTTTAAGTATGTGCTATACAATAGCTCCTCTTCCGCATCACAACAAGCAATGTAATCTCCCAAAAGAAAAACACCACCGCGTTTTAGACTGTTATAGGCATTTCGGTACAGTTCCTTTTTGCGTTCCGGCAGAAAATGATGCAGACTTTCAAAAGAAATGACTGCGTCCCGCTTTGCGCATCCAAAATCGTATTTGAAATAATCCTGACATACCACGGTAAGGCGCTTATCAGAATGCTTTTTCAGCAGCTTATCCAGCATACTTTGACATAAATCCACACCTGTCACTTCCATGTCCGGATTTTTTTCCCAGATTTTATCTAATTCCAAACCCGTTCCACATCCTAAGTCTAAAATGTTCCGGCAATCAGAGGGCAAAACTTCCGAAAACATTTGATAAGATTTTTCCCACGTAGACATATGTTCCTCATAGCCATCCAATCGCTTTGTAAAAAAAGCAGACATCTCCTCCAATGGGGAATCCGATGTATCATGAAGCCATTGCTTTAAGTCCTGCAAATATTTTTCATGTGATTCCATATTTCTTCAACCTCCTGTATACTTTTATTTCATTTCTACTTTTTTGGTTTAGAATAGCATACTCGAATACCATATGACAACCTAACACATTTTTATAAAAAATAATGAGCCGATACCAAGTATCAGCTCATTTTATTACGAACAACGGATACCCAAATTATGGTATCCGCTGTTTGCTCATTTTTCAAGAATACTTTTGTATTCTTGTAGGATCCGCTGTATGCTCTTTTTTGATAGATAATATTTGCAGGCTAATTCAGAAGATTTACTTCCAGCAAGATAATCCTTGTAAATTTGTTGGTTACGCATCAAAAGTTCCTGCTTGATTTGCGTGCCTGTGCCCCATGGCTGTCTATGTGCCGACTTGCGTGGAATATAAATATTTTCTCCATCAACATACTGCTGTATCAGTTCTATTATTTCAATTGGCAGAATTTCTTCTGCTTTCCTATAGCCCATGTTTGCCTCCCAAAATTTATTATCAGGAATAGCATTGGCTATAACAATTATTTACTATTGCAATAGCCAGCGCTATGCAAACATAACATATCGTCTCATATACAAATCTCCTTTCTAAAATTTCTTTTTCATAATATCATCTTTAAGGAAATAAATCAAATTTTTATTCTAATTGTATTTTAAACATTTGTTATTTGATTTACATATTCTAATATGACCATTATACTTCTTTTTCCAGATTGGTAACTTGGATTTTAAACGGATTTCATATCTTATACAAATATCATCTTGAGAACTATGTTCTGACAAGTAATCTAAAACTGCTTACTGTTTTAATTCTTTGAAATAGTTCTTGCTTCCCTTTTTCTTTTCTCAATATTTCTCTTATGTTTTAGATCTTCTAATAAATTCTTATAACTTGCTGATATGAAGAGGCTGTTAAGGGAAATTGATGAATGGCTAAGGCATAAGATAAGAACAGTTTATTGGAAACAATGTTCATTTGACTGTATATGGTATAGTGTACGAAGAAACAAAAGATCTGAAAATATTTGTATCTTGGTAAGAAGAAAATGTATCTTAGTTCTAAGGATATTTCTTTTAGTGAAAAACTATGTTATAACTTTTAATGGGGTGAAAAAATGAAAATAAAGGAAGAACAAGATTTATCCTGTAACGAAATAGAAGTGATAATTAAATATTCCCTGAGGAACAAGCAAGTGAATCGTATTATAGATTTTTTACAGTCATTTGATATGCAGATAAAATGTGCTGGTGATAATGCAGAGAGAATGATAAATATTTTGGATATTTATTATATAGAGAGCGTTGACAAAAAGACTTTTGTATATCTTGAAAATGCAGTGTACTGTACAGATTTTCGGTTATATCAACTAAAAAGAAAATTACAAACATATGGTTTTGTGCAAATCAGCAAATCATGTATCTTAAACATAAACACCTTAAATAGCATTAGACCTCTTTTTAATAGTAGAATGGAGGCAACTTTGAAGAATGGAGAAAAAGTTACTATCAATCGCAATTATTTAAATGAAATAAAAAGAGCATTGGGAGGAGATAGAGAAGAATGAAAAAAAATATTGTAAATATTTTGGCTACAACAGGAATTTCCTTACTGCTGCTTTCAGTTGTTGCTTTGTCTTTTCAGGCAAGTTGTATATATTTGGAAACAGTATTTCAGGTTTTAGGAATAAATATCATTACTTACTTAGGAATACTATGTATTAAAAAAATTGAATTAAGAAATATTTTTATTGAAATGGTTTTGGAAATCACTTATATAGTATGCGAACTCCTTGTGTTTGGGTGGTTATTCCATTGGTTTACAAGTTTGTCGTTTTTGTTGCTTGCTTGTATGGGAGTTGTGATATATAGTATTTCACTCTTTTTAAATTTGTTACAAATGAAACAAGAAGCAAAAGAACTTAATTTACTAATTAAGAACCGAAATAAAAATCATGATTAAAATAGTCAACTGACAAAAGTATTTGGAGGAAAAGAAACATGAAAAAAAGAAGAACAATGTATGTTATCAGTATGATGTTTGTTTTGTTGATGATTATTAGGGGGATAGAAATTATTTTTGTAAAAACCGATCAAACATGGGTTGGAGAAAATATATTACATAAAATCTGCTGCATTTTGCTGATATGGATTGCGTTGGATATGATGGGGCTTCGTTGGAGTGATTTGGGATTTTCAAAAAAAGGGTTATTTACCGGTTTGAAATATGGTCTTGCTCTTGGCTTAAGTACCTTTTTTCTTTCTTACGCTGCGGAGTTTATTGTGTTGATTGCAATGGGAAAACACCCATCTTTGCGATGTTATATTACAAATTTTTCACTTACACAGATACATACAAATGGTAGTTCTTTGTTAGCAGTGACAGTGTGCATAATTGGTAACATAGTAAATGTCTATGCAGAAGAGGGACTATTTAGAGGACTGTTTTATAAAATTGGCATACAATACTATTCTCAAAAGACAGCTAATATAATACAGGCTCTATTGTTTGGAATATGGCATATTACCAACGTAATCAATCCTTTGCTTGACGGTTCCATGAATATTGCTATGGCAATTCTTATGGGCATAGGATATATACTGTTGTCTGGAATTTTAGCCTATGAATGGGGTATGTGTGTGGCATTGTCTGGAACACTTTGGATAGGTGCATCAGAACATTTATTTAATAATTTTATAAGCAATTCCTTACATACGGTGACAGAAACAGGAGCAGATGAATTGATGATAGTTAGAATAATCTTATCAAATATTTTATCATTGTTATTTGTTATGGTTATCTCTCAGAAAAATATACATAACAAATGAGGTATACAAATGTAGCGAGTGTACGTATTTGCAAATAAATTAATGTTTATCATAAATTAATTATTGACTTTCATCTATATTTGCCTTATAATCATTACATTGGAAGTTACTCTGATGCATTGGTGGGTTATTATATTATTGGAGAATTGATATGGAGAGTGAATGTAGTTGGATTGATAGTTGCGAGTATCTGTTTATTGTATTTCTTTGATATTCAGTTATGGTTATGATTTACAAAAAGAATCAGATAAAACATTGTGAGGTGATAATTTGCCAATAATTATGAGATTAGATAGGGTGATGGCAGATAGAAAAATGTCATTAAAAGAGTTATCTGAAAAAGTAGGCGTTGCTAATGTCAATCTATCAAAAATAAAAACAGGAAAAATTAGTGCAATTCGTTTTTCAACTTTAGAAGCAATATGTGATGTTCTTGATTGTCAGCCGGGGGATATTTTAGAATATAAAAGAATCGAAGAAGATTAAAATGAAAATTTGTGGGGCGGTGCTTGCCATACTCTATATAGGGTTAATGCTATTTGGTGTCTATAAAGTTAGTTTAAAAAGTGTATCTTTCGTATATATAACAATTGGCTGTTGGATGGTCCTGCCCCATAATGCCAAAGCAAAATGGATGTCAGTATTTTGAGCATATTTGCTGTCATATATGCTGTCTCCGATATAGAGAATGTTTTCTCGCTCTATGTTTGACAATCCCATATATTTTAATAGCGGATCGGCGCTTGGTGTATGTTCTTTTGTATCATCGGCACAGATAATAGTCTCAAAATAATGCATAATACCAAATGAACTAAAATCGCTGTCAAATCTATGTTGTGGCAACCATTTATTTTGTGGGTTTAACCCATCATCTAAATGTTATGGGATTGTGCCCATAATTTTTTTAATTTTGTTGTCGTGTCTCCGGCAAGCAGAGAAGTATAAAGATATGAAGAAGCTGTATAGTATCCAAGTGTGCCAATTTTCTACATAATAAAGACCTATAGATTTATGCCAGCAGTAAGGGAAGGATTTTTTATATCTCTTGCCTTTTCTATTTTAATAATGTTGGCTTGTAAAGCGCACATACGAAAGCAGTGGATAATTGTCAATTCTTATTATAGGATTGGCATATTGTGCAAATACGTGATATAATTAGAAATTATAATAAAATAATTAAGAAAGCAGGATATAACATAATGGGTAAATGGGATAAATTAAGTGTTTTTATCAGCTTAGTACTGCGGCATAATCCTGATGCGGCACATATTACGCTGGATGAGCATGGATGGGCGGATGTTGAGGAATTATTAGCAGGTATCAATGCGACAAATCGAAAGATAGATCGCAAAATATTAGAGGAAATTGTGGCGACGGACAATAAGCAGAGATATTCTTTTAATGAAGATAATTCTCTTATCCGCGCAAATCAGGGACATAGTATTCCTGTTGATGTGGAATTGGAGGAGCAGGAACCTCCTGAATTGTTATATCATGGAACAGCGGCGCGATTTTTGAGTACAATCCATGCGGAAGGGTTAAAGCCAATGAGCAGATTATATGTTCATCTTTCTAAAGATATTGAAACGGCTGTGATAGTGGGAAGGCGCCATGGAAAGCCTGCCGTTTTACAGGTGTCGAGCGGTGCCATGTATAAAGATGGATATAAATTTTATTTATCAAAAAATGGTGTATGGCTTACAAAAAAAGTTGATGCAAAATATATAAGAGAAATAATTTCTGATGGAAAGGAAGTATAATGGAAAAATTTTATTATGAAGTTCCCGGCATAGATAGAAAAGAGGATGCCATTGCATATATCAATGAATTTTATCAATATAAATCAAATATCAACGGTTCTGGAAAATTACATAAATATCTAGATAATTATCAAGGATGGCTTGAACAATTGCAGATAGAGTATATGCGGGAAGCTAACGAGAGAATAGTACCTTCAAAGACATTTTTTCTTGTCAGAAGCAGTGATAGTAAAATTGTGGGTATGATCAATATAAGATTAGCGCTAAATGAAAGATTAAAAAAGTCAGGAGGAAATATTGGCTATAGTATAAGACCTACGGAGAGAGGAAAAGGATATAATAAGATAAATTTATATTTGTGTTTAAAAGTTTGTCAGGAATATAAAATCGAGAAGATTTTGCTTGATGCCGATAAGGATAATCCTGCTTCATGGAGGACAATGGAGGCTTTGGGTGGAATTAATATAAAAGAATCCTATGATGAGGAAGAAGCATGTATAGCGAAGCGCTATGAGATAGATGTGAAGGAAAGTATTGCAAAATATTCAAGTATCTATGAACCGATGGTAGAAGATATAAGAGAAAATAAAGAAAAGTGATTGATAAGAATGTAAAGGGAGATTATTATGGTACTGAACGGAGAAGAATTGAGTAAAAAGCTACCGGAGGTGTTGGCAGGGAGATTAGATTTGCCTGTGAAGGAGCTGTGGGAGCTGCTATATTACATAAATTGTTTTATTCATAATCCTGATGGTAAAGAAGATCAGAAGTATGCAAAGGATGGCATGGCACTATTCAAAATGCTTCTTCATAAGGCGGATCAGGACGATGATGATGAGATGGATATTGTGCTGGAAGCATTGTATGAAATATTGGGAAGATATGCAGAGCCTTTTGCGGTTCTTGATCAATTGGAGGAAGAAGGAATAAGTTTTATAGAAACGAGATATTATAAGGGAAAGCTGACAACCATCAGAGATTTTTTATTAGAAGAAAGATTTAGCGTGTCGCTTGTCGATAAAATGGCACAGATGGGTGTGGATTTGAATCAAGCGTTTGTCAAGGGCAGAACACCTGCTTTATTGCTGGCATATAGAGGAAGTGGCTATGAGTATTCGAACATTCGAAGAAAGAATGAGATGGATGAGGCTTATGCAGATGTGGTAGAGAGATATTTTAGTGTGGAATCTATGGAGGCACTTGATATGGAGGGGAGATCTGCGGCACATTGGGCTGTCAGGCGATATAAATATGAGATGTTCACAGCAATGATAAAAAAAGGCGTGAATATAAATCTCACAGAGGATCAGCCAAGTGTGGCTGGAAATACTTTGCTTCACACGGCTTGTGAATATGGTTTTCCAGATATGATACATTTTTTAATGGACGCAGGAGCGGATGACACATTAAAAAATGTCAATGAGGAGACAGCGGCCCACATTGCAGTATCAAAAAAGATTAGCTTTAAAAAGATAAGTGAGACAGTGAGGGCGGAGATGGTAGAAGCTCTGAGGAATATAGATATTCCGGGCAAAAATGGAATGACGCCTCTGATGATAGCTCAGGATTATGATTTGCACGCAGCCAATGTGCTTACGCCTGTTTTCATAAAAAAGGGTGCAGATGTGAATCAAGTCAATCACAGTGGTGATACTGCGCTGTTGTTGCACATGAGATGGCGCTGTGATAAGAGCGTGATAAAGGCAATGGTGGAGGCTGGGTATCATATCAATACTAGAAATAAATTGGGGGATACGGTGCTTCATTATGCTATGAAAAATAGAAGCAGCGAGATGGTGCGCTATTTGCTTAAAAAGGGAGCAGATTATACCATAGCGAATGAAAAACAGGTTACGCCTTTAGAGATAGCTGTGGAACAAGGCATGGATGAGGTGTTGCCTTTTATGGGATTGTAGTAGCATATAGAACGCAGTGTATGGCTTAGAAGGAAATGCGGACAACCATCAGAGAGCTTTTATGTGATAAATGGTATGGAAATGTGAGGAAAAATGAAGGAAAAAATCTATCAATATGAGTCTCAGATTTATCATGCAAAAGAAAAAGGTGGCGCGTATGTAATTTTTCCATATGATATCAGAGAGGAATTTGGCAGAGGGCGGGTGAAGGTACATGTTACGTTTGACGGGGAACCATATGATGGCAGTATTGTGAATATGGGAGTAAAAAATGAGGATGGCACAGTCTGTTATATTATTGGTTTGCGAAAGGATATTCGTACTAAAATAGGAAAGCAGCCCGGTGATAAAGTATTCGTGACTGTCAGAGAGCGAGAAGGGTAGATTTTTTGTGATATGATATATTTTTAGAGAAAATGATAGGATTATTGAGAGGAAATGATATGCTATGAAGTTAAAAGTTGCAATCTGTGAGGATGATTTCTCTCAGTCTGCTTGGCTGTCCCAGTCCGTGTTTTTGTGGGCAGAGATGGGGAAGCACATAGTGGATATTCGGATGTATAAAGATGGTGAAAGCTTTCTGTTTGATTTTGAGGAGGAGAAAGACTTTCATCTTCTTCTGCTTGATATTGAGCTTTCTGGAATCAATGGGGTGGATCTTGCCAAGTATCTTCGGCGTGAGAACAGCCGGGCAGAAATAGTATTTCTCACTTCTCACACGGAGTTTTATGGAGAGGGGTATGAGGTGGATGCTCTTCATTATCTGATAAAGCCGGTGGCTCAGCGAAAACTTTTTTCTGTGCTTGATAAGGCGGCGGAGAAATTAGCTGTGGAGCCGCCATATATTATCTTTTGCTGTGAGGGACAGACAATTAAGCTTTATGAGAATGAAATCTATTATGTGGAAGCATTTCTTCATTATGTATCTTTTGTGACAGAAGCGGAGAACTATCGGGTGAGAGAGAAAATATCAGATGTTGAAGAACGGCTTTCTGATATTTTTTTTCGCGTACATCGAAGCTATCTAGTTTCGCTTCGCTATGTCAAGCGAATATCCAGAAATGAGGTGTTTTTGTGGAATGATGTACGTATTCCGCTCGCGAGGGGAAAGTATGATGCGGTCAACCGCGCTTATATAACCGTTTGCTAGAGAGAAAGGGTAAGCAGGAAGAAAGTAGTCTGTTTGTGAAGAACAGAGCAAAAGTGTAAGGAACGATGAGAAGGAAAACATATTTAAAAATTTTGGAGCTTCAGGCGGAGCTTGTAGAACAACATATCAATGAAGTGCGAAGCATCTATAAGGAAATGAGGGGGTATAAACATGATTTTCACAATCATCTGCAGACATTGAAAGGTCAGGTGGAGGCGGGGGAATATGAGCGTGTTATCGCTTATATCAGTGAGCTTGACGCCAAGCTTGAGAAGATAGATACCTTGCTTAAGACCGGAAATATTACGGTGGATGTGATTCTTTCCAGTAAGCTTTCGAAGGCGAAGCAGGCTGGAATTGCGGTGACGGCCAAGGCAAATATTCCCGCTACCCTTACCATATCGGATGTGGAGCTTAGTATTGTGCTTGGAAATCTTTTGGATAATGCGATAGATGCCTGTGAGGCTGTTGCCGGAGAGAAATTTATCCGGCTTTTTCTCGCGCAGAAGGGAAGTATGCTTTATTTTTCTATGTTAAATTCTGCTACTAAAAAGCAAAAAAAATATGGGACATTGTTTTTGTCAAATAGAGAGGGACTTCATGGGTTTGGTCTTGGCAGGGCAGAGAGTATTATTATCAAGCATGGAGGATGGTTTAAATGCAACAGTGAGGAGGGAGCGTTTACCACAGAGTTTTTGGTTCCAGCTATTTTGTCAGATGACAATTCATGCATATAGGAGAGCATTTCATGCCATAATCAGTCTTTGTGGATTTTTTCTGTTACAATAACGGGGAAAGGGGTGGTAGATATATGATGTTTTCTCATATAGTATGGTCGCTGCGCATGTTGAAAAAATATAGTATAGGAGCGCTGTTGATTTTGTCTGCTTTGATACCAGTTCGTGTAGGCATGCGCTATTTTGAGATATATCTTCCCGCACGGATTGTGGCCTGTGTGACAGAAGAACGGGCTTTGGGGCATACCATGTTTGTTGTTGGCGCCTTGGTACTAGCTATTATGCTTTGCGCTGTGTGTAAGACGGCGATGGAAGAATTTGGAAAAATCAAGCTGATGATTTATCGCTATAAGATGGAAGAGCTTGTGGTGAAAAAGGATATGCATATGTTTTATCAGACATATGAAAAAAAAGAGATTAGAGATCTGGGCAGCCGAGCAAGAGAAGCGACGCAGATGTGGAATGGCAGGGAGCCAGTTACAGATTTGTTAAAAAGCAGTTTTGAATTAATAGAAAATCTGTCTGGGTACTTGCTTTTTGGATCGGTACTTTTTTCGGTAAATCCATTTCTGATTCCTCTTCTCACGGCAGCTCCAATTATTCATTTGCTTTCTGTGCAGGCATATCAGAAATGGAAGTATGCACAGAGAAAGAAGATAACAGATCTCAATAAGAAGCTTAATTTTGTGACAAATCTTCCAAGTCAATTTTCTGTGGCAAAGGATATTCGAATCTATGGCATTACATCATGGCTGAAAGATTGCTTTCGAGAATTGTCCAAGGAAAAGGAAGGTTGGGATAAGAGGATAGCGGCTTTTGGGCTTTTGCCCAAGCTGGTCGATCTGATTCTGATTCTTATCCGTGATGGCGGAGCATATGCGCTGCTTATTCTCATGGTGATGCAAGGGAAAATCAGTGTCGATCAATTTGTCCTGTATTTTGCCGCAGTGTCTTCCTTTGCAGATTGGATAGGCGGCGTGATACAAAGCTTTCAGATAATGCATGCCTGCAGCTTACAGGTTGGTGAGTTTCGAGAATATGTCGAATATAAAGAGCCAGAAGAAGGCAACAGAACAGTGAAAAAAGATGATTTTGTAAAGCCTGAGATCGTGTTTGACAACGTGTGTTTTCGCTATGATAATGCCAAGAAGGACGCTATTCATAATGTATCCTTTACATTGCACGGTGGGGAGAAGCTGGCGCTTGTCGGAGTGAATGGTGCAGGAAAAACAACACTTGTCAAGCTTTTATGTGGGTTGTATCTTCCGACCTCTGGTGAGATTCGAATCAATGGAATACCAATTGGAGATATCTCGCGCAGGGAGTATTATAAGCTTATCGCTCCTGTATTTCAGGATATTCGAACTGGATTTTTTTCTCTTGCTGAGATAGTATCTGGCGCGGAGCCTACAAAGATAGACAAGAGGAGGGTAGAAGATTGTATTTGTCAGGCTGGTCTTGGCAATAAGCTGGATGCTTTGCCGGAGGGAGTGGCTACAAGGCTGAATAAACAAGTGAATCAAAATGGTATCGAGCTGTCAGGGGGAGAGGCACAGAAGCTTATGCTTGCACGTGCTCTTTATAAAGATGCGCCTTTACTGGTGTTGGATGAGCCGACGGCGGCGCTTGATCCCATAGCAGAGGGCAGAATATACGTAGAGTACAATCGGATGACAGAAAATAAAACGTCATTGTTTATCTCTCACAGGCTTGCCTCCACTTCCTTTTGTGACAGAATTATTCTATTAAAAAATGGAGAGATCTGTGAGGAAGGCACACACAAGGAGCTGTTGCGCAAAAATGGAGAGTACAGTACATTATTTGAGCTTCAGAGCTGCTGGTATCAGGAGGAAGGAGAAGCTTTTGTATGACGCTTAAGGAACATCTTGGGATACTAAAAAGAGCAGTGAAAATGTGTGTTCATCTGGATAAACGATTTCTGATCTGTCTGATTGTAGAACCTGTGTTGTTGGCGGCGGCAATTTATATTCCAGTGTATTTTTCTGCAAAGGTAATTGATGCTCTCTATGCGCGCTCTGCTCTGCAAGTGACAGCTAGATATGTACTTCTTGCCGTTGGTCTTTCCTTTCTGATTCGCCTGCTCTATTCAGGGGTGAAAGCAGTGCATGAGACTGCGTCGAATACAGTGTATCGAAAGGAGGATTGGAGCTATTCGGAAAAAGCGATGCAGATGGCATATGAATCCTTGGAGGATGCAGAGGTGACAAGACTGCTTTACAGAAATAAAAAGGAGTCGATGGCAGGTTATAATTTGTATTTTTTTTATAATGTCACAGAGCGTTTTTTTGGAAATATGACGAAAATAGTGGCGTCATCTGCCATGTGTCTGTCGTTCTTTGCCCTTGCCTCTGTCGGAATAGAAGAGAAGCTTTTTATGATAGCAGGTCTGCTGATAATTATTATAGTTATCAGTTTTGTTACCATAAATGAAAGCCAGAGAAATCAGAAATTTTATGCGTCAAATGTGGAAATGAATGTTCTGGATGATCAGCTTGAAAAGTATATAGAGAATTATGGGGCTGGGAAAGATATTCGACTGTATCATATGGAAGACTGCCTTGCAAGAGAATATCGGAAGTGGCAGGACAGCTATTGTGAGCGATATGGGAAGACAATTTCCAAGAAGGTTTTTGGAAATATTCTTGTGACTATATTGGAATATAGTTTTATGTTCAGCGTATATGTGGTATTGATTCATACAGCGTTTGAGGGTGGAATTACTGTTGGATCAATCGCGAAGTACATTGCCTGTATCATGCTATTTATAAAGGCTGCCGCGGATATGATAAAAGTAGTTTTGCGGGCGTTGGATAACGATCATTATCTCAAGCGGTTTTTTATGTATTTTGATATAGCAAATCCTATGTACAAAGGAACTTTGACAGTAGAAAAGCGGGATGACAATGATTATCAGGTAGAATTTTGTGATGTCAGCTTTCGATATCCAAACACAGAGAGTTATGCATTATCTCATGTCAGCATAAAGTTTAAGCTTGGGGAAAAGATGGCTATTGTGGGTGAAAATGGAAGTGGAAAGACGACATTTATCAAGCTGCTCTGCCGGCTGTATGATCCTTGTGAGGGAGAGATATTGCTAAATGGTGTAAATATTCAAAAATATGATTATGAAGAATATATGTCGATCTTTTCTGTAGTATTTCAAGATTTTAGCCTTTTTTCTTTTAAGCTTGGCGAGGTCGTTGCCTCTGACAGAAAATTTAACGAGAGCAAGGTAAAAGCATGTTTGGAGAAAGTAAATTTTGGCGGCAGATATGATAGGCTGGAAAAGGGCGCCGATACTTATCTTTATAAGGATTATGACAAAGACGGGATCGAAATATCAGGAGGAGAGGCACAGAAGCTGGCTCTTGCCCGTGCATTGTACAAAGATGCACCGTTTATCTTATTGGACGAGCCGACAGCAGCTCTTGATCCTATATCAGAATATGAGGTGTATTCAAACTTTAACAACATATCAGGTGATAAAACGGTTGTCTATATTAGTCATCGTCTGGCGTCCTGTAGGTTCTGTGATAAGATTGTGGTATTTGACAAGGGAGAGATTGTTCAGATAGGAACACATGAGAAACTGCTTCAGAAGAAAGATGGAAAATATGGCGAGCTGTGGCATGCACAGGCAGTGTATTATTGCAAGTAGAAGATAGATATTTTTATCATTGTATGAATAAGGGAATAGGATAGTCACTGCCTAGACTCACCACCTTTTCTTTAAGTATATACATTGCTGTAAGTGTAAAGTCAAAGGGTTTTTATATTTATGAAACTATAAATAAAGATAATCTGAAAAATTAAAAACTATGTTCCAGTTTCTGTTTTGTTGCGTCTGGTGAGGAGCGTATAAGTTTTTATTGCAAATTTTTCTAAAATATGTTATGTTCTTTTGTAATTGAATAGAAAACAGCAGGTGTCAGATATGTTGCCGCAAGGCACAGGGATCTGGTGAAAAGGGAAACAGGTGAGAATCCTGTGCGAACTCGTCACTGTATTTAAGGAGCAGAAGCCGCTATATCACTGGGAGACTGGGAAGATGGCTGATGTGAGGATAGATAAGTCAGGAGACCTGCCTGCTGTTGTACAGGAACGATGGTTCCAGCCTACGAGTAATTGGGAGTACATAAAGAAAGACAGGAAAAGCTGTCTTTTGTTCCATGTACCCTTTTTTGAAAAAGGGTTTTCTTTTTGTGTGTAAAGATATATAAGAAATGGAGTGCTATGGTATTATGTGCGTCTGCCATGGCAACCTTGATTGTGCAGAAGAAAATGTATCTTCAATAGATTGTGCTGGTAGAATTGTTCTGTTCTATTCAAATGCAACAAAGCTGAAAAATAGGAGGATGCTATGAGAAAGAGAACGGCAGTATGGATGTTTGCAGCAGTGGCTGTGATGTCAGTGCTTGCAGGCTGCAGCACAGAGGAGAAGGGAAATTTTACAGGGACGATGAGCGAGGTGGAAAGTCAATCAACGGAGTCCACAATCCAGACATCTGAGGTTGAGGAGTCTTATGACGGGCGGCTGGTTTCTGATGGCATAATGGAGCTTGATTATGCGAAGGAATTTTCTGTGGAACGGTTTTTGGGGGGTTATCGCATGATCACAGTTGGGGAGACAGAGAAGTATCTTGTGGTTCCAGAGGATAGGAGTGTGCCAAAGGAGCTTGAGGAGGGTGTGGTAGTTTTAGAGATGCCGATTGACAAGGTATATGTTGCCAGTACCAGCTTAGTGTCATTGATAGATGCCATAGGGGAGCTCTCTCGCGTCAAGCTGGTGGCTACGGATGTGGAGGATTGGTATATTGCTTCTGTGACAGAGGCGATGAAGGCAGGGCGCATGGGTTATTCTGGAAGCTTTCAGGAGCCAGATTATGAGAAGATGGTGGAGCAGGGGATCGAGCTTCATATTGATACAGCTATGATAGATACCTGCCCGGAGGTGAAGGAGAAATTTGCAGAGCTTTCGATTCCAAGTCTTGTGGAGATCTCCTCCAAGGAGAGTCATCCGCTGGCACGTGTGGAGTGGGTGAAGCTGATGGGCGTGTTATTTGGAAAAGAAACAGAGGCAGAGGAGTATTTTGATAATCAGAAAGCGTTGATGGAGCGCGCTATGGCAGCAGAAAAATCCGGTGTTACGGTGGCGATGGGATATATTACTTCCAGCGGGAAGTATTATGCGCGCAACGGCGGAGATTATCTGGTTCAGATGATAGAGATGGCAGGCGGGGAGTATGTCTGTGCAGATATTGCACCAGAGAAAAGTGGAAATACTTCCATGTCCTTTGAGGAGTGGTATGCTGCTTTTCAAGATGCGGATTATTTGTTTTATTGGAATTTTGGGAATAAATTTTATTCCATTCAAGAAATGATTGCATATGAGCCTTTGCTTGCAGATTTAAAGGCGGTGAAAGAGGGACATGTGTGGATTACCTCACCAGATTTTTCGCAGGCTACGTCGGCGATCTCGTCGATTGTCTCAGATATGAATACCATTTTATTTAGCGAGAATCCCGATGAGGTTACAACAGATCATTTATTGAAGCTACCGTTGACAACAGAGTAGACGGAAAGTATATGCAGCGGTTTTGCTGCGTGCAGAAGAGGGAGTAGAAAGAATATGCGCAAAAGGGTACTGGCGGCGTGGGCAGTTTTACTTTTTTTATTCTTGGTGGGAATGGTGTTTAATATAAATCTTGGTTCCGTACATATTCCGATTAGAGAGATTTTTCAGATGGTTGGGAATGGAATTCGGCTGCGTGTGGCGGCTATATTGGGTGGAGATGTCTACGCGAAACAGCTTGCATTTGCTGTTGGAGGTTCTATGCAGGCCAAGATAGTATTTAGCATAAGGCTGCCGCGCATGATGCTTGCCGCTGTATTAGGGGGTGCTTTGGCAGTCTCTGGTTTTCTTTTGCAGACCTTTTTTAGAAATCCCATTGCTGGACCTTTTGTGCTTGGAATTTCTTCTGGAGCAAAGCTTGTGGTGAGTATAGCATTGGTATTTCTGCCTCAATGTATGAAACGATTTGGCTCTGCTGCCATGATTTTGTCAGCATTTGCTGGTTCTCTGCTCATTGTTTTTGTGGTTCTTTTCTTTTCTCAGAAGGTTCGTAGTATGTCAATGCTCTTGGTGATCGGAATTATGATGGGGTATATCTGTTCAGCGATCACAGATTTCTGTATTGCTTTTGCAAAGGAGAATGAGATTGTAAATCTTACAAGTTGGTCGATGGGCAGTTTTTCTGGGGCTAATTGGGATCATGTGGCGGTAGCTGCATGGATCTGTCTGCCGGGGCTATTTGCTGCTTGGCTTTTGTCAAAGCCGATTGGTGCTTATGCTTTGGGGGAGGGCTATGCCAGCAGCCTTGGCGTAAATATCAAGCTGTTTCGGGCATGTTTAATTATACTGTCAAGCCTGCTCTCAGCGTGTGTAACTGCATTTGCAGGACCGATCTCCTTTGTCGGCATTGCGGTGCCGCATATTACAAGGACGATGTTAAAGACCGCGCGCCCGTCGGTGCTTATTCCCATTACATATCTGTGTGGTGCTGTGTTTTGCATCTATTGTGATCTGATTGCGCGCACAGCGTTTTCTCCGACAGAGCTTGCAATTGGGACAGTGACGGCAGCATTTGGCGCTCCTGTGGTGATTGTTATGATGGTTAGGCGCAGGGCACAGGGGAAGAACAGCGAATGAGATTTAATGAAGGGTAGTGTTATGTGTTATTTTCAGACAGAGAGGCTGACGGTAGGCTATCGTGGAAATATAGTGATCCGAGATATTGATATTAAAATTGAAAAAGGGAAGATTCTTACACTGATTGGCCCAAATGGAGCGGGGAAATCGACAGTCTTGAGGACGATAGCCGGACAACTTAACAAAATTGGGGGAGTGGTGCTGCTTGATCGGAGAGATATACAGAGTTTGGGCGCAAAGAGATTGGCAAGAGAACTTGCGGTAGTTCTTACAGAGCGCGTACATCCTGAGCTTATTACATGCTGGGAGGTGGTTGCCATGGGGAGGTATCCGTATACTGGCATAAGGGGAACGCTTATGGAGGCGGATAAAAGGTCAGTGGAGAGGGCATTGGAGAGAGTTGGCGCGAGGGAGCTTGCCGATCAGGAATTTACTTCCCTAAGCGACGGGCAGCGTCAGCGCATAATGCTTGCAAGGGCGCTTTGTCAGGAACCGCAGATCTTGGTCTTGGATGAGCCGACTGCCTATCTGGATATTTTTTATAAGCTGGAAGTATTGGAAATCTTGCAAAGAATGGCCCGTGAGGAGGGGCTTACTGTGGTAATGTCGCTGCATGAGATCGATCTGGCATCAAAAATCTCAGATTCTCTGATCTGTGTAAAAGGAGATACAATAGAAGCATACGGCTCCCCGGAGGAGATAATGGAAAGCGGTGTTATAGAAAAGCTTTATGGGCTGAGAGAAGGGAGTTATCATCGGTTGTATGGTAGCGTGGAGCTGGCACGCCCAGAAGGAGAGATACAAGTGTTTGTCGTGGCAGGAGGAGGATGTGGAACAA
This sequence comes from uncultured Lachnospiraceae bacterium, assembly GCA_910588535.1. Classification (GTDB taxonomy): domain Bacteria; phylum Bacillota; class Clostridia; order Lachnospirales; family Lachnospiraceae; genus RGIG8607. The sequence goes on along the minus strand of CAJUOO010000041.1, from coordinate 4,081 downwards.
AATATTATCGGATGCTTCAAAAACAGGGAATTCCTTTTGCTACAGGAATATTGTTTGATAATGATATTGATCTGCCCTCTGCCGTTGCATTGAGTGAATATGTGGTGACAGCACCTGCCTTTGAATCTATGACAGAAGAACAGTATGAATGTGCTGCCAGACAGATAAAGAAAGTAAGGGCAGTGATAGATGCAGGGACACCAGTAGGAAGTAGAAATCAGTTAAATGGGCGCTTACTTAAACTGGCAGAGGAGATGGGGCTTCCAGTGTATCGAGGAATGAGAAATGACAAGCTTGTGGGAATATTCATGCATGGTAAAGAAGCAGAAAATCGAAAATAAGCAATAGACCCTTCGCCTTCTATGCCATTAAAGAGAATGAATCGGGATACCTGTGTGATTCAGGGAGTTATTGAAGGCTCTCGTGCAAATCCAAATGCCAAAAAGATATTGGATTTGTTATAAAATAATAATAGAATAAAAAACAGAATAAAAGCATTCTTGGATGGTTTGCTACAGGAAATTTTTTCTCTTTTTCAGATAAGCTTGATGCACCTTTTTGCATGTGTTATACTAAAGTGTATACAAAAAGGAGGGAAAATGAGAAGAGTACAATTTAGAAAAAGAGCAAAACAATTTCTTTCTCTATGTCTTGCCACAGTTATATTTTCTGCAGTCACTGTGTATTCACATCCCAGTGCAGATGAAACCTTTTTTGGGGAGACAGGAAAAACAGTTATTTGTATTGATGCTGGTCATGGCGGTGAGACAGATGGCGCGGAATATGTCTATGATGGTGTTTTGATAAAAGAGAAGGATATAAACCTAAAGATAGCGATGAAGCTTCAGGAGGAATTATTAAAGTACGAGAATATAGAAATTGTGATGACAAGGACGGAGGATATTACAATGGAGCTTCGTCCCCGTGTGCAATATGCGGTGGATCATAATGCAGATTACTTGATATCTGTACATAACAATGCTCCCGGCAATAATGATTTTACATTAAATGGTTGTATGGTGTTGACGACGGTGAGTCATTATCAAGCCCCTACAGCAAAGCTCCCTAATATCTATGAGGTCTCTGAAAAACTTGGCCTTGCGGTGGTGGAGAAACTTCAGCTTCTTGGGCTTAACATAGGGACAGATCTCGGTGCACAGTTGAACAACGGAATAGTGAGGCGCCCCTACAGTCCAGAGGGTTATGCCAAGACTACAAGCTATTATCCCGATGGCAGCGTGTCGGATTATTATGCATTGATTCGTTTTGGAGCAGAGATGGGGCTTCCAGCTATTATTATTGAACATGCATATCTGAGCAATGCTCTGGATTACAGAACTTATCTTGAGACGGAAGAATCGATCGCCGCACTTGCCAGAGCGGACGCGGAGGGGATTGCACAGGCTCTGGGGCTTAAGAGAAAGCAAGAAGAAGCGTATATTCCACTATCTGTGCTTCCCTATCGCATGCCGCCATCTGTGCCAAAGGCTGTTCAAGATGGGGCACAAAATTATAGGATATTGAGGCTTGGATATTAAATAATATCAAAAATTATGCTTCTAGTAGAATTGTAAATGGTCCGTCGTTGACGAGGGCTACCTTCATATGTGCGCCGAAGGAGCCATGTGCAACGGCGGCTATTTCTTTTTTGCATGTCTCGATAAAGTACTCGTACAGCTCTTCTGCCAGCTCAGGACTGCCAGCATCGGTGAAGCTGGGACGGTTTCCCTTCCGGCAATCTGCGTATAAAGTAAATTGAGAAACAATAAGAAGAGAGCCGTTGACATCCCGGACAGAAAGATTGGTCTTGTCATTTTCATCTGCAAAAAGGCGTAGATTCAAAAGCTTTTTTACAATATAATCAGCTTTCTCTTTTGTATCCTCTGCCCCAACACCAAGAAGGACAAGATAGCCGCGATCGATGGAGCCTATAATGGTGTTGTCGATAGAGACAGATGCATTTAAAACACGCTGAATAACAGCTTTCATATGGATACCTCCTGTATATTACAATATTATCTGGGGTTTGACATGGATAGAGCTTCTTTTTTTAATTCTTCGTATAGGGTGATAGAATCCCACTTTTGGTTGGACGGAGTGAGAACAGCTTTTAGCTGAATACGGGGAATTTTAGCTTTTCTCATACGAAGTAGAAATTCATCAAGGAGGGCATTGGAAAATCCCTTCATAACTAACATTTCCTCTGAAAATCCTTCGCCCGTGTAGGTTTCAGAAAGCGCTTCTGTGGTTTTTTCCGCGCCGGACAAGATGCCAAGCGGGATAAGGTATTGCTTGGGTTGTATATTTTTAATGTGGACGCCAAGTTGGATCAGAATACATTTGATCTGTTTTCCTTGTGGCGTTTGTTCTAAATTGTATAAAAGTGCTGTTGCATGTTCTCCCATAATTTCCTCGATTCTGCCGTGTGACGGCTGATATAATATGGTAATTATAACCACTGATATCTTAACATAAACCAGAAAATAATTCTATCTTGTTTTGAAAAATAGATAGATAATATAAAGAGGGAGTATTTCTTGCAAATTTTATATTTTCTGTTGTATCATTTTCGGAGAAGGGCCGCCCAGCGAACTGCCTGTAATCCTCCCTCACCCCGCTTTCGCTTAGTGAAAAACGCAGCGGGCGCTAAGCTCGAAACTACCTCGCTAAGCGCCGGCGTTTTTCAATAGGTTCCTTGAGGACCACAGGCAGTTCGCCGGGCTGTTTTTATCAGCTAGGCAAAACACGTTGTTACTCTGTTTGTATTGGATGAATAAATTTTTTGTTGCCTTATTTAAGAGAATTTGATGCTCTATTTATACAAACGAAATAAAAATAAACATGGAATTACAAGTATATGAAAAGTTACAATGTATTTAAAATATTCGATAAAGCAGTATAGCCAGTCCGCTGTTTTCCTCAAGGAACCTATTGAAAAACGTCGGTACTTAGCGAGGTTTTTCACGAGCTTAGTATCCGTTACGTTTTTCACTAAGCGGAAGCGGGGTGACGGAGGAAACAGCGGACTGGCTATACGGACCTCCTACGAAAATAATAGAAGAATACTCATCCTACAAAAAGTTATATTTTATATCAATAGTTGTATATTGGTGTTATAATATTATAGATAGAATACATCTTATAAGGAGAGATATTATGATACGGTTGCGTCCATTGAAAAGAAGAGATTGTGAAAGTATTGTGTTATGGCTGCAAGAGGAGAGACAGTTTTCTATGTGGAGTATGGGGACTTTTCATTATCCTCTTACCATAGCACAGCTTGAGGATTATATGGTGCAGGTAGAGAGAGAAGAGGATGCATGGAGCATGGCAGCTCTGGATAAGGAGGGAAGACTGGTCGGGCACTTTGCTGTGCGAAAGGCAAATTATCAAGAGAATTGTGCATATTTGGGATTTATAGTTGTAGATCCAGAGCAAAGAGGAAAGGGACTTGGCAAAGAGATGGTTACTATGGCGGTCCGCTATGCTTTTGAGGTTATGAAAGTCAATAAGGTGACATTGAATGTGATAGAAGAAAATAGGGCAGCACTTGCATGTTATCTGTCCATCGGATTTCAGGTGAAGGAACGGATAGAGCAGAAGAATTTAGGAGGTGAAAGCTGGACTTTATGCAGGATGTTAAAATGTGGCAGTGAGGAGAAGTGAGTAAGCAGATTATATATGGAGGTAAACAACAGAATACATTTTTTTAATATATATTTTTATAAAAAGTATTTTTAGAGTTTCTTAATAAATAAGAAATTTTATTGATAAACATAGTGAAGATATATAAGTTATGGTAGAAAATTTCAAATTTGTATGTTATTCTCTAGTTCATTAGAAAGTGACAGATTAAATCTACGGGGCAATAAATGGATGCACAAATTTTTTGGGATGTTATCGGCAATTACAACAGGCAAACATGGATAATTCAAATTGCATTACTCATTTTTTGCTCATAGCAGTTGCTTTGTCCTATACAAAAAATTAAAGTGGGCTGCTAAATTCTCGCTTGGGATTATTAATCTTTTTATAGGCATTGGATTTTTCGCTTGGTATGGAACAGAGCCTATTCAGAAGT
>CAJUOO010000040.1 GCA_910588535.1 uncultured Lachnospiraceae bacterium | reverse complement strand
GAATTTTCAAGGTTGGTTCGTTTTCTATGCTGTTCAGTTATCAAGGTTCTATCTGCTGTCCTCTCTTATTTATCAGCGACAGCTTGTTTATAATATCATATTCAAAGTTATTTGTCAACTACTTTTTTTAAAACTTTGAATATTGGAAAACATCATATATAATATAAATTATTAAGGACGGAGAAAGAGGGATTTGAACCCTCGCGCCGCGTAAACGACCTACACCCTTAGCAGGGGCGCCTCTTCAGCCTCTTGAGTATTTCTCCTTAATCTGAATAACTTATCTACTATATGATATTGTCCCGTCAACTATGACGCAAAAGTAATTATACTAGACTGTTTTTAATTTGTCAACGTATTTTTTATAAAAATTTTCGATTTCTAACAATATGGAACAAATCTCTCTTATTTTTTAATTTTCCAGACACTCTTTTATCTTTTCTTCAATACGTCTTTTTACCTCAGCAGCTATTTCTGTCGATTTCATATCTTTATATTCCTCGTACAAAATAGGTTCCATATAATGTATCTTCACTGTAATTTTTTTTATTGAGTTCGTATCAAATGCCTTAAATGCATCGATCAACGCAACTGGAACGATTGGACATTTTGCCATCATAGCACTTTTGAAGGTTCCCGCCTTAAACTCCAGCAATTCATTTCCATTTCTTGACCGAGTTCCTTCTGCAAAGATAACATACCTTCTTCCAGCCTTCACTTCTTCTGCCACTTGCTTTATCACCTGCAGAGATTGACGAACATCATCTCTATCCATAAGCTGTGCCTGTATCAGTTTTATAATCTGTTTTACCAAAAATACATGCTCCATCTCCTTCTTGACAACAGCAGAAAATGGTTTTTCATGTGATTCAAATAATGCCAGTGTATCAAACAGCCCTTGATGATTAGGAAACATAATATATCCTTCCTCTTTCGGAAGTTTATCCATTCCATAAGCATCGATAGTCACCCTTCCCGCTCGGTTAATTCGACGCATCATACCATGCAAAAGATGATATCGCTGTTCTTCGGTATATCGATCAGAGTTTCCATATTTACACACATAATAAAACCATATTGGCGCAATGTAAAACAAACGTGCTACCATCAATGCTATTCTTTTCAACTTTGCTCCCTCCGACAGCCCTTATACTTCTTTGCTGCCGTCTCATAAAGATTATTTCCCTTGCTGTCAATCACTACAATAACAGGAAAATTTTTTACTTCAAGACGGTGGATTGCTTCTGTCCCAAGATCTGCATATGCTATTACCTCTGACGCCAGAATCCTCTGTGACAAAAGGGCTCCCGCTCCTCCAACCGCCGCAAAATATACCGCCTTATTCCTTATCATCGCATCGATCACACCTTTTGATCTTTTTCCTTTTCCTATCATTCCTTTTAGCCCAAGATCAAGCAAATCAGGGGTATATTTATCCATTCTGCTGCTGGTTGTAGGACCTGCTGATCCAATCACTCTTCCTTCTCGCGCTGGGGAAGGTCCCATATAATAGATAATATTATGATCCATCTCAAGAGGAAGTTTTTTTGAGGTACTTAAAGACTCTGCCATTCTCTTATGTGCCGCATCCCTCGCAGTATAAATTACTCCTGTAATATATACATAGTCTCCAGCCTCTAAATTTTCTATATCTTCATCCCTCAACGGAGCATTAATATATTTTTCCATAGTATCCCTCTTCTTTCTATATCGTTCTAGTAATGTGCCGATTAACATGACAGCATATATTGACCGCCACTGGAAGTCCTGCAATATGGGTAGGATAAGCTTCTATATTTACTGCTAGAGCTGTCTGCGTTCCTCCAAGACCACCCGGACCTATACCAAGACTATTTATAGACTTTAATAATTCTTTTTCCAGATCTCTAAGATAAGGCTTGCCGGCTTTTTCATTCAGATTTCTGACCAGAGCTTTTTTTGCCAGATAAGCACATTTTTCAAAGGTTCCTCCAATTCCTACACCAACTACCATAGGAGGACACGCATTGGGACCTGCATCCTTTACCGCAGTAAGCACTGCATCCTTCACGCCTTCAATTCCATCGGCAGGCTTGAGCATAAAGACACGACTCATATTTTCACTTCCAAAACCCTTTGGCGCAACTGTCATCTCCACGCGATCTCCCGCTACAATATCATAATGAATTACTGCCGGAGTATTATCATTTGTATTTTCTCTATAAATAGGATCTGCAACTACAGATTTTCTTAAATACCCCTGTGTATATCCCTGACGAACCCCCTCATTGATCGCAGTGGTCAGATCTCCTCCATCAAAATGAACATTTTGTCCTACCTTTACAAATATCACTGCCATTCCTGTGTCTTGACAGATAGGAATCATATTTTCACCTGCAATCTTTAAGTTTTCCTCTAGCTGATTTAGAATCTGCCTTCCAAGAGAGGATTCCTCCTTTAATACTGCTGCCTCAAAGACTTCTTCCATATCTTCTGATAGAAAATGATTCGCCTCAATACACATTTCCTTTATATTATCTGTTATTGTCTGGATATCTATAATTCTTATATTCTTCATACCTCTCCCACCTTTTATTCACACTCTTATTTACTCCAACCTTTGCGCCATTTTTATGTCAATGACTAAAATGTAGTATTATTTTATCATATTTAAAAATAATTGTCATTATTTTATAAAAATACCTTGACTTTTTGTATGCCATATTGTATTGTTGTATTATATAAATAATACAATGATATTTTACAAGAAAGGAGATACTTTATGGCTTGGGAGTTAAAGTCTGATAGACCTATCTATATACAACTACAAGATTATATTAAGCTTGGCATAATATCTGGAAGATACTTACCGGGAGATAAGCTTCCATCTGTGAGGGATTTAGCAGAGGAAGCTGCTGTCAACCCAAACACGATGCAGAAGGCACTTGCTGAGTTAGAGCGTCTTGGAATGGTATATACACAGAGAACCAGTGGACGTTTTATTACGGAGGATGTAAAGATGATTGAGGAACTTAAGAGAAGCATAGCCAAAGAACATATCACGCAATTCTTTGAGGCAATGAAGAAAATTGGTTTTTCCATTCAGGAAACAATCCAGATGATTGAAAAAGAAGCAAAGGAGCTGAAAATATGAATTTTATATTAGAATGTAAAAATCTTACAAAAAAATATGGATATAAGGAAGCCCTGTCCGGCATTGATCTTTCTGTAGAAAAAGGAAGAATTGTCGGTCTCCTCGGACCAAATGGAAGTGGAAAAAGCACATTGATTAAGCTTTGCAACGGACTACTCACTCCCACAAATGGAGAACTACTCATTAACAATATGCCAGTAGGACCTGAAACTAAGAAAATTGTTTCCTATCTTCCTGAGAGAACCTATCTAAATGGATGGATGAAGGTCTGTGACATTATTGATTTCTTTGCAGATTTTTATGAAAACTTTGATAAAAACAAAGCATATGAGATGTTAAAACGGCTCAACATCAACGCAAAGGATCGTCTGAAAACAATGTCCAAGGGTACAAAAGAAAAAGTTCAGCTTATTCTCGTTATGAGCCGACAAGCAGATCTATATCTTCTGGATGAACCAATCGGAGGCGTTGATCCTGCGGCGAGAGATTATATATTAAATACTATTATAAGTAATTATAATCCTGACGGAACAATTATAATCTCTACACATCTTATCTCTGATATAGAGCAAATTTTAGATGATATCATATTTATCCAGAATGGAACGATCGTGAAAACTTCTTCTGTAGATGATATTCGTTCTCAGGAAGGAAAATCTGTGGATGCATTATTTAGGGAGGTATTCAGATGTTAGGAAAATTATTTAAACACGAATTTAAGGCTACAGGAAGACATTTTATAATAATATATTCTGTTTTCTTTCTTATCACTTTATTTAATAAGCTGTTTCTTGAAATCTCTGTTCCAAGCAACAGATTTTTCTCCTATTTTCAAAATATATTTATGATTTTTTATGTAATTATGTGTGCTGCAATTTTTATTATTACCAGTGTGCTGGTGGTATATCGTTTTTATAAAAATCTAATGTGTGATGAAGGATATCTTATGTTTACACTTCCTGTCACGATAGAAGAGCACATTATTGTAAAAATGATAACATCCTTTGTATGGATGGTACTAAGTACCATTACCTTTTTTATCTCTATCCTTATTCTGGTCAGTGGACATGGTTTTGAGGATACACTTTCTCAAATTTTTGATCTTATCAGAGAAGTATCTACCTATTTTCAATCACAGTTCACTGTATTTGTACTCATTTATTTATGTATTCTTATTGTTGGAACACTTTACAATATTTTACAATACTATTTTGCTCTATCCATCGGGCAATTAGTTGGAAAACATCGCATACTAGCTTCCATTGGAGCATATTTTGCAATTAACTTTGTGATTCAGAATATTATAGGTTTTTTATTTATATTCACAAACGCATTAAACTTAGAATCCTACTATCTTATCGATGAATCAGAAATAACAGAAAATATTTTTGAATACCTTAATACATTTGGGTTGATCGCACTTGCACTAAACATTGCACTAGCTGTTTTCTTTTTCTTTGCAACAAAAATTATACTTACCAAAAAATTAAACCTAGACTAAATAATTATCAAATAGAGAAAATTACTCACCGCACTATCTGTGTACCATCATAATGAAATAGCTGTAATCAAAAAGGTTCACAAAGATAATTATCATACTCTTTGCGAACCTTTTTATACAATAACAATTTTATTCTTGTATTAGTTTGTTTCTATCTTAGTTTCCTCTTCTTCTACTTTTTCTTTGCTCTCCCTCACCTTGGCAATACTTGCTACAGAGATATCCTCCTCCATATTAATCAGCTTTACACCAGATGTAATACGCCCTAATATGGAAATTCCCTCCACTGGTATACGGATGATAATTCCTCCTGTCGTGATAATCATAATTTCCTGATCAGAATTTACTGCTTTTGCTCCGACTACACTTCCTGATCGTTCATTGATCTTGTAGCATTTTACGCCTTTTCCTCCACGCTGCTGCACCGCAAATTCTTCCATTCTTGTACGTTTTCCTAATCCATTTTCTGACACGATCAGAAGAGCCTCTCCCTGTGCGTGAAGCTGCATGCCAACTATCTCATCTCCATCGTCCAGATTCATGCCAATTACACCCATAGAACTTCTCCCGGTAGCTCTGACATCACTTTCTTTAAAACGAATACATTTCCCAAGCTTAGTCACAAGAAGAATATCCATATGGTTATCTGTAAATTTTACTTCGATCAATTCATCATCATCCTTTAGATTGATCGTCTGAAGCCCAGTCTTTCTTATATTTGCAAATTCTGTGACAGAGGTCTTCTTCACAAGACCTTTTTTCGTCGCCATAAATAAGTAATTATCTTCGTTATATTCTTTGATCGAGATGATCGCTGTGATCTTTTCCCCAGCAGTAAGCTGAAGTAGATTGATAATCGCCGTGCCGCGCGCAGTTCTTCCGGCATCTGGTATCTCATATGCCTTCATTCGATACACTTTTCCTCTATTTGTAAAAAACATCAGATAATTATGCGTCTTTGTCATCAGAAGATCCTCAATATAATCCTCCTCGATAGTCTGCATACCCTTAATGCCTTTACCGCCGCGATTCTGGCTCTTAAAGTTATCAATTGTCATTCTCTTGATATATCCCAGATTGGTCATGGTGATAACTGTATCCTCATTAGGAATCATATCCTCCATGGAAATATCAAATTCATCATATCCGATAGAGGTTCTTCTGTCATCTCCATATTTATCACTGATCAACATGATTTCCTCGCGTATCACACCAAGCAACTTTTTCTCATCTGAAAGTATCGCCTTCAACTCCGCAATCCTCTCCTGAAGCTCTTTATACTCCTGTAAAAGCTTCTCTCTCTCCAGACCAGTCAGAGAGCGGATTCTCATATCTACAATTGCCTGTGCCTGTGTGTCTGACAAACCAAATCTTTCGATCAGACGAGTTTTCGCCTCACCGACAGCCTTTGAGCTTCGCACAATCTGTATCACTTCATCGATGTGGTCAAGGGCTATCAGCAGTCCTTCCAAGATCTCTGCACGTTCCTCTGCCTTATTAAGCTCATAGCGTGTTCTTCTGGTGACAACCTCTTCCTGATGTTTTAGATAATAAGTCAGCATATCCAAAAGATTCAGAACCTTTGGCTCCCCATTAACAAGAGACAGCATAATTACACCAAATGTATCCTGAAGCTGCGTATGCTTATAAAGCTGATTCAGAATGACATTCGCATTGACATCACGGCGCAGCTCCACACAGATTCTCATTCCATTTCTGTCCGACTCATCACGAAGATCTGTGATCCCATCAATGCGCTTGTCTTTTACAAGCTCCGCGATCTTCTCGATCAGCTTTGCCTTGTTCACTCCATAAGGTATCTCTGTCACCACAATGCGATTCTTTCCATTCTGCATTGGCTCGATATTTGTGATGGCTCGCACCTTGATCTTTCCTCTTCCCGTTCGATATGACTCTTCTATCCCTCTCGTTCCTAGAATCATCGCCCCAGTTGGAAAATCCGGTCCCTTTATAATCTCAAGTACTTCCTCAATCTCTGTATCACGATCAAAAAGTACCCTGTTATCTATAATCTTTACAACTCCACCAATAACCTCCCTCAAATTGTGAGATGGGATATTGGTTGCCATACCAACGGCAATTCCAGTTGTTCCATTTACCAAGAGATTAGGAAATCTTGCCGGTAGAACTGCAGGCTCCTTCTCTGTATCATCAAAGTTTGGAACAAAATCGACAGTATCTTTGTTAATGTCAGCCAACATCTCCATAGATATCTTGCTTAACCGCGCTTCTGTATAACGCATGGCAGCCGCGCCGTCCCCGTCGATCGAGCCAAAATTTCCATGCCCGTCAACCAGAGGATATCTCATAGACCATTCCTGTGCCATATTTACAAGTGTTCCATATATTGAGCTGTCTCCGTGGGGATGATATTTTCCCATGGTATCTCCGACGATACGCGCAGACTTGCGGTGAGGCTTATCTGGACCATTGTTAAGTTCTATCATAGAATACAAGACACGGCGCTGAACCGGCTTCAGTCCATCTCTTACATCAGGTAGCGCGCGCGCTGCGATAACACTCATGGCATAATCAATGTAAGAGCTTTCCATCGTCTTTTTCAGATCAACCTCATGTATTTTATCAAAGATATTTTCATCCATCCTATTTTCCATTCCCTTCCCATATAAGGTTTTATGCAAAGCTTTGTCTTATATTCTCAATGTTATATATCCAGATTCTGTACAAACTTTGCATTTGCCTCAATAAATTCACGTCTCGGCTCTACTTTATCACCCATAAGTGTGGTAAAGGTAATATCAAGCTCAGAGGAATTTTCCTCATCCATCGTCACGCGCAGAAGAACTCTCTTTTCTGGATCCATGGTAGTATCCCAAAGCTGCTCTGCATCCATCTCTCCCAGTCCTTTATAACGCTGGATTTTATTTGTGTTATCTCGCCCTACCTCATTTAGAATCTCATTCAGTTCATCATCACTGTAGGCATACCATATCTTTTTGTTACGCTCAAGCTTATAGAGTGGTGGCTGTGCCAGATAGACATATCCATCCTTAATTAACTCCGGCATAAAACGATAGATAAAGGTTAATAACAATGTACTGATATGTGCACCATCTACATCTGCATCCGTCATAATAATAATCTTGTGATAGCGCAGCTTGCTTATATCAAAATCTTCATATATTCCTGTGCCAAAGGCCGTGATCATCGCCTTGATCTCTTCGTTGCCAAGCACTCTGTCAAGTCTTGCCTTCTCCACATTAAGAATCTTTCCGCGAAGCGGAAGAATCGCCTGTGTATTTTTTGAACGAGCATTTTTGGCAGAACCTCCAGCGGAATCTCCCTCCACAATATAGATCTCACAATTCTCTGGGTTTTTATCTGAGCAATCTGCAAGTTTTCCGGGAAGACTGGTGGAATCCAATGCAGACTTTCTTCTTGTAAGCTCCCTCGCCTTTCTCGCGGCATCTCTCGCCCTCTGTGCAAGAATAGACTTCTCACAGATAACTCGCGCCACATTTGGATTCTGCTCCAGAAAATAGGTAAGCTGCTCTGAGACAATGCTTTCCACTGCTCCTCTCGCCTCACTATTACCCAATTTTTGCTTTGTCTGGCCTTCAAATTGTGGCTCTTCTATCTTTACGCTAATGATCGTTGTCAGACCTTCTCTGATATCCTCTCCCGACAAGCTGGACTCACTCTCTTTTAACAACTTGTTGCTGCGTGCATACTCATTAAATGTTTTCGTCAGTGCATTGCGAAATCCGATCAAATGTGTTCCGCCCTCAGGAGTAATTATATTATTTACAAAGCCATAGCAGTTCTCCACATAGGAATCATTGTGTTGCATGGCAACCTCTACATAAACATTATTCTTTGTTCCTTCACAATAGATCACATTATTATACAATGCATCCTTTGTTTTATTTAAGTAAGTCACAAACTCCCTGATACCACCCTCATAATGAAATTCGCGCACCACCTGAGGTTCTTCTCTATCATCGCGAAGAATAATCTTTAGATTTCTGGTTAAAAATGCAGTCTCACGAAGTCTCGTCTTTAATAGATCAAACTGGAATACTGTCTCTTCAAAAATCTCGCTGTCCGGCATAAATGCTACTGTGGTACCTGTCTGCTCCAAAGGACATTCACCGATAATCTTTACCGGATACATTACATTTCCTCTCTCGTAGCGCTGCATATATATTTTTCCATCTTGATATACCGTGACCTCCATCCACTCGGACAGGGCGTTGACAACCGACGCCCCTACCCCATGCAAGCCGCCTGATACCTTATATCCTCCGCCGCCAAACTTTCCACCGGCATGCAATATGGTATATACCACCTCTATCGTGGAGATTCCTGCTTTGGGATGAATCCCCACAGGCACCCCTCTTCCATTATCAATCACTGTGATAGAGTTATCCTTGTTCACTGTCACATCGATCACGCTACAAAAGCCTGCCAGAGCCTCATCCACCGCATTATCCACTATCTCGTATACCAGATGGTGCAGGCCTTTCTCTGAGGTACTGCCGATGTACATACCCGGTCTTTTCCTCACAGCCTCCAGCCCTTCCAGAATCTGTATCTGACTTGCATCATATTCTGAGCTCATTCTCTGCCTCCTACTGTTCCATTCATTATGTGATATACCCTGTTGATTTCAAATCTGTTCTCTATAAATTCATCAAGACCTGTACAAGTGATGATCGTCTGTATCTCATGGATATGATTAAGCAGATGATTCTGTCTTTTACTGTCCAGCTCTGATAAAACATCATCCAGAAGAAGCACAGGAGTATCCTTAGTAAGCTTTTTTACAATTTCTATCTCCGCAAGCTTAAGCGCCAGAGCTGCTGTGCGCTGCTGTCCTTGTGAGCCGTATTTTCTCAGATCAATTTCTCCTATGTAAAAACTAATATCATCCCTATGAGGACCTACATTCGTTGTCTTGAGCTTACAATCCCTCTCCCTGTTCTTTCCAAGCTGAGTTAATATCTCCTCTGATCGACAACTTGGCTCATAGCGAATGTGTAGCTCCTCCTTCTCCCCGCTTAATCTTCCATGAAAGGTCACTACAAGCTCATCCAAGGAGGTGAGAAATTCTTCTCTTCTCATAATTAATTTACTTCCATATTCCGCAAGCTGCATATCCCATATATCCAAAGTATCCATCAGATCCTGACGAGATGAGAGATCTTTTAGAAGCTGATTTCTCTGATTGAGGGCTTTGTTATAATTTACCAGATGATATACATATAGTCTATCCAATTGACACAGCTCTAAATCAAGAAATCTTCTTCTTTCCTGCGGTCCATGCTTAATAATATTTAGATCCTCCGGTGAAAAGGCCACTAAATTCACAATACCAAATAACTCACTCGCTTTTTTGATCGGTATTCCATTGACAGCAATTCCTTTCGGACGATTCTTTTTTAGATGCATATCAATGCGATATGGAATATCTTTCTTAAGAAGAATCGTTTTGATATGACTTTCCTCCATACCAAAACGAATCATCTCCCTGTCCTTACTGCTTTTTTGAGATTTGCTTGTGCCGGATACATATACCGCCTCCAGAATATTGGTCTTTCCCTGTGCATTATCCCCGTACAGTATATTTGTTCTTTTGTCAAATTCCATATGGAGCTTCTGATAATTCCTAAAATTCTCCAGCTCTATCGACTCAATTACCATGAATTCTAATTACTTCTCCCTTAAAGGATATAACATCTCCATTATACAACTTTTTGCCGCGCTGATACTCTGTCTCCCCGTTCACCTTAACTTTCCCATCCTGAATGACAAGCTTCGCCTCTAGTCCAGAACTTACCATTCCTCCAAGCTTCATCGCCTGCCCAAGCTTAATACAATCATTTTTTATTGTCACCGTCTTCATATCTTTCCTCCCTGCTATGCAGCACTAAAATTAACTGGAAGAATCAGATAGATATAACTCTCCTCCTTGTCCTTAATAAAACATGGAGCCTTTGGATTCACCAAGAAGATTGTTATTTCTTCATCCTCGATCACGCGCAGAGCGTCAATCAAGAACTTAGGATTAAAACCGATCATCAGATCCTTTCCCTCTTTTGTAATATCGATGTTCTCATTCATAGAACCTACGGCAGACTGGATTTTTAATTCCATATCTCCATCTTTGATCGTTATGATAATAGGCTTTTTTTCTCCCTCTCTTATCAGAAGAGTCGCGCGATCAATACAATTTAAGAACTCTTTTTTATTAATAGTAAGTTTTGTCTCGTAATCAGAGGAAAGCATCTGATCGATCTTAAAATACTCTCCCTCGATCAGACGTGAAACCACTTTTGTCTCATTAAATTCAAATAATATATGATTTCCAGTAAAAAAGAGCTTAACCTCATCTTCATTTCCACCTGATAAAATCTTGCTGACCTCTGAGAGGGTCTTTCCCGGAACGACTACCTTAATATTACCATAGGGTTCTTTTAGAAGAATTTTTCGAATGGAAATACGATGTCCGTCCAAAGAAACTACTTTAAGTTCATTATTCGTTACCTCAAAAAGTTCTCCTGCCATTAATTTATTGCTGTCATTATCACTGATCGAAAAGATTGTTTGTTGTATCACTTCTTTTAAGGTAAATTGTGAAAGGCTTAGAGAGTCTTCTTTTTCGATATAAGGGAGCTTCGTAAAATCATCTCCTGACTTTCCTGCAATATTAAATCTTGCTTTTTCACAGGTGATCGTTGTCGTATAATTACCATCACTCTCTATCACAACATCGTTATCAGGAAGTTTTCTGATAATTTCTGAAAATATTTTGGCATTTAGAGCAATCACTCCTTTCTCGGCAATCTCACCTTTTACAATCGTCTCTATACCAAGTTCCATATCATTTCCAGTAAACTTGATATCGTTTGTTGAAGCGTCGATCAAAATACATTCAAGTATGGTCATGGTTGTCTTAGAAGGGACTGCTTTTAATACTGTGTTGACAGCACGGAAAAGTTCTGATTTCGTGCAGATTAATTTCATAATGTGAATAACTCCTTTCTGTCTTTCCATATAGATAGAAAGAGATCAATTTAGTAGCCTTAGTAATAGGGGCTGTGAATTTGTTAATAACTGTTATAAAGCCACTAGACATGCTGGATAGCGGTCTTTATAACTATGTAGAAAACCCTCGCAAACTATGAGGATAAGTGAAGCCTTATCAACAGCCTCAAAATGAATATGAAATTATAAACACAAAAGCCACAGGTTATACACAATGGAATGTTTATAAATTAGGGTTGATCTTTTTCTTTAAAACCTCAATGGTATTTCTAGTGTTTTCGTCCTTTTCCATATTCGCTGTGATCTTTTTTACACCGCTGATCACAGTGGAATGATCACGTTTTCCCAGATATCCTCCTATCTGCTGTAACGGAATATCCAGCATATTTCGGCATAGATACATCACTATCTGGCGAGGATAAACAAGCTCCTTATTCCTCTTCTGGGAGATAATATCAGCAGGAGTGATGTTAAAATGCTCTGCTACTAGCCTGATAATTAAGTCCGGTGTGACCTGTCTGGCCTCATTGGGCGATATAGAATCTTTTAATACCTTCTCTGCCAGAGCTACGGTGAGTTCTTCGTTAGAAAGGGAAGAAAAAGCATAGATTTTAGTCAATGCGCCTTCTAATTCACGGATATTAGACTTTATATTATTAGCAATATATTCAATCACTTCTATATTAATGGGGTATCGTTCCAGCTCTGCTTTTTTACGAAGAATGGCGATTCGCGTCTCATAATCAGGAGACTGAATATCGACGGTAAGTCCCCATTCAAAACGAGAGCGCAGGCGCTCTTCCAAGGTCTCGATGTCTTTGGGGGGCTTGTCGGAGGATATAATTATCTGTTTTTTTGATTCATGCAGTGCGTTAAATGTATGAAAAAATTCCTCCTGTGTCGCCTCCTTGCCAATGATAAATTGAATATCATCGATCAGCAGAACGTCGACATTTCTATATTTTTCCCTAAATTCTATGGTTGAGATGTTATCCTTTCGCTGGATTGCATCAATAATCTCGTTTGTAAATTTCTCAGAGGTGACATATAGTACCTTTGATCTTGGATTTTTATCCAAAATAAAATGAGCAATGGAATGCATTAAATGGGTTTTTCCAAGACCAACGCCCCCATATAAAAATAAGGGGTTGTAGATCTCCCCCGGCGATTCCGCAACTGCTAGTGATGCGGCGTGCGCAAAACGGTTATTGTTGCCGACAACAAAGGTGTCAAAGGTATATCTGGGATTAAGGTTGGCATCAATAAGGTTCTTTTGGGCGGCAGGATCAGCCTTGGGAGCCTTTGGTTCTTCCTTCTTAATACTGTCCTCGCTGATAAATTGGAAAGAATATGAGGCACCGGTGATCTCACCTACTGTTACCATAAGTTGCTTGGAATATTTTTTCTCAATGTAATCCATATGCATCTTATCCTTTGCAAGAATGGTAGCCTTGTTATTCTCAACAGAATAAACAGAAAGAGGCCTTAGCCAAGTCTCAAAGGAGATATCCGAAATCTCGTATTCCGTCTTCATTGTATTCAGTATTTCGTCCCATTTATCATAGATATTCTCGTTCATGGCAGTCTCCAGTTTCCATAGGATTAACAATTAGGATACCGCCCTTTACTTAAAAAGGGCATATACTTATATATTATACTATTGCGACATATTTTTCAAGAAGAAAACAATGAATCCACAAGTGATTGTTATGTGGAAAAGTGGAAAAGTAGTTTTCAAAGTAGAAAAAGATAAGGGCGATAGAAGTTATAAACCGTCGAATGTGGATAGAAAAATGGAAATGTGAATCTTGTGAGAAAAGTTATAAACATCTTAAATAGTGAAAAAATCAACATTTTTTTGGAGAAAAATGGAGAAATACACAGAATATCAAGAAGTTATCAACAAGTTATTCACAATTTGTGGATAACTTGTCGTTTATAAAGTTGACGCTGCAGATTTTGTGGATTATTGTGTGGAAATAAAAGAGAGGGTTACTTTTTTTGGGTGATGTTTTCTTCTCAGGGCTCGATACCAGTTTGCGTAAATTTATGAAAATTTTGCTTGACTTCAATCCTCTTTTTCTCTATAATAGAAATGGTTTTCTATAAGAAGATTTTCCGTTATTTGTGAGGAGGTGTATGGAAGAATGAAAATGACGTTCCAGCCGAAGAAGAGATCTAGAAGCAAGGTTCATGGATTTAGGGCAAGAATGAGCACAGCGGGCGGAAGAAAGGTATTGTCTGCTAGAAGAGCAAAGGGAAGAAAGAGATTATCAGCTTAGGCCGCAGTAGTGTGGCCTTTTCTTGAACATAGGAGTGGTGCGCAAAGCGTGCCACTCGTTGTTCTATCAGGTAGGATCAGATATGGAGTCGTTGAAGAAAAACAGTGAATTTCAGATTGTGTACAAGCAGGGAAAATCGTTTGCGAATAAATATCTGGTTATGTATATTAGGAAAAATGAATCGGAAAAAAATCGTGTAGGAATATCTGTAAGTAAGAGGGTGGGCAACAGTGTTGTACGCCATAGAATAACCAGATTGATTAGAGAGAGCTATCGCCTGAATGAAAAAAACTTTGCCGCAGGCTATGACATTGCAGTGATAGCGAGAGTAGCGGCAAAGGGAAGAGGATATGAGGATATGGAACGTGCAATGCTTCATCTGGGAAGATTGCACGGGATTTGCGAAAAGTGAGTGAGAATGGTTTGAAGGATTTAGTAAAAAGAATTTTAATAGGATTCATTCGTTTTTACAGAAGATATTTGTCTCCCCTTAAGGTGAGAACACATTGTATCTATATGCCTACTTGTTCCCAGTATGCGATAGAGGCAATCGAAAAATATGGCCCATGCAAGGGCATGTTTTTGGCATGTAAGAGAATTTTGAGATGTAATCCCTTCGCAAAAGGAGGGTATGACCCAGTTCCTTGAAAGAGGAATGATACAAGGAGGATATACAAGTGTATCACATTATACTTACACAGAGCAATACATTTTTAATTGGTGATATTGCGAAGCTGCTCGGTATTATTATGAATGGGTTGTTTGAATTTGTGAGCAGCATTGGAATTGAGACCGGAGCGATCGGTTTGTCCATTATACTTTTTACATTTGTTGTAAAGATGTTAATGTTTCCAATGACGATCAAACAGCAGAAGTTCTCAAAGATCTCGGCTGTTATGAACCCAGAGATTCAGGCAATTCAGGCAAAATATAAAGGAAAATCCGATCAGGATTCCATGATGAAGATGCAGGCAGAGACCAAGGCTGTCTATGAGAAGTATGGTACGTCTCCCACGGGTGGCTGTTTGCAGCTTTTAATTCAGCTACCAATTATATATGCTCTGTTTCGTGTCATTAATAATATTCCGGCGTATGTAGCTTCAGTGAAAATGGTATTTATGAATATTGTCACGCCGCTGATGGCTGAGAATGATTTTATGGGCAAGATCTCCACTTTTGCGGAGGCACATAATATGTCCATGGAGAAATATGATTTTTCACAGTCGAATTATGTGATCGATCTTTTGTATAAGTTTACGGATACAGAGTGGGGGGAACTGATCACGCAGTTTCCAGATTTGACAACTGTGATCACAGAAAATCTTGAGAGAATTAATAATATGAATAATTTTCTTGGGATCAATCTGGCGGAAGCTCCCGGTTTTGCTCTGACACCAGCGCTTTTGATACCGATTTTATCTGGTGTGACACAGTGGATCAGCACAAAGCTTATGACGGCAAATCAGCCGATCAATGATAGTGGCGAGGAAAATACTATGGCATCATCGATGAAGATGATGAATAATTTTCTGCCATTAATGTCAGCATTTTTCTGTATCACTATGCCGTCAGGACTTGGTATTTACTGGGTTGCCACCAGTACTTTTATGATCCTTCAGCAGATTATTCTTAATATGTATTTTAACCGTATGGATATGGAAGAGCTGATTATGAAGAATCTGGAGAAGGCGAATAAGAAGCGCGCAAAGAAGGGACTTCCACCTCAGAAGGTCAGCAATGTGGCAAAACAGACAGTGCGGAATATCGAAAATGCAGAGCAGATAAAAGAAGAGCAGAAGAAAAGAATCGAAGAGACACATAATAAGATAAAAGAAAGTACGGAATATTACAACAAGAGTGCTGCAAAGCCGGGAAGCCTTGCCGCAAAGGCAAATATGGTTCAGCAGTATAATGAGAGGACAGAAAAGAGGAAGAAATAGGAGAAGAAAAAGGGGAGGATTTACATGCAGGACTTTATAGAGGTTACAGGTAAAACAGTCGATGATGCAGTGACAAATTCGCTGATTGCACTGGAAACTACCAGCGATAAGATAGAATATGAAGTGCTGGAAAAGGGGAGCAGTGGTATTCTTGGAATCTTTAATAGTAAGCCGGCGAAGATTAGAGTGAGAAAAAAGATTACGATGGAGGATCAGGTAAGAGGTTTTCTTCAGGGTGTGTTTGAAGCGATGAAGATTCAGGTGGAGATCTCGATTCAAATAGATAAAGAAGAGGGAACCATGTCGATCGATCTTGCTGGGCCTGAGATGGGAATTTTGATCGGCAAGAGGGGGCAGACTCTGGATTCCTTACAGTATCTTACCAGTCTTGTGGCGAATAAGTCAAGTGAAGAGTATGTTCGAGTAAAGCTGGATACGGAAAATTATCGTGAGAGAAGGAAAGAAACCTTGGAGCATCTCGCAAAAAATATTGCATATAAGGTAAAGAGAACCAAGAAAAGCGTGTCCTTAGAACCGATGAATCCCTATGAGAGAAGAGTCATTCATTCTGCTCTTCAGAATGACAAGTATGTATGTACAAAGAGCGAGGGAGAAGAGCCATTCCGTCATGTAGTAGTGATATTAAAGAAGGATGGAGCACAGAAAAAAGAGAAGTAGGGATATTGGATTAGAGAGCTAGATAGAATAGAAAATATAGTAGAAATATAGAAATGTTTAGACAGCCGCCATTGACCTGACGGCTGTTTTCAGCATAAATAAGGGGAAGTATGGAAAAAAAAGAGACGATTGCTGCAACTGCCACTTCTATGGGAAATGCTGGTATTGGGATAATTCGTATTAGTGGACAGGAAGCATTTGATGTGATAGAAAGAATATTTTATTCTCCCTCAGGGATAAGGTTAAAAGATGCGCCTTCCCATCGGATCTATTATGGATATATTAAGGATGAAGATAGGGTGGTAGATGAGGTGATGGTTCTGGTGATGAGAGCGCCGAATACCTATACAAGAGAGGATACTGTGGAGATAGACTGTCATGGAGGAGCTTTTCTTATGCAGGAGATCTTAAAAGTAGTGCTGAAAAATGGCGCGAGGATGGCTGAACCGGGAGAATTTACAAAGAGAGCATTTTTAAATGGAAGAATTGATCTGGCTCAGGCAGAGTCGGTGATGGAGTTGATAGGTGCTGAGAACGAGTATGCCAGAAATAATTCTGTAAGGCAGCTTAGAGGCGAACTATCAGAAAAAATAAAAGGATTGCGAGAGGAGATCTTATATCAGATAGCATATATTGAATCGGCACTCGATGATCCAGAACATATCTCTCTTGAAGGATATCGTGATAAGTTAGAGGTATTTGTGGAAGAGATGGAGAAGAAGCTAGAGAGGATGATAAAGGAATCAGAAGATGGAAGAATTCTGTCGAATGGCATCTCTACGGTAATTCTTGGCAAACCAAATGCAGGGAAATCTTCTCTTCTTAATGCTCTTGCTAAGGAAGAACGTGCGATAGTGACAGATCTAGCGGGAACAACAAGAGATGTTCTGACAGAGCATGTGATGCTTGGAGAGATTTCTCTTCATATTGCAGATACTGCGGGAATACATGATACACAAGATAGAATAGAGAGAATGGGAATTAAGAAGGCAAAGGAATATGCCAAAAGAGCTGAGCTTCTTATCTATGTGGTGGATTCCTTAGTTCCGTTAGATGAGAATGACAGAGAGATTATAGATATTATTAAAGATAGAAGAGCGATTATTCTGTTAAATAAGACAGACAAAGATGGAGTGGTGAAGGATAAAGAACTTAGAGAGCTGACAGGAAAAAAAGTGATAGGTATATCAGCAAAAGAAAAGACAGGGCTTTCTGATCTGGAAACTGCTGTGAAAGAACTATTTATTAATAGAGCGGTCGAGAGGCAGGAGGAGGCTTGTATTACGAATATCCGACAGAGGCAGGCGGTTATGGATGCGTATAAGAGTATTTTGCTTGTTAAGGACAGTATAAAAAATCAGATGCCGGAGGATTTTTATACCATTGATCTGATGGACGCTTATGAGGAGCTTGGATATGTGATGGGTGAAATGGTGGGAGATGATCTGATTGATGAGATATTTAGAAAATTTTGTATGGGAAAATAGGAGGTGAGAGGATGTCCATTCTGGAAGAGACATATGATGTGGTGGTGGTAGGAGCGGGACATGCGGGTTGTGAGGCTGCTCTAGCATCCGCGAGATTGGGTCTGAATACAATTGTTTTTACTATAAGTGTTGACAGCATAGCTCTAATGCCCTGCAATCCAAATATAGGGGGAAGTTCAAAAGGTCATCTTGTGAGAGAAATTGATGCTCTCGGCGGAGAGATGGGAAAAAATATTGATAAGACTTTTATCCAGTCAAAGATGTTAAATGAGTCGAAGGGTCCTGCTGTTCACTCGCTTCGCGCGCAGGCAGATAAGCAGGAATACACAAAAGAGATGAGAAGAACTCTTGAGAATACAGATTATCTTACCATCCATCAGGCAGAGGTGACAGAAGTTATTGTGGAGGATGGGAAAGTCCGAGGAGTGAAGACTTACTCAGGTGCAGTATACTATTGTCAGGCAGTGGTGCTGGCTACAGGGACATATCTGAGATCGCGCTGTATCTATGGAGATGTCAGCAATGAGACTGGACCAAATGGGTTGCAGGCGGCATCCTATCTTACAGGTTCTCTGGAAAAGTATGGAGTTGAAATGTATCGCTTTAAGACGGGAACGCCGGCGAGAGTTGATAAGAGAAGTATTGATTTTGACAAGCTTGAGGAACAAAAAGGAGACGAGAGGGTGGTTCCTTTTTCTTTTTCAACGGACCCAGAGAATGTGCAGAAGGAACAAGTGTCTTGTTGGCTTACTTATACAAATGAAGAGACACATAAAGTAATACGTGATAATCTATCACGTTCTCCTCTGTTTTCTGGTGTGATCGAAGGGACAGGTCCAAGATATTGTCCATCCATAGAGGATAAGGTGGTTAAATTTGCAGATAAAAACAGGCATCATGTTTTTATAGAGCCTGAAGGCCTATATACCAATGAGATGTATCTTGGGGGAATGTCAAGTTCTCTACCTGAAGATGTTCAAGTGGCTATGTATCGGACCGTGAAGGGTCTTGAGAATGTGAAGATTGTGAGAAATGCATATGCGATAGAGTATGACTGTATAAATCCTAGACAGTTAAAACCGACTTTGGAATTTCAAATGATCGAGGGTCTGTATAGTGGAGGGCAGTTTAATGGAAGCTCTGGCTATGAGGAGGCAGCGGCGCAGGGTTTGATAGCAGGAATTAACGCTGCAAGAAAAGTACTTGGAAAAGAGCAGATTATTCTAGATCGATCGCAGGCTTACATCGGAGTTTTGATCGATGATTTGGTTACAAAGGAAAATCATGAGCCATATCGCATGATGACTTCACGGGCAGAATATCGTTTGCTTCTCCGCCAAGATAATGCGGATCTAAGATTATCTGAGATAGGGCATCAGATAGGGCTTGTATCAGATAGCCAGTATAATGCTGTTGTGAAGAAAAAACAATTAATAGAGGAAGAGATTAGAAGACTAAAACAGACTGTTGTGGGTGCAAATGAGGAAGTACAGTCACTGCTTGCCAGATACGAAAGTACTCCATTAAAGACAGGTACGACATTGGCAGAATTGATCCGCAGGCCAGAGCTTTCTTATGAGATGCTTATGGAGATTGACAAGGGGAGAAAATCGTTGTCGCAAGCTGTGATAGAACAGGTTAATATTAATATTAAATATGAGGGATATATAAAAAGGCAACTTAAGCAGGTAGAGCAATTTAAAAAGCTGGAAGGAAAGAAATTAAACGAAGATTTTGATTATGATAGGGTCGATAATCTGAGAAAAGAGGCAAGACAGAAATTAAAGCTTTATAAGCCATTATCTATAGGGCAGGCATCAAGAATCTCTGGGGTATCACCCGCTGATATTTCCGTTTTGCTGATCTATCTGGAGCAGGTTAGAAGGGAAGAAAAAAGATGACGGAGTTGTTAGAGCAGGGACTTCTAAAATTGGGACTTACATTAAGTGAAAAACAGCTTAATCAATTCGTACAGTATTATGAGCTGTTGATAGAAAAAAATAAAGTCATGAATCTTACTGCTATCACAGAATATAGTGAGGTGGTCCATAAGCATTTTCTGGATAGCTTATCTATTGTCTTGTCCCCTGTATTCCGGGGAGAGGGAAGAGTGCTAGATGTGGGGACAGGTGCTGGATTTCCGGGTATTCCGCTTAAGATAGCCTTTCCTGATCTTGAGGTGACACTTTTGGATTCTCTGAATAAGAGGGTGAACTTTTTAATAGAGGTGGCAGATAAGCTTGGCCTTGAGAAGATAGAATGTATACATGGGCGGGCAGAGGATATGGGAAGGGAAGAAATATATAGGGAAAAGTTTGATTTCTGTGTGTCTCGGGCAGTTGCAGCTCTTCCTGTCTTGGCAGAATATGGCATGCCGTTTATAAAAAAGGGAGGGTATTTTATTCCATATAAATCTATTAAAATTGAGGAGGAGTTGAAAGAGGCGACACGAGCAGTGAAGCTTCTATCAGGAGAGATAAAAGATATAGTATCTTTTACAATACCAAATACGGAGATAGAAAGGACGCTGATCGTAATAAAAAAAACAGCGCCCATAGCTAAGATCTATCCAAGAAAAGCTGGTATCCCCAAAAAAGAACCTCTTATATAGTAGAAGAGAGAAAGATCTGACAAAGCTGGAGGAAATCCTCTGGCTTTTCAATTTGTGGAAAATGTCGGCATCCTTTCATATATGAACTTTCAATCGCGGGATTTAATTCTTTGTAATATTGTATGGTATCAGTGATCGATTCCTCCATCATTCCACCTATGAGAAGAATACTGTTATCAATCTCAGAGATCTTATGTGAGATACTAAAGTTCGTATAATTTCCAATGATGCTAGAATAGATATATTTTGATCGACAGCCTCCGATATGAGCAGCCTCGTGAAAGGAGCATACAAGATCGTTCTGACGGCAAGCAGCAGAGAGATAATGTTTGGATAAATCTTTGTTTAAAAATAATTTACTCATCATAATATTATATAAGAGAGTTCCGAACACGGGACAATCGATCAAAAATTTCTGCATCTTAGAACGTTTATTTGGGATCTGTCCAGCGATTTTTGGTGAATCTGGATTGACAAGGATCATTCGATCAAACAGTGCATGATCGTTACAACATGACATTACAGCAACGCTTGAGGAGGAGCCAGAAGCAATTACGTCCGTTCTTCTGCCGATTACTGATTTAATAAAGTCAGTGATCAACTGTACATAGAGGTAATTTGTGTATGTGATAGCTGGCTTGTCCGATCTGCCAAAGCCTAGAAGATCAAGGGAATATACCGTATGCGATATTGATAATTTTTCCACAAGAGAATTCCATTCTATATCACTACTTCCGGGAAGAAGATCATGAATAAGAAGCAGAGGCTTTCCTTTTCCTGATACGTGGTAGGAGATAGATCCAAAACGCCAGTCATAGGAAAAACGGTTTCTTGGGAGCAAACCTTTATTGGAGGACAGAAAGATCCATTTGTTGAGCAGTGCTATAGAAGAAACGGCAGCAGAAGCTGTCAGGCATGCAGTTATAATTTTATTGTTTACTTTCATGTGAAGACTCCTTTCATAAATAGGATGGTGGTTTTATTGGTATTATTATACACGCTGTTGGCGATATTGTCATGTGCTTTTGAGAACATACAAAAGTAAGAATTGATTCACAACTTATAGTAGTATTTTGTATACTTTATTTATTGTTGAAATGATCTGCTATTTATTGTAAAGTAATAGATAATAATATAAGACAAAGTTATTTTAAAGAAAAAATTGTGATTTTTCTAAAACGTGATTGAGTTAAAGTAAAAGATATGATATGATTATATGGGTAATTAGTCATAATAATTCATATGTTGGTAGGAGTTAGCAAATGGAATTATTAAAATTGAGGCGTTATCTGAATCAGGAAATTAAAGAATTAGGACAAATAATAGATAAAGCTGAAAATATTGTTAATAAGAATAATTGTCAGATAAAAGAAATTGAAGATCAGATAGAAAGAATAGAAGAAGATTTTGATTTTGCTTATGAGGCATTTTCACCTATTTCAAAAGAATATGGAAGAACAAAGGATAAAATTGGACAGTTAAAAAAAGAAAAAGAAGAATTAGAGAAGCGGCAGCAGGAGATAAAAGAGGAGTTGTCGCTGAAAATAGAAAAAAGACGAGAGCTTTGTGGCCTTTTGGGTGAATTGGATACCGCCGAAACGATGGATGAGCAGTCTCAGAAGATTCAGGAGGAAGCAGGAAATAGCGTTGGTGTTCGAATTATAGAAGAGCAGGAGCGCGAACGTCAGAGAATTGCCAGAGAGTTACATGATACCATTGTTCAGAATATAACAGCAATGATATATCGACTTGAATTTTGTCAACAAGTGATGGATGCCGATCCGATTCGAGCTAAATTGGAAATGCAGCTTATTATCAATACAATACGTAGCAGTGTGGATGATATGAGGGAGGTGGTATATAATTTACGTCCCATGTCTTTTGATGATATTGGATTTGAGGAGACATTGACTCATGCAGTGAAAAAGCTTCAGGAAAACACAGATATGAAAATTGATTTTTCTGTTGAGGGAAATGCAGAGCGACTTAGTCCCGCTTATGAATTAACAATCCTTAGAATTATACAGGAAGCGACAAGTAACAGTAAAAAATATTCACAGTCAGAAAAGTTACAAATAATTCTTTCTTATCAGGAAAGTGAGATTGAGCTGAGGATTATTGATAAAGGAAACGGATTTATTGTCGGAGAGATAAAATCTGATCAGCAAAATACAGGTTTTGGTATTTCTATGATGAAGGAAAGAGTACATTTGTTAGAGGGACAGATTGATATCCGTTCTGAAAAAGATGAAGGAACAGAGATAGTGGTTGTTTTGCCAAAGAAGGAGTTGAAGAAAACAGATGAAAATTAGAATTTTACTAGCTGATGATCATTCCATGATCCGAGAAGGAATCAAACAGTTATTAGAGTTAGATTCTAATTTTATAGTGGTCGGACAGGCTGGAGACGGACTGGAATGTATGAAGATGCTACAAACAAGAACGGCAGATATACTTTTATTAGACGTCAATATGCCTAAAATGAATGGTATAGAGGTGCTACAAAAGATCAAAGAAGAAAATATATTGATAAAAGTATTGATGTTGACTATCCATAATGAAGTAGATTATCTTCTCAAAGCGGTGGATATTGGATGCGACGGATATATTTTAAAAAATTCTGATGTCAATCTATTGAAGAAAGCAATTAATTCTGTATATGGTGGAGATGTATTTATACAGCCAGATTTAATACCAGTTTTAAATATGGGGTTAATCAATAAAGAGGAAAGTTCACAGACGCTGGAGGGATTGACGAAGCGGGAAATAGAAGTGTTGAAATTGATAACAGAGGGTTTGTTTAATAAAGAGATTGCATATAAGCTAAGTATAAGTGAGAGAACAGTTAAGAATCACGTATCTAATATATTTAAAAAGATCAATGCCTCTGACAGAACACAGGCGGCTGTATTTGCGATTCGAAATGGATTGGTTGATGTAAGATAGTGTAGATTGTATAATAGAGTAAGGAATATAATATGATATATATGAAGAAATGTTTCACGTGAAACGTAGAGGATTGGTAAGAATGTTTCACGTGAAACATTTTATTGTTGGTAAAGTTTATTTTTTACTAATAAAAAGGTGTTGTATTATTTTCTGAGAAGATCCGTCCGTCGAACTGCCCGTGGTCCTCCGTCACCCCGCTCCCGCTTAGTGAAAAACGCAGCGGACGCTAAGCTCGAAATTACCTCGCTAAGCGCCGGTGTTTTTCAATAGGTTCCTTGAGAACCACAGGCAGTTCGACGGGCTGGTTTGATCGGTAGGGCAAGACACGTTGTAATTTTGCTTATGTTGAATTGATAAGTTATTTTTTTTGTATTCATTAACATGGATAGTTGCATTTGCCTATATCAGGTATAGGCAAGTAAAGCAGATCTTCAAGATAGTTTGATTAGCTGTATATACAAATGAAGACAAAAATCTCGTTGTCTGGAGTGGGATGACGGAGAAAACAGAGGATTGGTTATACGAACTTTTTTCTGAAAGAGGTAAAAGAAGACTCATCTTACAAAATATAATAACTTCTTGTAAATGTTATGTTTTATCTGTTGTTAATAATTTGCTGAATCATCTTCATAAAAGATCCGCCCAGCGAACTGCCTGTGGTCCTCCGTCACCCCGCTCCCGCTTAGTGAAAAACGCAGCGGACACTAAGCTCGAAACTGTCTCGCTAAGTGCCGGCGTTTTTCAATAGGTTCCTTGAGAACCACAGGCAGTTTGCCGGGCTGTTTTTATCAGTTAGGTAGAACACGCTATTACTCTGCTTGTATCGGATCAATAGATAGTTTTTGTTGTCTCCAAGTAAAAGAGTATGATGATCTCTGAATACAAACGAAATAAAAATAAATATAGAGCTGCGAGTATATGAGAAATTACAACGCATCAGATCTATCCAATAATACAGTATAACCAATCTGCTGTTTTCCTCAAGGAACCTATTGAAAAACGTTGGTACTTAGCGAGGTAGTTCACGAGCTTAGTATCCGTTACGTTTTTCACTAAGCGCAAGCGGGGTGATGGAGGAAACAGCAGATTGGTTATACGGACCTTTTCCCAAAATGATAAAAAGCTTATCTTACAAGAAGTTATAATATCCTGTATCTGTTTTTTCATGCGACAGCCCCAGTGGAGTGACAGAGAATTACAGACAACTTTCTTAGACGAACCGTTCTTAAAAAGAATAACAAATCTATCGATATTCTTTTGGGCTGATTCCTTTTACTCTTTTAAAGGCGCGGCGGAACGACTGTACGCTGTTGTAGCCGACAAATTCTGCTATCTCGCTGATGGTATGTTCATTTTCTTTGAGAAGCTGGCATGCCTTATTGATCCGTATACTTTCCACATAATCGCCAAAATTTACGCTGCTCTGCTCCTTGAAGATGGAGGAGACATATCCCTCGGATATATGAAATTCTTGGCTGATGCGGCTGAGGCCAAGACCGGAGTCCATATAATTTTCCTGTATATATTGCTGGATTCGCTCTATCAGCCTGCCGTGCTGCATGGATTTATTCTGTTGGATCTGCCTGCAAATTTCAGAACAGATGCTCCGCAGCCGGCGGAAATATTCATCAGGGCTGTCATTATAGCCGATTGCCTCCTCATTGAGCCATAAAATCTGATCGGTGGTATCCGGCAGATTGAGGGAGGTTAGAATATCAGTAATATAGCGGTTGAGATGAATAAATTGGTTGCGGCCTAGATGGCGATTTGTAAAGTTCTCATTTTCCAAAATATTTAAGATAGCTTTGCAGGAAGCAGAGTCACCAGATTTTAGGGATGCGGATAACTTTTCCCTCGCCGTTTCTGGAAAATAGAGGACAGCTTGATCTTCCAGATGAGAGTTATATTCTTGAATATGCTTTTCTAGGTGGCAGTGTTCCATAGCAGTGTGTGCTTCTTCGCAGTTTTTCCAGATATCCAAGAGATTGGTGCAGGGGGAGCCAATACCCCAGAAGGATTCTACATTATATTCGTTGGACAGCCAATGGCAGATCTGCTCCGCGAGAGTGATGGTCTGGCTGTTCTGTCTCTCCGTCTGGATAATAAACAGGCTGGACAGATAATTCTTCTTGTAGATCCATACAGGGCAGGCAAAAACCTCAGTGATATGCTTTAAAAGGAGCTGTGTCAAGAGCTGTACCTCCTCTATGGTCTGGATATCTACGGTATAAAAATCATTATCAGGAAAAAGTTTTACCGAGATCACAATATATTGGTTTCCGTTAATTTCAAGACCAGCTTTTTGTGCATTGTAGTACATCTCCTTGCTGTTTAGAAACTCTGCTTTGATAAGATCGTGGAAAAATGCTTTTTGTAACATAGGTTTGTCATTTTCTATTTCCTGCAGAAGAGTCTCGTTCTTTTCTGTGATCGCCGAGAACAGAGAAGTAAGTTTGGGTGAATTTTCTTCCACCTCCTCCTCTGTCATAATGGCGTGGATCAGAGCATTGATGGGTCTTCCCTTTAGGATGGACATAAGCAGAGAGATAAATACACCAATGGCTGCGGCGGCAAGGATCAGGATCAATACAAGGTCTTTAAGCGTGGTGAGCTGTGTCAGCGTCTCCTTGTCCGAGAGAGCGAGAACATATCTCCATGTGGGATGCTGTGCAGATGTATAGATCCAGTAGTTGGAGTCAAGATTGGAAAATCCAGTATCTGTCAGGGTCGAGAATGGAATATTATTTTCAAGACCAAGCCGATCTTCTCTGTATAGAATGCGGTTGTCATCATCTATAATAAAAACAGAATATTCATTATATTCTTTAGCAAAGCTTAATAAGCGGTTAAATTCTCTGTCATCATAGCGGTAGATAATCACACCTTGGTTGGGGCCAAAAAGGCCGTTGGAAAATGGTGTGATATACTGGATGGAGCCATCGGGTGAGACGAAATAATGCGGGGAGCGGTCAATGCCAGTTCTGCACATATCATACCATTCCTCCAGCGTCATGCCCCAGCTATGTATATATTGTGCAAAGACATCTGTGTGATAGACAGAATGGTCATAGATAACCAGATCCATCTCATTGAGATAGATATAAGCTTCTTTTAGCAAGGGCAGGCTCTGATAATTAATAAGAACATAAAATTCATTAATGACCTCCTTGACGGTAGTGATATAATTTCCGTTTCTGAGTGTCATATTGCCAAGCTCACGCAGGGGTTCAAACTGCGAGGTTTGCAAGGCTAATTTTTCCAGTGCTCGCACTTCTTCATTTAAAAGATACATGCTCTTGGTCAGCATGGCGATATTCGATTCCCTGATATCTTCCTCGACAATGGTGAAGGCACAATAAAATCCATAAAAGAGAATTAGCATGGGAATGATGAGTACAAGAATATAAGAATATAAAAATTGTGCGACAAGATTAGCTGAGAACATTTTTTTAAATTTTTTCATAGTATCCTCCCTAAAAATGTACTACATAAATAAATGTAACATAAAAATCTTATTGTTAAAAGATACTTTTTTTACAAAAGGATACAATTTTTGATAAAAGGTACATTTTTGTCAAACACTGGATCGAAGCTTGGCAGGCATCTTCGGGCTATGCTATAATAAATGAAAGAAAAAAAGGGGGCGTTTGTATGGATCTAAAAGAAGCAGTATGCAGGGAGGATCTGGGGGCAATAAAGGATATATTGTTGCATAATCCGGCGGCTGTGGAAAGTGTGTGGGATGACAAAAAGGTGCCGTTTCATGTGGCTTCTACAGGAAATATTATGTTGATGCGCTATATTGTGGAGTACTCGAGAGCGAGCTTTAATGAGACGGATAAGAGAAATCGGACAACACTGCATTATGCGGTTGAGTCAGGGAATCTTCTTCTTGTAAAATATTTGACGGAGCGTGTCGGCCTGTCGCCGGTGCACGGGGATATAGAGAGGATCACGCCTTATCAGTTGGCGCACGAATTTGCTGCCGATCAGAAGTTGCAGGAGGGGAAGAGGAAAGAGTATCAAGAGATCGAGGCATACTTTGAGGAATATTGTGGCGCTGCATTTTTTGATATGTACCAGAATCCAATTCTGACTGGCATGTATCCTGATCCCAGCATTGTGCGTGT
The DNA here is from genome assembly GCA_910588535.1 of uncultured Lachnospiraceae bacterium. GTDB lineage: Bacteria > Bacillota > Clostridia > Lachnospirales > Lachnospiraceae > RGIG8607. The sequence goes on along the minus strand of CAJUOO010000040.1, from coordinate 1,677 downwards.
GGGAGAGGATTATTATATGGTGAATTCTTCTTTTATTTTCTTTCCCTGTATCCCGATCTCTCACTCCAAGGATCTGATTCACTGGGAGTGGATTGGACATGCCATCACAAATCCTGAGTGGGCGAGAAATCTTAATACTCTAGAGGGAGGGCGGGGCTATTGGGCGCCAGATATTTCCTATTATAATGGAAGATTTTATATTACGGCAACCTTCCGCCTAAATGATGATGGGACAGTGTATCGCAGGCAGATGGTGACTTCCTCAGACAGACCAGAGGGACCATATTGTGAGCCAGTTTATCTGGAGGAGGATGGCATCGATCCGTCGATCTTTACTGATGATGACGGCAGGCGCTATATGCTATTGAACAGGGGTGCTAGGATCTTTGAGATAAGTGCAGATGGGACAAAGCAGCTTTCTGAGGCGGAGCTTTTGTATTATGGGCATAATAAGCGTGCGCCGGAGGGCTCTCATCTTCTGAAGAAGGATGGATGGTATTATCTATTTGAGGCGGAGGGAGGAACTGGTCTGGGTCACAGAATCTCTGTGTCGCGCTCCCGCACCTTAAAGGGGATCTATGAACCTTGTCCTTATAATCCTATTATGAGACAGTGGGATGAAAAAGGAGCATTGCAGCGATGTGGACATGGAAAACCGGTGTGTACACAGAATGGAGACTGGTATACTGTATATCTTTGCGGCAGACAGCTGGAGGGAAAATATACGGTGCTGGGCAGAGAGACAGCTATGGACCCAATTACTTGGACACCGGATGGATGGCCTCTAATTAACAATGGAAGAGGGCCAAGTGTGCTGCAAAAGAAGCCTAATCTGCAAGAATGGATTCCTGAGAACAAAGCTGAGCCTTATATAACGCCCAGAGTGCCGGAGGAGGGAACCATCCGTATGACGGAGAATACTATTCTGCTGCGCGCATGCAGAGAATCTTTGAGTACTGTGGAGGCAAGAAGCATCTTGGTTCGAAGGCAGAAGGAATATAACAGTACCATTGAGGTTGCTTTGACCATACCAGATACAGTGGTTCAGGGCGAGGAATTTGGCATTACCTGCTATTATGATGAGAATACGTATCTGACCTTTGGCCCATATGGGCAGGAGCAGGGATATGGGCTTCGGCTTAGAGAACATGTCGGGGATACAGACAGAAGAATAGACTGCCCAGAGAAAGTGGCCCCCGGCACAAAAATTAGCTTAAAAGCAGTGACGGAGGGGCTTCGCCGCAGCTTTTATATAAAAGAATCATCCGAGGAATGGAGATGTGTGGCGGTTCTTGAGAGAGTGGATTACCTGTGCGACGAGGGATGGCATGTTGGAAAGCGATTTACGGGAGCGATGGAAGGGATCTTTGCCTGCACAGAGGGAGAAGAGGAGAGAATCATACAATTTGAGCGATTTTAGAATGTTAAAAGCTCTATTTATTATGAGGCTTTATCTGGGGCTGCTTCATGGAGAGAAACATATATAAGTTATTGTATGATAGTACTGCATTTTATGCGATATCTTGTGTAGGCAACACTTATTGTAACAGTTCAGGTCTTTGTGCACACGAGCGTCCAAAAGAACATGTCAGCAGAAGCTGACGGACGCTCGGCTCATAAGTGGGACTGTCGCAATAAGATTTAATTATACAAGATATTGTATACATGTAGTGCTAT
>CAJUOO010000039.1 GCA_910588535.1 uncultured Lachnospiraceae bacterium | reverse complement strand
GGAGCCGTTATGGCTCCATTTTAAACTTTATAAGTGGCAAACTCGGGTTATAGCACGATAAAATATTTTGTCAACTCTCCTGTATTACAGACACGACAAACGCATGAATGTATTTTACAACCAAAAGCTATGCGTAGGATTAATAACTCACAAGTTCATTATTCGTTTCAAATACTTTTCTGGATTTGTTCCTTGAAGATAGACACTTATCCCCACTATTCCGCAAAAAAGGAAAACAGTAGAATAAAACATCTCTATGTGCTACAATGACAATACAAAATAGAGTTACTAATCGAGATTTGGAGGATGAAACTTATGAAGATTAGAAGAGCAACAGAGCATGAGTTGTTGAAATTGTGGGGATGTGATAGTATTCATACTGCTTCTTCTAATGCAAAATTCTTTTGCGACAACATAAAAAGAGGGAATGCTGAATTTTGGGTGCTCGACTATGATGGAGAATTAGTTGGAGAGTTGTATGTTTTCTATGACCTTGAGGACAAAGATTTTGCAGATGGCAAAAGAACGGCATATCTTTGTGCATTTAGAGTCAGAACAGATTTCCGTGGTCAGGGATTAGGGACAAAGCTGATCTGCCACGTGATGGAGTATATAAAGGATTTGGGATATCAACGGATATCTATTGGTGTTGACACCACAGATACGGCTAATATTCGTTTATATAAACGGCTTGGTTATACTATAAAGGTAAAAGAGTGTACAGAAGATCCTTGCGACAGAGACGAAAATATGCAGCCGAGATCATGTCCTTGCTTTTGGCTGTTATATAAAGAGGTCTAATTAATCTGCTCGGCTAACTTTCGCTTTGTCAGAAAATAGCAAAGTCAGCCGAGCCAGTCTACAGCAGTGCTCAGCGAGGTTTCACACAAGCTTAGCATCTGCTACGTTTTTCACTAAGCGGGAGCAAAGTGACGGAGGATTATAGGCAATTCTCTACACGTACCTTTCCCCAAAATAAAATCGAAGGCAAATTACATTTCTTTTAAAAATGCCACATACCCTCTCATCGCTTCATACACATCTGCCTTGCTCACGATCTCCCAAGGTGCATGCATATTAATCACGGCAACTCCGCTGTCTATTACTTCCATATTATAAGCTGCCACATACTTTGCGATCGTTCCACCGCCGCCCTCGTCTACCTTGCCAAGCTCCGCTGTCTGGAAAGAAACCTGATGTTTCTCCATCGCTGCGCGCAGTCTCGCAATATATTCAGGGTTGGCGTCATTTGATCCACTCTTTCCCCTAGATCCTGTATATTTATTAAATGTCAGACCTCTTCCAAAATATGCCGTATTCTTCTTTTCGTTTACAGACGGATAATTGGGATCAAATGCTGCACTTACATCAGAGGAAAGCATCTGGGAATTTTGAAGTGCTCTTCTCACCTTAAGCTCCGAATAATCGCCCATACGGTCCATCAGCTCTGCCACAGAATTTTCAAAAAATTTGGATTCCATACCAGTAGCACCTGTACTTCCAACCTCCTCCTTATCTACCAACAGGCAGACACAGGTTCTATCCGTCTTATCAAGCTCCAAGAGTGCCGTAAGCGAAGTGTACGCACATACTCTATCATCATGCCCATACCCCATCACCATACTTCTGTCAAGTCCATAATCTCTCGCTTCTCCGGCAGGAACACACTCAATCTCAGCAGAGAGAAAATCCTCCTCCTCAAAATTATATTTATCCATAAGAAGCTTTAAGATATTAGCTTTCACAGAATCCTTTTCTTCTTCCTTGAGCGGGATGCTCCCAATTAAAATATTCAGATCTTCTCCCTCTACTACCTTAGATGCCTTCTTGTCCATCTGGCTAGCAGACAAATGTATCAGCAGATCCGAAATACCAACCACAGGATCACCAGAATGATCACCGATATTTACTTCAATTTTAGTGCCATCCTTCTTCACCACCACACCATGAAGTGCAAGTGGAAGTGTCACCCACTGATACTTCTTAATCCCACCATAATAATGTGTATCCAGCATTGCCATGCCTGTATCCTCATACAATGGGTTCTGCTTTATATCAAGTCTAGGAGAATCAATATGTGCTCCCAGAATCTTCATGCCCTTCTCAAGAGGCTCCTCACCCACCAGATACAGCACCAGTGCCTTATCCATATTATTATAATACAGCTTGTCACCAGCCTTCGCCGTCTCGCCGTCCGCGATCAGCTTTTTCAGATCCCGATAGCCCTTCTCCTCCGCCAAGCGGATTGCCTCCTTCACACACTCTCTTTCCGTCTTGCAGGTGGAAATATATGCCTTATAACCTTCATTATAGCACATCACCTCCTCCATCTTCGCATCATCATACTTATTCCATGCGATTCTCTCCAGTTCCTTCTTCTTTCCCTTTGTTTCTTCCATGACTGCCTCCTATTTTACATAATATATAGTATCATTATCAAGACAGATCGCTATTAATCTGCCTCCAAATAAATAACCACCGTCAATTCCCATACGTTTTCCATTTCTCCAGACAACGCCGGGCGTCTGCTTCTCTCCCCGCACTCTCTGTATCTCAGATGTGGGCGTATGACCAAAGATCACTCTTCCCTCCAGATTAATATCAAATGGATGCATCAGAAATTCCTCCTTCGCCCAGAGAAGTGTCTGCCTATCCTGCTCCTCCATCAACTCCTCCCACGAAGAATATTGTGTCTTTTTTGGAATCACCCCACCATGTACCAACACTGTACCGCCAAGAATCTGATAAAGTGGCCTTGTGCTCAAAAAGCGAAAAATCCTCTGTTGTTGTTCTGCGGACATTCTGTTGTATTCCTCAAAGGTCTCCTTTCCCCCATGCTTATACCACAGCTCCATATCAATAAAATTTCGCTTTCCATACACACGGCTCTTTAAGCCCTCTAATAGAAATTCCTCATGATTTCCCAAAATTAGCTCCATATTTTCCGCATCCATAATGTGCTCCAGCACACGAAAAGACTCTGGTCCCTTATCGATGGTATCTCCAATCACATACAGAAAATCTCTCTGTGAAAAATCGATCTCCCTAAGCAAATGCATAAATGCTTCATAATAGCCATGTATATCCGCCGTCACATAAATCATACTTACCCCCTGCATACCACATGGTGGCACTGCATGAATATCGCACACATCCATCCTACACTCTCTGTCCGTCTCTAATTTTATCATAATCCCAAAAAAGTGCAAGATGCCGAATCCACTCACTTCTTAAATTTTTGTAAAATTCATAAAATATGCTGTCACAAATGGATTCCTGTGATATAATGTAAAAATCAAACGACGCAAAAGAGAGGACGCCTATGAACGTAATACGATTTACCTCTACCTTTAAACCTGACGGAAAAGATTATGCAAAAGTCACTATGTGGAATCGTTATATCCAGAATAAAACATTGCTTGTCACATTATTTATTCCCACTGTGGGAGCCCTGTACTTTCTGTACACCAATCCCGGCCCATTTTGGTGGATCTTTCTCCTTATTATGCTCTATCCTTTATACAGCGTAATTGGATTTTCCTATAAGATAAAAAAACACTTAAAATTTCGCAGTCCTTCCGACATTGCCAAGACAGAGTACACCTTTATGAACAATGGCATCCTCGCTGATCGAATGGAGATGCAGAAACTTGACATGACTCACTGGGAGGATGTCAATACTCTTTGGGAATTAAGAGATTATCTTCTATTATATAATAAGGATAGACTTGTATTAGTATTCTGCAAAAAAGACATGGCCCCCGGACAGCTTGAACAGATTCGAAGCTTTATTTTAGAACATCTGTCAGGCAAACAGGGCGGACGATACAAAAAGTCCAGACTCTTCTGAGTCTGGATTTTCACATTATACGAATCTAAGGAATCAAAATTCCTATCAAAGACCACAACGAAACCTCCGTCAAATAAAATTCGAAAAATTAACAATCTTTCATATTTTATCCAAAGGAGCATGATCTTGAAAACGACTATCCCTATTTTAGATAACATATATTTTTCTATATCTATAGATAGCGATCACATTTTTCATCATTTTAAGCAAATTTTTTTCAGATTTTTGTAAAAATCATCTATTTACAAGGAAACAAAAATCCAGTAAGATAAGTTTGTTTGTCTTTTTCGTGCCTTTTGCTTGGTGTGGTTTTGTAACACCATGTGGCATTGATATTTTAAATCTGAGGAGAGAGTACGATATGGTTAAGGATATGACGGAGGGCAGCCCAGCCCGTCTCATTTTAGCATTTTCTATCCCACTATTAATAGGGAATATATTCCAACAGCTTTATAGCATGGTAGATACTATTATTGTGGGCAGATTTCTGGGAGTTCAGGCTTTGGCGGCAGTTGGCTCGACAGGCTCACTTTCTTTTTTGGTGTTGGGATTTGTTATGGGAATCACCAGCGGATTTTCTGTGTTGGCAGCTCAACGCTTTGGTGCGGGAGATGAAAAAGGACTTAGACATTATGTGGCGATGTCTGTGTATCTTGGACTGATTATCTCAGCGGTGCTTACCGTGCTGACTATCTGCCTGACCAGATCTACGCTTACCCTAATGAATACACCAGAGGATATTTTGGATGAGGCTGCAATCTATATTATTGTTATATTTGCGGGGATATTGCCGACGATGTTCTATAATCTGCTTGCCGGGATACTGCGCGCGCTGGGAGACAGCAAGACTCCCCTATATTTCCTGATTATTTCTTCCGTGCTAAATATTGCTCTGGATCTATTTTTTATTGTCACTTTACAATCTGGTGTCGCAGGCGCAGCGTATGCTACAGTGATCTCACAGGCAGTGTCAGCAGTGCTCTGTCTTATATATATTAGAGCACGTTTCCCTATTCTTCGATTTCAGAAGGAAGAATTGTCCTACAGTCACCACAGTGCATTTCAGCTAATGAAAGTAGGTGTTCCAATGGCTCTACAATTTTCTATAACGGCGATTGGAACCATGATTTTGCAAGGAGCAATCAACAGCTTTGGTTCAACTGTCGTGGGAGCCTACACGGCAGCATGCAAGGCAGAACAGCTTGCCACTCAGCCCGCAGTGACATTTGGCGCGACCATGGCATCCTACACAGGACAGAATCTTGGAGCTGGAAAGATGGACAGAATACGAAAAGGTGTAAATAGCTGTATACTGATTTCTTGTGTTTTTTGTATATTTGGCAGTCTGCTTGTCGTGTTTGGAGGAAGTGCTCTTGTTTCCTTATTTATCACAGGAGAGCAACCAGAGGTTATGGCGTATGCAAGAGAATATCTCAATACTATTGCAATATTCTTTATTCCTCTTGGATTGATTTTTATCTACCGCAATACACTTCAGGGAATGGGGGATGGCTTTATGCCAATGATGGCAGGTGTGGCAGAGCTTGTGATGAGAGCATTTGTGGCATTTTACTTAGCAGATCGCCTTGGCTATCTTGGAATATGCCTCGCTGGACCCATAGCATGGATCGGAGCAGACATTCCGCTGATGCTGACTTATTATATTAAGATGCATAAAATTAAGAAATTAAAATAAACAGACATACATCTCTATATAAAGATGGGGAAGCATCATAGGAACAGGAGGTTGTGGATATTATGATAACATTATTTGATGACGAGCAGATTTAATATCAGTCTATTCTATAATCTTTTCTATCATTTTCTTATAAATTGGAATTTCAACACGCAAAAACGCCATAATATTCCACCTCTATAGAATATTATGGCGTTACCTATGATTTATCTTGCTATCGTATCAAGTATACGATTGATTCTCTTTGCGGATACTCTTTTTGGATTGGTGAGCGTGCACACATCTGCCAGCGCTGCCTCCACAATCGATGGGCGAAGCAGCTCAAACTCCTCCAGATCTATCCCCATCTCAGACAATGTCATTGGAATATGCATCATCTGCATCATATAAGTCAGCTCCTGTATCAGATTTAGCACTCCCATGCGCACATTTGTGCAAGGAAGTCCCACTCTCTGTGCAAGCTTTGCATATTTTACCGCAGCCTCTGTATCATCAGCGCCAAAATGTCCATCCAGATCCGCATTAAAAGCAATTACATGCGGAAGCAGGATGGCATTCGCCCTCCCATGAGGAATATGAAGCTTTCCTCCAAGCGCGTGGGCGATGCTGTGATTGACACCTAGGCTCACCCCGTTAAATGCCATTCCTGCCAGACAGGAAGCACTGTGCATCTTATCTCTTGCCATATAATCTGTACCATTTTTAAATGCTCTTGGCAGAAATTCAAAGGCTAGTTCAAATGATTTCTCTGCCAGTGCATCGGACGCATCAGAGGCATTTTTGGAGACATACGCCTCCAGCGCGTGTGTGATCACATCAAATCCAGTATCTGCCGTAATTCCGGGAGGCGCCGTCATAACAAGAGACGGATCTAAAATCGCCATATCCGGCAGAAGCTGCTCATCAACCAGAGGGTACTTCACTCCCTTCTGTGCGTCCGTGATCACAGCGAATTGTGTCACCTCAGAGCCTGTGCCGCTTGTCGTCGGAATTGCAATCAGCCTTATCGGGTTTGCCGGATTCACTCTCTTCGCCATCAACACTACCGATTTTGCTGCATCGATGGAGGAACCTCCACCCAGAGCTATCACTACATCTGCATTGGCATTTCTCAAAAAATCCAACCCCTCTGTCACCAGCTCGATCGGCGGGTCCGGCTTTACCTTGTCAAATACACTGATGCTGCTGCAATTTCCAAGCTTCTCCGCAATGCGATCTGCCGCTCCCGATGACGCCATAAAAGAATCGGTAAAAATCACGGCATTTTTTCCCTTAATTTCCGTTAGGGCATCGATCGCATTTTCGCTGAAGCACACCTCCGTTTTAATCTTAAATCGCTTCATATGACTTCTACTCCTATTCCGGGCATACAAGCTCAATCCCGGCAGACGCCAACGTCTGCTTCCAGCTCTCGCTCGGTTTCTTATCCGTGACAACCATATCTATCTCAGAAAGCTCACAGACCTGCGTAAAGGAAATTTTGTCAAACTTAGAATGATCCACGGCAAGAATACTTTTTTTCGCCGCCTTCACAATCATTTTCTTTATCTGGGCATCGCTCTCATTTGCATCCGTAAGACCGCGCTCCTGATCCATTCCCTTACAGGAAAATATAGCATAATCAACATGAAATGTGCTGACCATGCGCTCCGCCTGATACCCGACTAGAGCGAGCCCGCCTTCCTTTAACCGACCGCCTGTGGACAGTATCTTCCAGCCATTTCTGTCTGAGAGTTCTAACAATATCTCGACGGAATTCGTTATCACCGTGATATTTTTCTTATCCTTCATGCGCTTTGCAATAAACAGCGCCGTGGAGCTTGCATCTAATATCAAATGATCGCCATCCTCTATCATAGCAGCGATCACTTCCGCTATTCTCTGCTTGCTCTCCACATTTGCCTTCTTGCGAACGGTATAGGGCAAATCAGTATTAAAGCTATCATTTAAGACAGCTCCCCCGTAGGTCTTTTTTGCCAGCCCCTCATTCTCAAGCTTTTCCAGATCCCTGCGGATCGTCTCTTCCGTCACATTATATTGCTGGCTTAAGTCACTGACTACAACCTTCCGCTCCTCCTGAAGCTTTAATAAAATCTCATTCCGTCTCTCTATTGCAAGCATAGCTTCCTCCCTAACACTGCGCTACAGGATGCTGTCCCAAAGTCTTTTATCTGGGCTGGCAATCACGGAAGAGTCGAGGAACATTCCTGTCTCGCCCACCTCTGCCTGCGCGCGTTCGATCGCTGCTGTCACCGCTGCCACATCCCCTGTCAGCATCAAATAGGATTTCCCACACATTCCTCTCGCGATTCGAAGTTCAATCAAATCGACGATAGAGGTCTTAGCAGCAGCATCGGCTGCCACAATAATGGAGGCTGCAGAGAAGGTTTCTAACACTCCAAGTGCCTTTACATTCTCAATATTTGCTGCGCCGTAAATCGCGCTGAAAATGGATTCATGTGGATTGCCAAGCACAAAAGAGTCGATAAGCTGCTGCTCAAACTGCGTGCGGGACGCCTCCACAGAAGCGTTGACCGCGCTCAGATCGCCGCTGATCAGCACAATATATTTGCCGGGACAGACAGTCTGCGCCTCAATAATCTCAACCTCTGCCGTCTTCAGCATCAAGTCTGCCGCCTGTATTCCTGTCGACACTGTCTTGTATTCCACCATTCCTATCGCTTTACTCATTGTAACCTCATTTCTGCGGGCAAATACTGCCTGTTCTATGCCTTAATCGTAACAAATCTGTCATTAACATCGACAACTGTCCCGCTGATGGAGGCGTGGGTGTTCACTCCCAGCTTCCCTTCCGCGGCTGCTCCGATCACTTGCCCTAATGTCACAGCATCACCCTTTGCCACAGCCGCCACAGCAGGTGCGCCGATATGCTGTGTCAAGGCAATTTTTACCTGCTTAGCCTCAACCTGCTCATCTACAAGCCTTGCCTCAACATCATACTTGAATAACCCCAGCCTTGCCGTCAGACGCTCCTTGGACACCAGACGACTCTCCCTGTTGGGAGAAACCATATCTGCCGAAATTCCCTGTGGAACGGGCACTCCATTCTTCCTAAGCCCAGACTTGCACACTCCAATCAATGTTGTCGGGGCAAGATTCTGGAAGCAGGAAAACATCTCACACAAGCCACACTGAGAACAGAACATGGTATTTATGTACGGCGTGACATCTCTTGTCACTCCACTGCTCGCCGAGCGCATAAATGCATGAGGCTCAATCGGATGCCCTAATAGATGCCTTGGACACAGATCCGTACACATCTGACACTGACAGCAAGCTGCCATAGCTCTCTTCATATTTGTCTGAATCCGAGTCTGCTTCTTCTGCACGATAAAAGAATTTGGAGGCATCACAAGCACAGCATTGCTTGTCTTTGTCACCGTGTCATAACCATTCACAATTCTGCCTGTCATGGGACCGCCGCCAATCAACACTGGATCAGAAACTGTCGCGCCACCTGCAAGCTCAATTAGCTCATGATAGGTCATGCCAAGTGGAACTTTCAATGTGACAGGCTTTGCCACCTCGCCTGCAACTGTAATATACTTATATGTAACTGGGGCATGCTCTGCCACGGCGCGATATACATTATAGATTGTCTCCACATTATAGACGATAACACCCACTTCTATCGGTAGACTTCCCGGCGGAACCACGCGCTTTGTCGTCTCATAGATCGTGATAACCTCATCGCCGGCAGGATAGATCTCAGGCAGAATCCCTATCTCTGTCTTTTTTAAGGAGGAAAGCTGTGCCTTAATCGCCTCAACTGTCTGCTTATAGCTTCCCTTAACGGCAATAATAACCCGCTCTGCCTCCACGGCATCTGCAATCTGCTCCAGAGTACTTAAAATCTCGTAAGCATATTTTGCAAGCACCTGCCTGTGAAGCTTTAACAATGGCTCACACTCCGCACAGTTTAATATTATCGTATCAGCCTTTTTATTCAGCTTAGCGTAGGACGGAAAGCCTGCGCCGCCGGCGCCTACTACACCGCTCTCACGCATAAGCGCGCTTAATTCTGTTATGTTCATATAAGCACCTCTATTCCAGCCCGATTCCGTCATCGACGATCCCGACGATTGCCGCATCTACCGGTGAATCTGCTAGGCCGCAGCCAATTCTCGCCGCGCTTCCCTGTGCTACCAGAACAATCTCACCGATGCCCGCACCCACATTGTCGATCGCGACAATCCGGTTATTTGCTCCCTTCATGCTCTCAAAAGGCTCCACAATCAGGAATTTACTTCCAACTAGATTTTCATTCTTTCTTGTTGCCACTACACTGCCTACAACCTTGCCAACTATCATAATAATCCCCTAGCCCAAACAAGCCTTGAGAAAACAAGACTTCTCTCCTACATTCCTACTTCACAAGAACTCCCATATCTCCGGTCTTTATCTTGGAAGCATTGGCTTCATCTGTATCAATATGCATCTCCAATGTAAAACTCTTGTCCACGCGAATCTGCACATTGTTAAAAATAGTTCCTCTCTCATTGGCAAATTTCACAGACACAATCTCACCGTCTGTAACACCTGCTAAAGCCGCATCTTCCGGAGACATATGGATATGTCGTTTCGCCACAATACAGCCTTCATTCAGATAGATCGCTCCCTTGGGGCCCACGATTGCGATCGGCGCTGATCCCTTGGTATTGCCCGATTCACGTATGGGCGCCATAACACCTAATTTCACTGCATCTGTCTGAGAAATCTCGACTTGAGAACCTTTTCTGACTGGTCCTAATATTCTGACATTCTCGATTGCGCGAAGCTTTGTGCCGACAATTGTCACCTGCTCATTGGAGGCAAACTGTCCTCCCATTAAATCCTTTTTCTTTGTGAGCTGATAACCCGGCCCAAACAATGCTTCCACATGCTCCTGTGTCAAGTGCACGTGCCTCGCTGACACGCCCACCTTCACGCCAAAGCCGCTCTGCCTCTCACGCTCGCCCATCGCGTCCATAACCAGCTTTGCGATATATTCCACTGTCCTCTCTTCCAACCCTGTCACCTGCACTTTCTATCCTTATCCAACGCCAGCGCAGGCAGGCATACTACACGGAGTCTATGCCTGCCGCACCGCGTCTCTCTGCCCTATCTCTATTTATTTCAGTGTTGGAAGAATCTTCTCCACATCATTGTGAGGTCTTGGAATCACATGAGTAGCTACTAACTCGCCCAGCTTGCTTGCATTGGCAGCACCTGCCTCCACAGCAGCCTTCACAGCTCCCACATCTCCGCGAACCATAACACTTACCAGTCCAGATCCGATCTTCTCGGAACCGATAAGCTCTACATTAGCAGCCTTCAGCATAGAATCTGCCGCCTCAACTGCTGCTACTAATCCTCTTGTTTCCACCATTCCTAAAGCTTCCTGTGCCATTTGAAATCTCCTTTCAGTCTAAAGCTTATACACTTAAACCTCTGACATTGTCTTATCTTCCACTTTTTCTGACTGCTCCGTTTTATGGAGCTTTTTCTGGCTGAGCTTAATAATCTTCCAAAGCTCCTCATGGGGGTTTGCGATGACAGCGTATGCTGCCGGCTTCAGTATCGCAGACTGCACTGCACTCTCCACTGCCTGAGAGACCGCTGCAACTTCACCCTGAACAATCACTGTCACCAGCCTTCCCCCCATCTTTCTCTCCCAAGTGACAAACTCCACATCTGCGGTCTTGCACATCGTATCCAGTGCATCCACGGCAGCCGCCACACTTGGAATCTCGATAAATCCTAATGATTTCATGCGCCATGCTCCTTTAACTGCCATCCGCCGCTATATGGCGGCTCTCTTATTTTAAGGTAGGAAGGATCTTCTCCACATCGTTGTGAGGTCTTGGAATTACATGTACAGCAACCAGCTCACCCAGCTTGCTCGCTGCGCTTCCGCCAACCTCTGTCGCTGCCTTCACTGCTCCGACATCTCCGCGAACCATAACACTCACCAGTCCAGATCCAATCTTCTCTGTGCCGATCAATGTCACTTCTGCTGCCTTTACCATGGCATCTGCTGCCTCGATAGCAGCCACCAGACCTCTTGTTTCTACCATTCCCAATGCTTCCTGTGCCATTTTTATTTCCTCCTATTTTATCCTATTATCAAGCGAATCTGCGCCTTCTATCAACCATCTATATGTAATGATATTCTAGGTTTTATCCAGACCGCTCAGCTTCAACATCTTTTCTGTATCGTCCTCCGGGCTTGCTATCACATACTTGGACACTACGCCGGACACGGTATTCGCAGCCTCCTCGGCAGCTTCCATCGCTGCCTCGACGGCCGCGACGCTCCCTCTAAACTTTACCAACACGATAAGCGGCACCGGCAGCTTATCTGCATTGGCAGGCTTGTTCTTGTCAAAGGTCTCCAGCGTCACGTCCGCCGCCTTACATGCAGCATCCGCTGCCACAAAAGCCGCCACTAGGCCGTACACCTCAATAATACCAACTGCTTTTGCCATAGTCTTTTCTCCTTAGGCTATTTCTCACAAAATACCCATGTCGCATTATTTATTTACGATAGCGATCTTCAAGCCTTCCATGCGAAGATTTGTCTGGAAGCCCTCATTGATGTCCTCTAAAGAGAACTTATGAGTGATCAACTTATTGATTGGCAATCCGATGCCCTTTGCCCTCTTTAAGAAATCAAAGGTTGTCGCGTAATCTCTCAGCGTATATACCCATGAACCAACAGTTGTGATCTCCTTTGAGCAAATATCAAAATGCGGGTTGATCGTTGCATCTCCGCCGTTGATAAAGAAACCAAGCTCACACAGTCCACCGCCGTTGCGGATAAATTTATAAATATTGCTATGTGCCACAGGAGAACCTGTACACTGGAAAGCAAAATCTGCCAAATATCCGCCAAATGCTACATTCACTGCCTCAGAGAGTGCCTCGATGCCCTTGTGATCCTTGAAATTAACGGTTTTGCCTGCTCCCATCTCTCTCGCGAAATCCAGTCTCTTCTGCTCACCGTCCACTGCCACGATATTCTCAATGCCCATCGTCCTGAGCACTGCTATACAGATAAGACCGATCGGTCCACAGCCCTGCACTACCACTCTGCTGTTAAAGCGAAGGATTCCTGTTGTCTTCGCCCTCTCCACTGCATGGATTAACACAGCACATGGCTCAATCAAGATGCGGGAATCCAGATCCAGATCACTCACATTAAATACTGTAGAACCCTGACGAATCACAATATAATCAGAAAACCAGCCATTCAGATGCTTATCATCATCGGGAAGCAGGCCATATACATCCGCGCCACCCACATTCTGTTTATTCAAATCAAACATAGTGATGTCTGGATTATCCTTAAATATCATACAGGTGACAACCTTGTCTCCCACATGTAGATCCTTGCCGGCACTGTCTTTTTTCACCTTACTGCCCATCTTCACGATCTCGCCGGTTCCCTCATGTCCTAACACAACAGGAATCAGACTAAATGGATCTCTTTTATATTCATGTGCGTCGGTTCCACAGATACCACAGCCCTCCACCTTAACTAAAATATCTCCGTCGCCAAGCTCTGGGATCGGATATTCCTGAAGCTCAATCTTCTCAAGTGCTGTCAGCATCGCCACTCTCGCTGTCTTAGGAATGGCACCCGGCGCCTGATAAGAAGGAACAGGTGCCGCACTCTGTGCTGGCTGGCTTGACATGCCCTTAAGGACCTGTTTCACAATCTCTTCAATATTGACTGAATTCATGTCCATTGCTATTATCTCCCTTCCTTAACTATCTATCTAACACAGAGGCTGTCTGACATCACACAGCGTCTTCTCTTTGTAAAGGTGCTTGCGGAAGTAAGTCCCTCCCCTGTGCGGCTCGCTATGGTAAAGGTACAAAAGCCCTCGCCGCCAAAGCCAATTGCCGCGTATGACGGCGCATTTTTCACAAAGATCGCCGTGTCAATCGCTTTTCCAAATTTCGTCAGATTCTCAACATTCTTTGAATGCATATGTGCCGAATGGCGATTCCCATGCTCTAACCACACCGCCTGCTCAATCGCATCGTCCACATCCTTTGCCCTGACAATTCCGAGAATCGGCATCATCAGCTCCTCCGCAATAAGCGGATGCTCCTTCGGTCCTTCAAAGATAATGCAGCGGGTATTTTCTGGTGCTGTGACTCCGATCATGGACAATAATGTCTTGGCATCACGCCCCACACATTTTCTGTTCAGTCCCTTTGGTGTGAGCACAGTCGCAACAAGCTTATCCTGCTCCTCCTTAGAAGCCACATAGCAGCCATTCTCTATCATATGATAGATCAGCTCATCTGCAATCTGACTGACCGCAACCACTTCCTTCTCCGCGATACATGGAAGATTGTTGTCAAAGGTACAGCCATTTATAATATCGATCGCCGCCTTTTTAATATCTGCCGTCTCATCTACCACTACCGGCGGATTCCCCGCTCCTGCGCCGATTCCTCTCTTACCGGAAGAAAGCACTGTGGTGACAACACCCGGACCACCTGTCGCCGCAATCAGCGGGATATCCTTGTGCGACATCATAATCTTGCTCGCCTCCATAGTGGGCTTTGTCACTGACACAGCCACATTATCCGGGCCACCTGCCTCCACGCTCGCCTGATTGACAAGCTGGATAGCAAACTGAGAAACCTTGATAGCTGCTGGGTGAGGGCAGAATACTACGGTATTGCCGCCCGCAAGCATGCCTATGCTGTTGCAGAGAATCGTCTCACTTGGATTGGTACAGGGAGTGATCGCTCCAATCACACCAAATGGTCCCATCTCTATCAAGGTCAAGCCTCTGTCACCGGACCATGCTGTCGTGGTAATATCCTCTGTGCCGGGAGTCTTCTCAGCGAGAAGATGATGCTTTAATATCTTGTCGCCGACATTTCCCATGCCAGTCTCCTCCACACCCATGCGAGCGAGAATCTCTGCATTTTCCTTTGTCTTTCTACGTATATTTGCTATAATCTTTTCACGGAAATCCATCGGCATCTTCTGCATAATTCTCTGTGCTTCCTTTGCTTTCGCAATCGCATCATTCATATCCTCGAAGATACCTGATTGTTTTGCCGAGGGTTTTGTTTCCTTCTGCATCTTCGCCATAACTTCCTTCACGATAGCCTGCAGTTCTTTTTCGTCCACTGCCACCTCAAAACCTCCTCTTATTCTTGTGCTCCATTTTGCCAAGCTTCAAACGCTTGTCTGCCATATGCCGCCAGCGCTGCATCCTGCTCCTCCGAACCACCGCTGACGCCAAGCCCACCAACGATCCTTTCATTTACAGTGAGTGGCTCCCCGCCGCCAAAGATCACGATTCTTCCTTGGTTGGTGTGCTGGATGCCGTAGAGAGGACCATTAGGCTGACTTAACTGTTTTAATTCCATCGTCGACATCTTCAGAGCAACCACCGTATAGGCTTTCTGAAATGCCACATCATAGCTTGCGATGTAGGAGTTGTCCATACAATGGACAGCTACGGGATTCGCGCACGAATTTGACACTGCAATCACCGCATTGACCCCCATCTCTGCCGCTCTTGCCTCCACCTTCTCAATCAGTGCCTTCGCCTGCTTAAGAGAAATATGGACGCTTATGGTATCTGCCATGGCATCCATCACGGATGCCACAAGCTGCGTAATTTCCTGTTCCCGCATATGCGCCTCCCAACAGGTATTATCTTAAATTCAACTGCTCCATCACTCTCTTTGTGATCTCTGCAACCACTGCATCTGTCTCAGTGTTTGCTGATCCATGGCAATTTCCTCCACAGCTATGGCAGCTAGGCTTGCCAGCCTTCACATTCGGGCACACATTCGCCGGATGCTTTCCGGGAAGTCCGAACTGTCTTCTGATCTCATAGAGCTGCTCTACCTGCTCTGGAGTGAACTCCTTCGGTCCGCCAAGCTGTCTTGACTTATACAGAAGCTCTGCATAAAACTCAACGGACTCCATCTTATGGTAAGCATTTAGCAGATCTGTGCTGAAGGTCAGTGCACCATGGCTCTCAAGAAGAACTGCATCATAGTATGGAAGCCACTCCTCCACTGCATCAGGAATCTCCTCTGTGGAAGGTCTGCCATATTTTGCAATCGGAACACAGCCAAGAGCGATAACAGCCTCTGGCATAATTGGCTGGGTAAGCGGAATCCCTGCGATAGCGAAGGATGTCGCAAAGGTAGGATGTGCATGTACGACAGCGCCAACATCAGGACGGCACTGATATACCCTCATATGCATCTTGATCTCTGAAGAAGGTCTGAAATTGCCATTTGCCTGAAGCACCTTGCCATTCTTGTCCACCTTGCAGATATAATCTGGTGTCATAAAGCCCTTGCTCACGCCAGTTGGTGTGCAGAGAAATTCATTATCATTCAGCTTTACAGAGATATTGCCATCGTTGGCAGCAACCATATTTCTGTCATAAATCCTCTTGCCGATGTCACAAATCTGCTTTTTGATTTCGTATTCTGATACCATTTTTTATCCTCCTTATGCTTTTAAAAATTTGGTTTTGTGTTGATTGTTCTTGTTTCTTCCTTTATTTTACCATTACCATCTCACTACGTCAAGGAAATAACCGCAAAATTCTCTGTTTTATTCTATATATTCTTGAGGATTTTCCACCTTCCACGGCAGAATATCACCCGGCTCGCACAAATGTTCCAGAATCTCTGCCACGCCCTCCCCGGTCATGGAGCTGACGAAGAAAATATCCTTGCATCCTGCGTTTTTAAGCCATCCTGCTGCCAGCTCTGCCCTTGCGCCCGGTCTGTCAATCTGTGTGACAATCCCGATCACCTCCCTGTTTACCATACAGGTAATATTGGGGGGATACAGCGTATAAGGTTCTGTGGCGCTGGCAAGCAGCCCAACCACATCCGCCTCATAGGAATACAGAGCCAATGCTCTGCCAAGTATTTTATTTTCTGCATACTCGCCCGGCGTGTCAATAATCACATCATAATGATTAATATACTGTGTCTTGTGATAAGTGATTCGCTCCCCTCTCATCGCTTGTGTCAGTGAGGTTTTTCCACATTCACTGCGGCCCATAAGTATTATCTTTTTCATGCTTGGCCTCATCCACCGCCTATGTGCGGGTTATCTCACACACAGTAAACATAAGCTTGTCCTGTGTATAATCAAGAATCGATCGCAGGGAAGCTTCCACCTCTGATATACTTCCTGTTATTATTAATGTCCCGCTAAAGCGGTCAACAAATCCAAGCTCTATCCCAGATGCTTTCATGGCGAGATCCGCAGCGATCACAGCCGTCTCGCTGGGACTCATGGTGACAATGCCTATCGCCCCTCCTCCCGTGTAATCCACGGCAGGATCAAGCCCCAGCTTTTGATACAGAATCTTATCAGGATTCGCTATAATATGCGCCAATGTAATCTGCTTGCCGGGCACCAGTTCTTGGACAATTCTCATCTTATCTTCCATATCCATGCATCTAGCCTCCTATCTGGCAGTGCAGCCCAGAGTGCTCCGCCGCCCTCAAAAGACCTTGCATATACTCCTCTGTCATCGGCTCTATATCGGCAAGTGTGTAGGTTCTGCCAAGCCCAGTATATTTATCCTGTCCCAGCCTGTGATAAGGAAGCAGATGAAGCTGCTCCACCCTCGGCAGGGATGCGGCAAATAGAGAAATGTCGCAGATTTCCTCTTCTGTATGATTAAAAGTTGGGATTACAGGGACACGGATAATCAACTCCCTCGCATCCTGTGCAATGCGCTTTGCATTTTCAAGAATCCTGTCATTGGGCTGTCCGGTAAATTGCTTGTGCTTGTCCGAATCCATATGCTTGATGTCCATCAAATACAGATCCAGATAAGGAAGCAGCTTCTGTATCTCCTCATAGGGTGCACAGCCAGTGGACTCAATCGCCGTGTGATAGCCTCTCTCCTTTGCTGCCCGCAAAAGCGCAGCAGAGAAATCCGGCTGGAACAAGCACTCTCCTCCTGACAGGGTGATCCCGCCGCCAGAGCGCCTGTAATATGCCTCATCCTTATCAAGCTCCGCTATCACCTCCGCCACCGTCACATCGCGGCCAATCACCTTCTGCTTTCCCGCCACTGTCATACTCTGAATCTTGTACTCCTGTGACTCAGGATTGCAACACCAACGGCATCGCAGATAACAGCCCTTTAAAAACACAATGGTGCGAATTCCCGGCCCATCATGGATGGAATATCTCTGAATATCAAATATTCTGCCCTGAATCCCCCAGTAATCTCTATTTTCTTCCATATCAATCCTCATGCCGCCTGCGGCGGCTCAGTGTGAGTCCAATACTTCTTATTTAGCAGGCATACTCCTATATCCCATTCTGCTCTGTCCGGTTGATAATATCATCCTGAAGGGAACGGGACAAGGTGGTGAACAATGCGCTGTAGCCTGCCACGCGCACCACAAGTGTCTTATACTTCTCAGGATTCTTCTGTGCGTCCAGCAAAGTCTCACGGCTGACCACATTAAACTGCATATGCATCCCCTTCTTGTCAAAGAAGGTACGGATCAGAGCGGTGAAATTAAGAAGTCCCGTTCTTCCCTTAAGCGCAGAAGGATGGAATTTCTGATTAAACAATGTACCGTTGGACGCGATCGCGTGATCCAGTCTTGCCACAGAGTTCGCTGTAGCAGTCGGACCATGTACATCTCTTCCTGACATAGGTCCCACTCCGTCCGCAACCGGTGTGTTTGCAAGACGTCCGTCCGGTGTTGCTCCGGTCTGCTGGCCCAATGGCACGTTCGCCGATACCGGATACAGACCTGCCTGAAAGATTCCTCCCCTTGGATTCTTGTACTTCTCCAAAGGCTTTGTGTAAGTATATGCCACATCGCGGGCAAATAGATCCACCTCTTCTATATCATTTCCATACTTTGGAACCGCCTCAATCAAGGCAAGAATTTCTTCATAGCGCTTCTTTTTCTCCTCGCTCACGCTGCCGGAAAGTGCAGTCACGAAAATCTGAGCAATCTGTTCCTCACTCACTGTCTTCCCCATGCTTGTCATGGCTCTGACCACTTCCTTTGTGACCTCCTCCGCTTTCTCTGCCGAAATACCCTTTCCAAAGTTATTCTCAAGCGCCTCCTTAAGCTCTGCCATCGTCACCGTGTGATCTTCATACACTAGTTTTCTCACCGCGCTTAAGGAATCTGCCACATTGGCAATGCCAAAGCCCTGAGGACCTGTGAAATTATAGACCGCTCCGCCCTCCTGTGTGCTCTTTCCCCGCTTAATGCAGTCATCCAGCATACAAGATTCAAAAGGCAGCGGACAGCGCTCCGCATGAGCGACATCTATGGCATTATCCGCGTTGACCAACAGACTTATCATATATTCCATCTGTGCCTTGTAGGCATTATAAAATTCCTCGAAGGTCTTCATCTGTGTCACGTCGCCTGTTCGAATTCCAACCTGCTCGCCCTTATCCATGCCATTGGAAAATACCAGCTCCAACACACGGCACATATTGAAGAACGCTGCGTCGTGCCATCCCTCTGTCTTACCTGCCTTCTGCGGCTCCACACATCCAATAATATTATAATCTCTCGCATCTGCCAGCGAGATGCCCCTGTTTATTAACGCCGGAATAATCACCTCATCATTATAATAAGCTGGCAGGCCAATGCCTGTTCTTGTCACCTCTGCTGCCTTAAGCATCAGATCGGTAGGAGTCCCATTCCACACACGGATGGACAGAGAAGGCTGCGGCAGCGGAACCTGAATAGAAGCCTCCAAGCACATAAAGGACAGATCATTGGTCACATCCATGCCCTCGCTGTCCTGCCCGCCGACAATCAGATTCTGGAACAATCCATAGCCCGCGAATCCCTCCGCAGACGCTGCATCTCTCACCTTATTCAGATCATTCAGCTTTACCCAGATATTATCTATTAATTCCTGCGCAAACTCCCTAGTAATCCTGCCCTCGTCCAGATCCTTTTTATAATAGGGATACATATACTGATCAAAACGTCCCGGCGAGATAGAATGACCGCTTGATTCCACCTGCAAAAGCATCTGTACAAACCAGAAGGACTGACATGCCTCATAAAAACTCGTCGCTCCAAACTCTGGCACCCTGCGGCAATTCTTCGCCATCTGTAAAAGTTCAGCCTTTCTCGCAGGATCGCTGCACTGATCCGCCTCCTTCTGCGCCAGATCGGCATAGCGGTTTGCATAGTGAATAACAGCGTTACAGCTTGTGATCACAGCGTTGAGAAAATGACTTTTCTTCGCATAATCCGCATCACCCGGCATACACAGAGCAAGCTCATCCTCCGCTTTCTTGCGGATTCCGCTAAACCCTATCTCAAGCACCTCCCAGTACTTCACTGTGACATGCCCCACGCCGTTATAGAAATAATTCCCCGCCGTAAACATATTGTGGGCCTGTGCTGTGAGTGTCTCAGGAGCCATATAGGAAGCCGCCAGCTCGCTGGTCGTCTTTCCCTTCCAGTATTGATATACCTCATGCAGCGTCTTCTTTGTATCCTCCGCTATGTAGAATGGATCTGCCGCCCGCTCTGCAATCGTATCAAATTCTGCCTCCAGCCACTCAAAAGAGAATTCGGGGAATACCTGACAGCCCCTTGGCTTCTTTGTCGTGCTTCCAAGCAGCAGCTCACCCGGCCGTATCACAATCGGAATATTCGTAAGAATCTTCTCAAATGCCAATGCACGTCTGGTGATAACCGGCATCCCTTCCGTCTCCTTGTAGGATTCCGTCAGCAGAACTGCACGGTCCGCCTCAATCTCCGGCAGCCTTTTGTACAAATCGTCGATAAGCGCCGGAATCCTTGGGCTCTTTGCGACTGGCTCCGCATTATACTTCATACCCTTCCTCCTTCTTATTTTATTTCGCTTCGGCAGTCTGCCAAGCCCTGATTTCAACACGGCAGACCATCTCCGATGCCATACGTTTATTATACTCTTGCGCCCTATGCTTGTCAATGGCGATCCAAGCAAAAACAACACAAAGAAAGAAAATCCAACAACATACCTCTCATAATATCTCTACAATCCAAATAAAGTCCTTATCGTGTTCACTGGATTCTCTGTCTCATAACCACATAGAGCCTTGATCTCCTCTCCTGCACTGCTCATGGCATAGGAGCATCCCGCAAGAGCAAGCATCTCCTTATCATTTCTATTATCTCCAAAAGCAAGCACCTCCTGCGGAGCAATACCAAAAGTCACCAGAAACTTATCAAGCCCTGCTCCCTTATGTACTCCTGCGGCTGTATATTCCACCCAATTTTTCGAAGTATAGACTCTGTGAAGCTTACTATCCCAATAAGATGCAACAACACCTGCATATTTCTGCACATCCTCAGGATGATAGATCCCGACTTTCAGATATTCCTCCGGCACACGCTTCATACAGCTCACACTCTCCACATGATTGTGCACCGTCTCCCGAAAATAGGATGCAAAACTCTCCGATTTTGGCAGCATATACGCCATATAGCTCCCATATAAGGCCACCTCCGCCTCTGTCCCCATATAGATCTCTTGCATAATAGAAAAACCCGTTTCCCTGTCAATCGGAAATCTGCCTATCATCTCCGACCGATAGCTGATAAAAGCCCCATCACTTGCTATAAATCCAATCTCATCTGACACATCTCCAAACAAATGTTTCAGATCGGCATAAGGTCTTCCGCTCGCCGCCACAAAAAGCACACCCTTTTCTTTGAGAGCGCGAATCACTTCCGCCGTCTCCTTGGGAAGAACCTGTTCTCCCGCCCTTAATAATGTACCATCCACATCGCTGACCACCAGCTTAATCATTTCTATCACCTTCCATCCGTCAGCCTTTTTAATAAAGCAAGATCCAACTGTGTACACTCTTCTGTACCATACCTTGCATTTTCATAGATTTCGCGAATTTTCTGTTGTTCCTCTTCCCTTCTCGCCCTCTCTGGCTTCTTCTTTTCAAGCAGACCAAGTATCTCCATGGGTGTCATGGTATCAGGAACTGGCTCCTTTCTTCCAAAACCCTTCTTCACATAACGCCTGTAGCATTTTCTTATTCTCTGATTGATTGTTCCTCCATCCTTCTTATTCTCTTTTCTTCCAGAAAAAAGCTCCCTAGAAAACCAAAACAGCTCACCGGAGAGAAACTCCTTCTCATCTGTATTCTCCTTTTCTTCTGCATAGAATCCCTTATACAGCCGATATAGAAGATACGCAATCCCTCCAACAAATGCAGCGGCAAGTAAAGCGATCACCAATATCGGGAGTAGCTTCTCAAGAATTGCCCACAAAAGCCCCTCCTTGGCAGGCTCCATCCCACCTAACTGCATGATCTGTCCCATCTTCTCTCCTGTGCTCTCCATCTTCTCCGATGCATCATTAAAATGCAACAGAGAAAAAAGCCAAGCAATGAAAAATAAAATGCCCCTAAAAATAGGAATCAGCACAACCTCCAGATGCATCCTTGGCACAAAAATCATCGCCACCAACAACACAGATAAGAATAATACCATCAACAGCCTGTTAATCACTGCCATCTGTCTTATTGGTATATTTCTAATATGCTGATTCTTTTGAATAAAATCTATTTTATGATTCAAATTTTCATCCAGAAAAAACAGGACGAGAAAGCCAAATAATTCCCTGTAGCTCAGAGACATAAGCATTGGATTTTCCATATAATAGCCCAGAAAATAACAGATCAAAAACACCACAAGCATACCCAGAGCTGGGCTTTCCTTAACCTTCCACCTCTCTTTTGTCCCCATTCCGACAGAGAGCACTAACATAATCATCGCACATATTACAAGAACCAGCTTCTCTCCCATATCTCTTCCCAGAAGAAAGCATCCCAGCGGCATCATAATATGTAGCAGAAGAAATAAGACAAAACTCTTTACATAGTACCTTACATATGCCAGAAAAAATAGCGGTAGCACAAGCCACAACATCCACAGATAATGATCTCTCCATCCCGATGCATATACTGCGCTCACAGCCGTACACGCCACACAGTGATAGAGCAACATATTCATCAAAAGTGCCAGTATTAATTCCACTTTCCGATCTGCCGCCAAAGCTGCCCCATGCTTCCTCACCCCGGCACCTCCCATCTTATCACCTTAAGCTCTGCATCCGATGCCAGCTTCTGCTCCATATTTCGAAGCAGAGGAAGCAACCAGATGCTTCCCTTACACTCGTGGCCCACAGAACAGAACTCCTCATATTGCTCCACCCTCTGGGAATAGGATATCATCACATACAAAATGCTTCCGGGCTTTAGACCCTTCTCCTTAGCTCTCTCTCCGCACACCTTCATTATCTCTCTGACCGGCTGCTTGAGATCAAGCCTAGCCAGACATTCTCTCACCGCCTGTATATGTGGCCTGCCAGAACCAGTGGACAGACACAGCTCCTCCTTTGTGAGAATATCTCTCCCATTGCTGATAATACCCACAGGAATCCCCTTTAAGGCAAAAAGTCCTGCGAGGCTGTTCGCCAGACGGATACTCTCCTCCTTGATATCATCCCGCACAAGCTGCGTCTCATCCTTTAGATCCAGAAGAAGCATAACCTCCTGCCTCGACGTATAATCATGAACATTCACCTTAAGCTCGCCTGTCTTCGCCGACGCCTTCCAATTCACATCCTTCATGCTGTCATAGCTCTGATACTGCCGAATCCCACGGAATTCAAAGGGATCTTCATAAGAATACTGCCTTGTCAACACTGTCCCCATCATATTTTTAAAGGGAACGGAAAGCTTTGTCATATCTACCGCTCTTGGATATACCAAGATCTGGGCCTGATTTTCCATAGAATGTAACAGGCTGTTCTTCATAAACAGATCCGAAGATACCAGATCCAGCCGGCTAATCTGATAATATCCTCGTTTCTTTCCTGTAAAGCTAAGCGTCCTTGTGATTTTCTGATACATCATAAGAGAGAAAATATCATTTTTATAACATCGATCCGACACATTCATATTTTTCTCCCCCTGAAATTCAAGTCCTCGATCGGTCTCAAACTTCACATGCAGCATTGGAACAGGAAGAAGCTTTTTATTTACAATAATCTCCTTAAGCTCACAGCTCTCCCCCTCTCCAATCTCTGACTTTGCAAAATGGATCTGAGCCGAGAGACCTCTGTCCCAATAATGTGCAAAGAGAATCCCCTGAAAAAAATACACAAAAAATGCTCCCAATATTACAAATAAAATCTCCATATCCTACTTCCAATCCTCTGACGGAACCGCCACGCTTGACAATATCTTATTCAGCAGATCCACTGCGGCCTCCCTGTCCTGTCCAAGCCCCTGCATAATAATTCTGTGAGCCAAAACTGGGATCGCCAGCTCTTTCACATCCTCCGGCACCACATAACTCCTTCCGTGAAGCAACGCGTATGCTTGAAGTGCCCTCACCAGAGCAAGTGTTCCTCTGGGACTCACACCCATCGAAGCCGCCGACTTATTCCTTGTAGCCTCCACAATCTCCACGATATAGCGCCTCAGTGATGGATGAATAACAATCTCCTTGCAAAAACTCATAAGCTCCACAAGCTCATCCCCTGTAATTACAGGCTCCACTGCCTCAAGTGGATTCTCCTTAATAAAACGTTCAATGATCGCAAGCTCATCCTCCATAGCAGGAAGCTCCATAGATAGCTGCATCAAAAAGCGATCCATCTGTGCCTCTGGAAGAGGAAACGTTCCCGCCGTCTCGATGGGATTCTGTGTCGCCACTACAAAAAATGGAGGGGCCAGCCTATAAGTTTTTCCGTCCACTGTAATCTGCTTCTCCTCCATACATTCCAGAAGGCTTGACTGTGTTCTTGGCGTAGCGCGATTAATCTCATCTGCAAGAAGAATATTGGAAAACACAGGACCCTCGCGAAAGACAAATTCCCCCTCCTTCTGATTATAATAATTAAGTCCCGTAATATCTGACGGAAGCAGATCCGGCGTAAACTGGATTCTTGAAAATTTTACTCCCACAGAACGCGCAAGCGACTTTGCCAACATTGTCTTCCCTGTGCCCGGCACATCCTCCAAAAGTACATGACCACCCGCAATAACTGCCGTGAGCAAAAGCTCCGTCACACGCTCCTTTCCCACTATCACTCTGCCAATACTTCTCTTAATCTGCTCTGCTTTATCCTGTGCCTGTTCAACTGTCATATCCTTCCCCCATCTTTAATAATATTTCTTAGCTAACTCGCATAATTCCGCTTTGCGGAATCTCAAATCTCTAGCGTGAGACTTAACACTTCTTCATAAAACAGCTCTTGCTGTGAGTGATTAGAAGTTCTTCTCACACCAACTCCCATCCGCCTGCTTTAGCAGACATATAAATCAGGATGTGAAATTTTTTCACACCATTTCCTTTATAACAATGACAAATTAGAATTATGATACGCCGGATCATACGTCACTTCTTTTCCAAACCATTCTGGTGCACGGTACGCCTCTGCCGTTCCTCTATCAGGAAATTCCACTTCTGCCATCACAAGCCCTGTAAGCTCTCCCTCAAAAACATCAAGTTCTATGGTCAGTCCATCCTTTTCGGGTATTAGATACCGCCTTTTTGTGATCCATCTGCCATCTGCCTTTGCTCTTAGATGTTGGTACGCTTCCTCATCAAGTGGCAGATTATATTCCTCTCTCTCAAGAAGTCCTTTTGATTTATAGGTGAGTACAAAACTCTTTTCTTCTCCATGCTCCTCCCTCCTGACGCGCAGCACCGGCTGACGGCACAGATATGCCTGCTCCATCAAACAAACAGGATACTCTTCTAAAGTCTCCGGCAAACTAGGTATCAAAAACTTGCGTTCTATCTCCATACTAATCTCCATTCCGTCGCCTTTTACCAGCGCCACATCTTCCTATCACTCAACCGTTTTTAATGATTCTGCCATCGGTATTTTTTCAATCTGCCTGTGCATATAGAGATTGATGAGCAAAGCAAATAATATGGTCATCAAAAAGGCTATCACATAATGTCCTTTTGCAATATATATCAAAAAGTTCAGCCCATCAACCGCAATCTGATTCATCACAAACCGGTGCAATGCTATACCAACTGGAATCCCAATTATCCCCGCAAGGGCGGACATAATTAAATTCTCTCTCAATATATAACTATCTGTCTCCTTCGAGTAAAAACCCAGCACCTTCACTGTGGCGATCTCTCTCGTTCTCTCAGATAAATTAATATTCGTCAGATTATAGATTACGATAAACGCCAAAATACCTGCAAAGACAATAAGAAGAGCCACCACATAGTTTAAGCATGCCAAAGATTCCTCAATGGTCTGTAGAGAATCTGACAGAAGACTGACTCTACTGATGGAAGCACTATCCCGAAGCTGTCTTGCTGCCTCTGCCTCATCTTCCTTGCTGTAAATACATGCTGCCGTCGCCTCCCACTCTCCAAATAGATTTTCATATGTCTGTCTGGAAAGAAATATATAATTATTAATATAATTTTCAAAGATACCAGCCACCACAACCTGTCCGGTTTCTTTCTCTGAGAGACGAAGCTCGATCACACTCCCTTCCACTGCTCCAAGCATCATAGCTGCTTGGCTGCTGATAAATGCATTTCCCTCCTTCATATAGGATGTTGTATCATCTATTCCCCTCAGATCCCAATAATCAGAAAGATTATCCTGTGAAAAAACAAGAAGCTGCACCGAGCGAGTCTCATCCTGAAGCCTTACATCAATATCCTCGGAAGAATAACAAAGATATCTGTCCACATACTCACTTTGATCAAGCTCCTCCTGTGCTTCCTTGATTTCACCTGAAGAAAAAGCGGCCTCCATATTATATTTCTGTGTCCGCACATACTGCTCCTCGCCCACAGAGACGATAGAATCCTTCGCCCCAAAGCCTGTCACAAGCAGCGCTGTACACCCACTGATTCCCACAATCATCATAACAAATCTCTTTTTATATAAAAACATATTTCGAAGAGATACCTTCTGCAAAAAAGGGAGCCTTCTCCACAAAAAAGTGATATACTCCAACAAAACTCTCTTTCCCGCCTTCGGCGTGCGCGGGCGCAGCAGAGTCGCTGGAACTTCATAAAGTTCCTTGTGGCAGGAATACCATGTGCTGCCCATCGTTCCAGCCAAGGCTACCAATAATGTCAGCACAGCCAACACAGGATCAAACAGATAGGGCAATGAAGTAAAATCGTAGATCGTGCGGTATGCAACCCACAGTATCTGAGGGATTCCCCATGTACCTAAGAAAAACCCCACTCCCCAGCCAAGTGCTGTGGCACTGACTGCATAGAGCATATATTTTGCTGTGATAGCACTGCCGGAGAAACCCAAAGCCTTGAGTACTCCAATCTGTGTTCTCTCCTCCTCGATCATGCGCGTCATGGTAGTGATACACACCAGCATTGCAACCAATATAAAAAAGACAGGAAATACATTGGCAATCCCGCTCACAATTGAAGTATCATTTTCAAAGCTAACATACCCTGCATTCTCTGTCCGTCCAAGCAGATACGTCTCTGGCTCTTCCAGTTCTATGCCAAGCTGATCGGCAAGCTCTCTTGTAAGACCCTCTTCCTCCAAAATCTCCTCAAAACGCCTTTCTGCCATCTCCTTCAAAGCTTCCGAAAGCTCTGGTTCCATCTTGTCCACCTGAGCTTGATATGCATCACTATAAAGATATGCTGTCTCTTTTAGCGTCACATAAAGCTCTGTGTAAGCATCAGAAGAAAAACCATCCAAAAGAAGATACAAAAATCCCTGCAAAGATCCCCCACCAGTACTGCCAGAGCTCAGGTTAGAACTAATATAGAGAGGAGACTTTGCAAGACCAACGATGGTATACTCCTCCCCCTCAAACAGATCCATTACATCCGCTTTATTGCTGTCTGTCAGCAGAATGTTTTTCCCAATATCACTCTCTGTAAATGAACTATCATCTGCCAGACATTCGTTCTCCTTCTCTGGCATACGTCCCGCAGTCAACGTACAGAGATTGATTCTCTCAGGTATCGAAAGAAATTGATAGGTATTCTCCTCCCCCTCATACTCTGCCTCCGCCTCCAGCGCCATCACTCCCTCCGCGGACGAGATCTCTGGCATAACTGCAAATTCATCCACATTCTCATCCAAGAATCCGAGTGTCGATATCATCCTGAAATCATAAAAATTCTGATTCTTAAAATAACGATCCCCCGCATGTACCATCGCATCCTTTGTTACCTTTAGTCCAGAAAAAAAAGCAACACTTATTAATATAATAGAAAACAGCGCCATATACCGCCCAAAAAAGGATCGTATGCTACGCAACGTCATCTTGATAACCGCTCGTCCCATTCTGCCCTCACCACTCAATCTCTTCAATAGGAATTACACATGGATTCTGCTCATTCGATATAATATGTCCGCTCTTCATCTTAAGAATCCGGTCCGCCATCGGCGCAATCGCCTGATTATGTGTTATAATAATTACCGTTGTGTGCCTCTTGCGGCTAAGCTCATAGAGAAGCTTAAGCACTGCCTTGCCCGTCACATAATCCAGCGCTCCCGTGGGCTCATCACAGAGCAGAAGCTGAGGATTCTTTGCAAGCGCCCTCGCGATTGACACTCTCTGCTGTTCCCCGCCAGAAAGCTGCGCTGGGAAATTGCCGGCGCGCTCTTTAAGCCCCACCATGGCAAGCGCCTCCGCCGCTGACATCGGCTCCTTACAAAGCTGCGCCGCTATCTCCACATTCTCCTGTGCCGTCAGGTTTGGAATTAGATTATAGAACTGGAACACAAACCCTACATCATGTCGTCTATACTCAATTAACTGCCTATTTTTCAAGCTAGAAATATCTCTTCCATGAAAATATATACTTCCCTCTGTCACCGTGTCCATACCGCCCAGCAAATTCAAAAGTGTGGTCTTTCCCGCTCCTGAGGAGCCCAAAAGCACACAAAACTCTCCCTCCTGAACGTCAAAGGAGACATGTGATACGGCAAATATCTTAGTATTCCCGCTGCCATACGATTTTGTCACATCTTTAAACTTAATAAATGCATCCATTGTCGTCACCCCTACTTTTGATTCCAGTACCTTCTTCTCTGCTCATCACTCAACCCCTCAACAAATCTTTTCTTAAAGATTAAAAACTCTTCCAGATCCATCAAAATATGATACAGCATTGCCCTGCTCTCAAATTCTTCCCTGCTCAAAGGCAAAGGCTCCCTCTTCATCACTTCAAAAATACCTTCCAGCTTCTCTATCTGTGCTTGTGGAACATTCCGCTCCACCACATATTCCACCAGATATAAAATATAGTCTGCAATAACCGCTGCTTGTCTTGGCATACTGCGTATTCTTCTCATCTCATTGTGCAGATTGTGAAGAATATGGCACTGGTTCAGCCGCATCTCAAAATAATCAATATAATAGCTCGGATGAGACTGAAAAGTATTGTTCTGGTAATCATATGCGTCACTGATAAATTTTTGCAAATCTGCTTCCAGCGTCCTCAGATCACTCCACACATTAATCTCTGGCTTCTTGTCAGAAAGATATTCTGTCATCTCACCCAGAATCTGCTGAAGCTGCTGCTCTGTATGGCGCATATGTCTCACAATCTCCCTTCTGCGGCTGCCATTGTTGTGAAACATATTTAACACCAGCGCGATGGAGATGCCAATTAGCACCAAAGCAAGTTCATTGATCACAAATTTTCCGCTAAAATCCCTAGTGGTAAGAAAATGTGTCCCTATCACAGCATTGACCGAAATAGCCGCCTTCCAGCCAAACGCTTCACAAAGCATCACCAATGCAAAGATAAAGGCTCCGTACTCCACCCATTCAATGCGGAAAACAGTAAAAGTAATATAGGCAAGAACGATAGTAAGAAAAAATGTCACAATGCGATACAGTGATAGCCGAACAGTATCCCACTTTGTGGACACCAGAGTAAGCAGTGCAATACTTCCTGCTGACGCAGCAAACTGCAAGTGAAGTATCTCTGCCACATAAATTGCCACACTGCTTCCCACTGCAATTTTTAATGCATGCATCCCCGTGATCTTCCACCGTTTCTGACCCATTCAACATCCTCCATAGCCGTATATAATCCAAAACCTATGTTCGCACCTATATTCTCTTTTCTATTATATTTCCTTCTATTATCATTAAGTATACTATCAAATAAAAGTTATTGCAAGGTATTCTGTTGATTCTACAAATCTGTTTCAAGTAGAATATGACTTCTTGTAAGAGGAAAATTCTTTTACCGTTTTCGGAAACGGCCCGTATAGCCCGTCTGCTATTTTCCTCCGTCACCCCGCTC
>CAJUOO010000038.1 GCA_910588535.1 uncultured Lachnospiraceae bacterium | reverse complement strand
CCGGCGTTTTTCAATAGGTTCCTTGAGGACCACAGGCAGTTCGCCGGGCTGTTTTATCAGTTAGGCAAAACACGTTGTTGTTTTATTTATATTAAATTGATAAATTGCGTTTCTTATCTCCTTAAAAAGAATTTGATGCTCTATGAATACAAAAGAAAGTATAATAAATACAAAGCTGCAAGTATATGAAGAAGAACGATTCAATAAAGCAGTATAGCCCGTCCGCTGTTTTCCTCAAGGAACCTATTGAAAAACGTCGGTACTTAGCGAGGTTTTTCACGAGCTTAGTATCCGTTACGTTTTTCACTAAGCGAGAGCGGGGTGACGGAGAAAAACAGCAGACGGGCTATACGGACCGTTTCCGAAAACGGCAAAAGAAATTTCATCTTACAAGAAGTTATGCTTATCTGTTTTGGACAAAATTCATATTTCCAGTCACTACTATTACATTCAAAAAAGCAGATTAAAAATGACAGAGCATGTATTCTATCCTTTTTAACCTGCTTTTTATAATACTATATTTTTTATCTTATTTTCTCAGCTTCTTCGGAATGTATTAATATCCTTTGCTATTTCTTTCACTCCGTAAATTATATCATCAAACGCCCCAACCTCAAAAAGCTTCATCACAACAAGTCCTATCGGCACGGCAAGTATCATTCCTGCCACTCCCTGCACCTTAAAGCCAATATACATAAAGGTCAGTGTGAGCAGTGGGTTTAATCCCATGCTGTCTCCCACAATTTTGGGCTGTATAATCTGACGCACAAGCTGGCTTATTAAATAGATAATGGCAAGCCCAATCGCAACCTCATATTCCCCCGCAAACAACTTTACCGCCGCCCACGGTATCAGTGCCGTTCCCGTTCCAAAGAATGGAAGAAAATCAAGAAATGCAATGAGGCAGGCAAGCAAAACAGCATAATCCACTCGAAGAATTAGAAATCCTACAAGCAGAATCGCCGCCACAACACCCATAATTCGAAACTGCGCCTTAAAATACCCTCCCACAACCTGTCTAAATTGGTCACTAATAAGATCGATGCCTCGACTGATGGACTGTGGAATAAATTTATGAAATCTTTCCATCAGCTTGTCTCTATCCGCGATAAAGAAGTAGGAAGAGAGCACTGTCACTATAATCTGAATTAAAATATTGGGAATATTCTTTGCCACATTTCCTGCTGCCTCCATTGTGGGCACACCAATGCTCTGAATGAATTCTCCCATAAACTCACTAACGTTATTTCCAAGATTACTTAATGTCTCCTGCACTTTTACAGGCAGAAACTGAAATACATTCGACAGATTTTCCATCATCAGGCGAATCTCTGCCTCCAAATCATAGTACAGATCTGGCAGATCCTTGATAAACCGAATGGATTCTGTCGTAAATCTGGCTATTATAAAATAACATCCAATAATAACTGCAGCCAAAACACCTATCACAATCACTGCTGAACTATGCTTTCTCACTATCTTAAGCCGTTTTTCCAAAAAACGCACCAGTGGATTTGCAATCAAGGCGATCAGCCAGCCGATAACAAATGGCATAAAAAATCTCAAAAGCTTCGGTCCCAGCCATACAACCAGAAAAATTCCCACCAGACTGATTCCCATATTTAAAAAGATTTTCACATATTTCTTAAGATAGATAACCCATACCTTCTCTTCCAAACCACCACTTCCTTCTTATAGCGTCCCTTATCCTATGCCACAAAAGCTGTTATCTTTCATCTCCGACTTTCCATGTAAGAAATCCTCCTGCAGCCAACAGAATCACGCCGATCAACAGCTCTACTATTCTTAGCTGCACTGCGCCTATATTAATAAAAATGGCAAAAGGAGAGGAGATAATTAACCCAAGTATCGCACTGTAGGTCAATGCCGCGTAGCGCTCAAATAAAAATTCTATTAATTTTGCAATTAGAAAGATACCGATCAACACACCAATGCCAAATGGCATAAGAACCATCACGCCATGCCACAGTCCCGCCATATCAAAATCCTTCAGCGCTGAGATAAAAGCCGTGATCTCACTGATAATGGAATTATAATATCCCAGAATCATCAAAACCATCGATCCACTCACGCCCGGTATAACCATTGTGGCGGAGGCGATCACTCCCATCACAAACAATAGCAAAACCCCGACTACATTAATCTGAGCCAGATTTACTGCCGTTCCCTCTCCGCCCATCAAGGACATCACTATGCCAAATGCAAAAAGTGCCAGAAATGCGATAATATGCCCAGCTCTGATGCTGCCCTCCTTTTTATCAATCTCCTTTTTTAGAGATTTTATCAATATTGGAAGCCCGCCCAAAATTAATCCAATAAAGGTAAGGGCAGTCGCCAGAGGAAATCTTGCAAATAAATACTCAATCAAAAATGCAAAGCCGACAATTCCCAGTACCATCCCGACAGCCAGAGGCACCAATGTGCTAAGACTTTTCTTCCAATTTTTGAACAATCCTGTCAAAGAGGAGATCAGTCTGTCATATACTCCCAAGGAAACTGCCATCGTTCCTCCACTCACACCCGGTATGACATTGGCTATGCCTATAAGCACACCGCGAATAATATCCATCACATATCTCATTCTAATCTGTCCTCATTTCTTTGCTACTTATCCATGTCCTTAACGCCGCAAATACCGCTTCCATCTGTTCCCTTGTACCAATTGTCACACGCAGATAATTCTTAATCCTCTTGCTGTTAAAATGTCGCACATAGATCTTCTCTCCCTTAAGATATTCAAAGATCTCCTCCGCCGTATACTTGGGATGTGTCACAAATAAGAAATTTGCTCTTGAATCCCCGAACGCAAAGCCCAGCTTTCTAAATTCTTCCTTTGTGTACTCTCTTGTCGCTATAATCCTTGCCGTAATATCCTCAAAATATTCTCTGTCCTCTATCGCCTTTACACCAAGCATTATAGAGGGCATATTCATCGTGTAGGAATTATAGGCATATTTCACATGATTAAGTGCCTGAATCAGCCTTTGATTTCCCATCGCATATCCAATTCGCAGACCGGCGAGCGAGCGGGATTTTGAAAAGGTCTGCACCACCAGAAGATTCTCATATTTTTCTATCAAGGGCAGCGCTGATTGCGTTCCAAAGTCCACATATGCCTCATCCACTATCACCACCACATCCTGATTGTGCAAAAGTACATCCTCTATAAAAGAAAGCTCCACCGCCTCCCCTGTGGGAGCATTAGGATTAGGAAATATCACACCACCATTCTCCTTATCATAATCCCTTGCACGGATGCAAAAATTCTGATCCAGTTCTGGTGTCTCATATGGTATCCGAAACAGATCTGCCCACACATCATAGAAGGAATATGTAATATCAGGAAAAAGTATTGGCTTGTCCGAATGAAAAAAAGTTAAAAATGCCATGCCAAGCACATCATCCGATCCAACTCCCACAAACACCTGATCCTCAGAAAGCCCATAATAGCTGGCGATCGCTCCCACCAATGCCTCTGCCTTTGGATCGGGATACAGTCGAAGTGCTGAGATATCCATGCTCTTCCACGCCTCCTCAACCGCCGGGGCAGGTGGATATGGATTCTCATTTGTATTCAGCTTAATCACATCTGACAACTTTGGCTGCTCTCCCGGTGTATATGGAACTACCTGCCTAATATTTTTTTCCCATGCTCTCATCTTTATACCCACGCCTTTCCTGTATAAGCTCTCTTATCTAAAATTCCTTAATCAGCTCCTGAAAGCCCGGCAGCGCCTTTACAATCGTGTCGTATCCGACACAATATGCAATCCTCACATATCCCGGACAATCAAAGGAACTGCCCGGCACCATTAGAATATTATGCTTTTTCGCCGCCTCGCAAAATATTTTCTCGTCCTTTGTCGGAGATTTGACAAAGAGATAAAATGCTCCCTCTGGCTTCACGCAGCTATATCCATAAGACACAAGACTATTATATATAAGCTCCCTGTTTCTGTTGTATGCTGCCACATTACATTTTGCATCCACACATCTTGCCACCACACGCTGCAGTAAGGATGGCGCATTGACAAAGCCAAGTATTCTGGTAGCCACATTCGCCCCTGCCAAAATATCCTCGCTGTCAGCGACCTCATCTGGTATCACCAGATACCCGATTCTCTCGCCCGGCAGTGACAATGACTTGCTGTAAGAATATCCCACAATCGTATTTTTATAATATTTTGTGAGATAGGGCACCTCTACTCCATCATAGGCAAGCTCCCTGTACGGCTCATCTGAGATGACATAGATATCTGTTTGAAACTCCTTCTGTTTTCTCTCAAGTATTTCCGCCATCTTACATATAGTGCTCTCCGAATAGACAACTCCTGTTGGATTATTGGGAGTATTCACAATCACCGCTTTTGTTTTCGCTGTCAGCTTTTTCTCAAATTCCTCCAGATTTGGCTGAAATGTCTCTGTATTCGGGGACACTGTTACCAAAACCCCGTCATAATTCCCTATATAAGCGCGGTATTCTCCAAAATAGGGCGCAAACACTACCACCTCATCGCCGGGATTTAAAAGTGTTTTGCATATCACATTCATCCCACCTGCTGCGCCCACTGTCATAATAATATTTCTCTCTGAAAATTTAGTGTCAAAGCGCCGGTTAATAGAATCCGCTATCACCGCTCTGACATCCTCATAGCCGGAATTACACATATATCCATGTACAAGGACAGAATCCTCTTCCTCCAAAACAGCCTTCACCGCGCGCTCCACCTCCGCGGGCGCTGGGACATTAGGATTCCCCAAGCTGAAATCATATACATTCTCCGCGCCATAGATCGCCGCAAGACGCTTTCCCTCTTCAAACATGGCACGAATGGCAGAGCTGTTCTTAACAAAACCAACCATTCTATCTGCTATCATAATAGTGACCCTCCTATAAAACTTTCATAAAGTATAGCAAATCTACATTAGAAACTCAACTCTTTGTCTATGAATATTACCTAAATAATTTGTAAACTATTTTATTTTTCTGTTTCCGCAAACTGCATCTGGTAAAGCCCAGCATAGATTCCCTTTTTCTCCAAAAGCTCTCTGTGTGTTCCCTCCTCCGCGATTCCTTCCTCCGTAAGCACTAGTATTCTCTCCGCATTTCGTATAGTGGAAAGCCTGTGGGCAATCACAAATGTGGTTCTGTTCTTCGCAAGCTTCTCCAAAGAATCCTGCACTACTTTCTCACTCTCATTATCCAGCGCCGACGTCGCCTCATCAAAAATCAGAATAGGTGGATTCTTGAGAAATACTCTCGCTATAGACAATCTTTGCTTCTGTCCTCCTGACAGCTTAATGCCCCGCTGCCCTATATAGGTATCATAGCCCTCTGGAAGGCCCATTATAAATTCATGTGCATTTGCATTCTGCGCTGCTGCGACAATCTCAGCCTCCGTGGCATCCGGCTTTCCATAGCGAATATTATCCATCACCGTTCCGGCAAACAGATAAACGTCCTGTTGCACAATCCCGATATTTTCGCGCAGGCTTTTAAGTGTCACATCACGAATATCCACCCCATCAATGCGAATCACACCGTGACTCACATCATAGAATCTCGGAATTAAGCTACATAGAGTAGATTTTCCGGCACCTGAAGAACCCACAAGAGCAATATATCTTCCGGCATCCACCCGAAGATTAATATCAGCAAGCACCTCCTCCTGCGTGTCCTCATATTGAAACCCCACATGTTCAAAAACAATATCTCCCTTTACCTCTCTAAGTTCTCTTGCATCTGGCTTATCCACAATATCAGGATGAACGGCAAGAATCTCCAGAAAACGCTCATAGCCGGAGGCACCATTCTGAAACTGCTCAGTAAAATTGATTAACTTCTTCACAGGCTCTGTAAAATTATTAATATAGAGCAGGAACGTAATCAGATCTGTCACCTGAATCACATCTCTGGTGATAAACAATGCACCAGCCACAATAACCGCGATATTGATAAAAGTCGTAAATGCTCCCAATCCGGCATGGTAGCTGCCCATATAGCGGTAGCTATCCTTCTTGCTCTCCAGAAAGCGATCATTGCCAAGAGTGAATTTCTTCATCTCAATCTCTTCGTTGGCAAAAGATTTCACCACGCGGATGCCCGACAGATTATCCTCTATCTGTGCGTTAATATCAGCGATTCTGGCACGGTTTCTCTTAAATGCCTGCTTCATCTTCACATTAAAATAGCCAGCATAGACAATCATCACCGGAATAATCGCAAAAGCGACGAGAGCCAGCTTGACATTCACAGTAAGCAAAATAGTGAGTGATCCAAACATTTTAATCACAGAGATCACAATATCCTCAGGGCCATGATGAAATAGCTCACTTATCTCAAACAGATCATTGGTGACGCGGCTCATAAGCTGTCCAACCTTCTGATTGTCATAAAAACTAAACGACAGCTTCTGATAATGAGAAAAAATCTCATTTCTCATATTATATTCCATGCGCGCGCCCATCATATGCCCATAGTAGGCAATAAAAAAATTACAATAACATTCCAGAAGAATCATCGCAACCATAATGCCCGCCAGCACAAGAATGGTGCGCAGTGCTTCATTGGCCTCACGAAATATTACATCATTTGTGATATAGCGGATAATCAATGGCAAAACCAATGTCACAGCCGCGCCCAGACACGCAAAGAACATATCTGCTATAAATAATTTTTTGTATGGCTTATAATATGAAAAAAATTTTTTCCACTTTCCTTCCATCTTTTCCTCCTTCTTATGTAACATTATTCTGATGTCTCTTTTTCCTGAACAGGAACAGGAAGTACAATATAATTACATGCTGCCTCCGCCGTCTTTCCCACGGCATCAGTGACAGTAAAATGAATAGGGTAGCTTCCCGGCTGATAGCAGTCTACCTCCCCCACAATCTCCACCTTCTGCGTAATGTCATTCCCACAGGTATCCAATGCCTCAATATCTTCATAGGGAGTCCACTCCTCCCCAAAATAGAGTAACCTCTCATTCTCCACAGCTATGCTTGGCTGGTGTTCATGCCACGGGTTTTCTGGATCGGGATCGGTAGGGTCCCACTTTGAGCCATCCGGCAGCTTAATTGCCTCCGGCTTGCCAAGCGGTCCTACCTCCTCCCCCTCATAGATCTCGATCAAAGTCCCTATCTCACAATTATCGTAGATCCACTTGGCATCTGCCACAGTCAGTCTGATACACCCTGCTGATGCTGTGGTCCCAAGCTGATTATAATTGCGCACGCTCACACTGTCCTTCGTCGCCCTTGCACTTGGCACAGAATGAAACAATATATTTCCTGTGATCCAAGTGGAGTACTGACCAAACACTCCATGAATCAGTCCCTTCATCACATATTTTCCCTTTGATCCAAAGACTCCAAGCGGTGTCGCATTACCTGTCGAACATATCATCGCCTTAATCGGCACTGTGTACTCTCCTGCCGCATCTTTTTGATAGATAGTAACGCAATTCTGCTTTTTATTCACCTTAATATAATATGGATATGGATCAGGCTCTGTCTCAACCTCCGGCACGGGAAGCACGACTGACGGCATAGCCGTCTCCTCCTCTATACCCGCCGATGCTAACTGTTCCTGATTTTCTATATTTTCTGTACTTTCCTCCACGATGGTATCTCCAGCCGAAGCTTCCTCTCTCTCAGGCTTCTTTGTCGGGACCTCTCCAACCGGAACGCCCTTAATCTTCGTTTCCTTCGTCTCTGTCTCCTCCTGCTGTGCCCGCCATGCCTTATCTCCAAACACAGCCACCGGCAAAATTCCCTGCTTCTGCAAAGCAAATAGAAGAAATACCAACGCAAGAAAAATAGATGCCACAGCGGCAGATCCCAAAAACAGCTTCTCTAATGGCTTCATATCAAAACTCCACTTCAGTATATAACATAATAACATAAGGGACTGCTGCAAAAGCCGATATACCCGATTCACTCAGGCATGTATGCTTTTGCAGCAGCCTCTTTCCCAACGATATGTTCTTTTTCGCAGTCTATATACCCGCGGTATAGCTGCCAATCAATTCATGCGCGTCTTATAGAACTTATCCAGACGGCTCAGCGCCTCCTGCTCACGGAAAAGATCCATAAATCTTGAATAATCCTCATATGTGTAGCTTCTGTCTGAATTGCGGACAGTAAATACCAGATTCTGCTCCCGCACCTCCTGCGTATAAGTCGGAGACTCCATATCCTCCGCCATATATCCCATCACGCGTTCCACGTAAGCCTGCGTCTCCTTAAAGGGAGGGACACCTCCGTACTTTGCCACATTCCCTGCACCAGCATTATAAGCGGCAAGCGTGAGCTTGACATCTCCGTCATACCGATCCATCATCTGAGAGAGATACTTTGCCCCACCCATAATATTCTGCTCTGCGTCAAAGGGATCCGTCACGCCAAGCCCAGCTGCCGTAGATGGCATAAGCTGCATAACCCCCTGCGCGCCACAGCAAGAAACAGCATTAGGATTAAAATTTGACTCTGTCTTTGCAACCGCCTTCACCAGATTCACAGGAATCTGATAGGTCTGTGCTGCCTTGAGAAAAATATCATCCATAGGTGCTTCTGTCGCCTGCTTTTTCTCTGGCTGTGTTGTCGTCGTCTCCAAAACCGACGCAAAGTCTGTATTCTGTATTGTATCAGTGGCAGATTTTGCCTCTGTATCTGTCTGTACTGGCTTCACACGATAATAATCCGTTGTCTGTATCATGATTCATTCCTTCTCCTTCCAAAGGTTATTCTTTCTCAGTTTAGCACATTTCTCTCAATTATCCAATACCTTTTCCTTACAATCTTTACATATTCCATAAAAAACTGTCTTGGTGTGATCGACCTCAAAGCCATGATGTGTCAGGATATGTTCTCCAATCTGATTCAGGTAGTCACATTCCAGATGGAACAGTTTGCTGCATTTTAGACATTTTAGATGAAAATGCTCGCGGCAGGCTTCCCACGGTTCTACATACTGATAGCAGGCTCCTGCACCCTCCTCAATATAATACTTTCGAAGTACGCCCTCTGATGTGAGTTTTTCCATATAGCGGTATATGGTGGTCCGCCCAACTTTTTCTCCGGCAGCTTTCAGATGATCAAGCACATCTTCGATCGACACATGGCGGGAACTACTGTTTTCTAAATATTGGAGAATGGCTTCTCTCTGTTTTGTACGATAGATTTTATTTTCCATAATCAATATCCTTATAATATGAGAGTGATGTTATAAAAAACAGAAGATGCAACATCTCTATTGCTGTTCCCTATACAAAGTCCAATATGCTTCCTTGCGCCCTTCTGCAAATACATCCCTCAGCATCTCCACCACCTTTTTATCTCTAAGCCGCGCTGTCAAAAGTGGCGAAAATCTTTTTCCTTCCAGTGCTATTGCATCTCTCACGGCTTCCTCGTAAGTTCTTTCTGTTCCTCCATACAGCCATGTTGCGTTCATCCTATTATCTATCCAATCCACCAGCCCGATCACATCCACCATCTGCCGATATGGACTCTCCAATCTTCTGTAGTTCTCAGGATAGCCATGAGAACCATCATACCAGCTATGATGCCCAAGCGCTGCATCTGCATAGTGCTGTGTGGACTTGCATGCACTAAGACGGGAGCTGCCCACCACTGTGTGCAGGTGAACCATCTCATATTCCTCCTCAAACCACTGTCTTCCTGTATGCGAGAACAAACTCATAAAGTTTACCTTGCCCACATCATGGAATACACCACATTCCATCGCGTAGGCTATCACCTTCTGCCGCTTCTCTTGTGCGTCTTGAATCTGACAGATATGCTCTATATCATCAAAAAAAGTCGGCTCCTCATCCATAATTACCTCACATAGAGCAGCCGCAGTCCTTCCAACCACATGGCCATGTACAAAAATATCCGGGGCAAAGCACAACAGAAGCTTTTGCTGAAATTCCCCATAAGAGATACTGTTCTCTGTCTCCAAGAAAGTGGAGGAGAGCTGTCTAAGGAAAAGGAAGATCTGCTCATTTGCCTCCCCCTCTGGAAATGCCTCCATATAGGCGACTGCTCTTTCATAGAGCTTTTCCAGATATTCCTGACGTCCATTCAACTGCTCTGGATACTCTCTTAGATATTGACAGTAAAACGCCGGCAGAGATAAAATTCCGTACATACTCTCCACTGAAAAATCAGATGTATCTGCTTGATCCATCAAAAGTTCCATCTTGGCGAGAAGCTCATCCAAAGAATAGAGACCACAATAATATTCAATGGCATCACAGATAAAAGCTGATTTAATTGGAAGTGTCTCCTTTCGGCTTAACGCCTCCTGAATCCGCCTCTGATAGACGATATGCGCCGATTCCATAATATCTGCCACATCCTGCGAGGTCATATCATTTTCCCGGTTGTAGGATATGCTGGATGTCATCTGCTGGTGTGTCATAAAAATGTATCTATCCCAAGGAAGATTGGGTTCCTTTTCCTGATAGTCCTTGTCATTCATAATCCGCAGCGTCTGCCTTGTCAACCGGATCTTGGCGCTCGCCGACTTAAAATGCCCCAGTGCTGTGTTGGCGCGGGAGCGCAGAATATAACCTCTGGTCTGTGTGTCTTCTATCTCATCATAATATTTTAAATATGCTGCTGCCT
Organism: uncultured Lachnospiraceae bacterium; assembly: GCA_910588535.1. Lineage (GTDB taxonomy): Bacteria > Bacillota > Clostridia > Lachnospirales > Lachnospiraceae > RGIG8607. The sequence goes on along the minus strand of CAJUOO010000038.1, from coordinate 20,010 downwards.
CCGCAAAGCAAAGACGCATCTGAGACATATAACTCTCCGTGTAAGCAAGATCAAGACCCACCATCTTGTTACACATATGAAAGCGTCCAATTCCAAGCCAGTACAACTCCCGTATCACATCCCTCTGGTTCTTCAGAAGCCTCGCCCGGCTGAGAAGTGCCTGATGAATCTGGCAAAACAGGCCTCCATCAAGCTCATTCTTTCCATCTAGGAGAAGCTTGGCAAATTCCTCCAAACCGCTCATCTCCTCCTCTTTTGCATCAAATAGGTTGTCGAATAAAGGAAACAGATTCTCTCGAAGCAGATTTCTATTGCGCTCTGCTATCTCTTTTTTCTTCTGCCTCTCCTCTGACAACCGTTCCTGATATTCCTCAAAAGAGCATCCGGCTGCCATCTTTCGCTCTGCCAATGTAATCATTTCTTTTAGATTTTGTATATATTCTTCCTGATATGGCTGCATAACATTCCTCTTTTCCTCCATATCCTTACTCTCTCAAGCGTCTGCGCAGAATCTCGTGCATGCGCTCCATATCTACCGGCTTAGAACAATGCTCATTCATTCCTGCCGCCCTTGCCAGCCGAATATCCTCCACAAAAGCATTTGCCGTCATCGCCACCATCCAGATTGTCTTGGCATCTGCTCTCTCAAGCTGCCTTATTCTTTTTGCCGCCTCATATCCATTCATAACAGGCATCTGAATATCCATAAAGATCAGGTGATAATATCCCTCCTCGGAATTTTCAAATGCTTCCACAGCCTGCTGTCCATTTTCTGCTGTCTCTACCTGTACACCTGTAACTGACAAAAGTTCCACGGCAATCTCTCTGTTCAGCTCATTATCCTCTACCAACAAAATTCGGTACTTTCCATAATCAGTGATATTGCCCACAGGATCCTTCTTGTCTTTTATCTCTTTTCCTGTCAAACCAGACAGCGCAGAAAATAATCTGGTCTTAAACAGCGGACATGGCACAAATGCGTCAACTCCTGACCGCACAGCTCGATATTCCATCTGTGCCCAGTCAACCTCCGCCACCCAGAGAATCGGAAATTCTTTTCCCGCAAGCTCACGCACATGGGATGCAAGCCCCAACGCTGGCATATCTGCAAGCTCCTGTCCCAGTATCAAGGCGCAGGGCATACGATTCTCATACTGCGCCTCCGTCAGCCATGTCACAGCATCCATACCATTCTTGCAATGTACAATGTCCAAGCTTCTCTCTCTCAAGTAAGCATCTATCTGCTCTGCCCTGCTGTCCACACTCTCTGCAAGTAACACAGTCTGCCCTTCTGGCAAATGATATATCTCCTCATCGCCTGTGACTGCCACAAAAGGAATTGATACATAGAAACAGCTCCCTCTTCCCTCCTCACTCTCCACCGTGATTGTGCCATTCATAAGATCCAACAGATTCTTGACGATGGACATTCCAAGCCCCGTCCCTTCAATTCTGCTGATCTTTTCATTATTCACGCGCTCAAATGGAATAAAGATCCGCTTTAAAAACTCCTCACTCATGCCGATTCCGTTATCCTTGCAACAAAAATCCAGCCATACTTGACGGTCCCTTTTTGCGGGATCCTTCTCTCTATGCTGAGAAAAACTTACTTGAATCAACCCCTTCTCCTGTGTATATTTCACAGCATTTCCAATAATATTTACCAAAATCTGTCTAAGATGCAGCGGATCTCCAATTAGCTTCTCTTCATATATCTGTCCGATCTCCATCTGAAATTCTTGATGCTTCTGCGCTGCCTGAGGACGCACAATAATCGTCATATCATGAATCAGATCTGCCAGAGAAAATTCTTCCTCATTCAATGTCATGCGCCCGCTCGAAATTCTTGACATATCAAGCACATCATTTACCAGACTCATCAGATGTGTAGAAGCCGTTTTTATCTTCTGCAGACAGTCCAACACTCTTGATTTTTCATCAATATGGCTCAGCCCTATGGATGTCATACCCATAATAGCGTTCATCGGCGTTCGAATATCGTGGGACATACTTGACAAAAAACTGGTCTTGGCACGATTTTCTGCCTCTGAAGCCTCCAAAGCTGCTTTCAGCTCCAGATTTTGCTGTCGTAGCTGCAAAATCTCCTCCTGTTCCTTCCCTTCTCTTTCCACTGTGGAACATTCTTTCTTTTCCTCATTATCATTATGACTTATACATTCCATACCTCTATATTGCCCTCATCTGTTTTTGCTTGCCACTCAGTAATTATCTTATATTATAAAATAAAAATAAAACATATACAAGAAATTTTCTTTTTTGTGCAAGGATTCTCCTTCCTGCGTCGTATTATAAGTAGAATAACAAAAATTAAGGAGGATTTTATCCAATGAAAAAGTTTTTAGTGACAAGTTTAGTTTGTTTTGCTATGATAGGTGTAACAGTACCTGCCTATGCACATGGTCATCACGGAGGTGGTTATGGCAGAGGTTATGGCAGCAGCCATTGTTCGGTGGACAATATCTGCGGCTATTTCCATGACGCAAACAGCGATGGCATCTGCGATCATTATTATGATGTGAACGGTGATGGTATCTGTGATTATTTCTATGACGATAATGCAGATGGCATCTGCGATCACTGTCATGCATGGCAGACAGCGCAGACCGCTCAGGTCACTGTAGCTCAGACTACCTACACCCGCAGAGGATGCCATCACCATTAATCTACACTTAAGGGGGATTCTATGCGCACAGAACAGGAGGCAGAACATGCGATTGAATTATATGCAGACATGATTCGCAGAATCTGCCTTCTGCATCTTAAGAATCATGAAGATACGGAGGATGTATTACAGGAGGTTCTTCTGAAATACATCCTTCGTTCTGATGTTTTTGCAAGCGCGGAGCACGAAAAGGCATGGTTTATCCGCGTCACTTTAAATTCCTGCAAGGATCTTCTAAAAAGCTTATTTCGAAAGCGCACGGTTCCGCTTGAGCTTCTTGCAGAAGAAAGCGCGAGCGTTCTGCCAGAAAATCTTGAGGTTATCGAGGCTGTGCTGGCTCTTCCTGAGCGGTATAAGCTTGTTATTTATCTACATTATTATGAGGGCTACACTGCCAAGGAGATCGGCAAGCTTTTGAATAAAAAAGAAAACACCATATACTCTCTTTTATCAAGAGGAAGGGAACAGCTAAAACTAGAGTTAGGTGGTGACAGCATTGAAGAATAAAATCCGAGACGCCTTTTTACAGATCCATGCGACAGAACAAATGAAAACACATGTATATTCCCGCCTTATGCAGCAGATGGAGCACAACAAAAGGAACCGAGCTCCGCTCCGCTCCCTTGCCGCAGCTTTCGTGCTGCTATTTCTCTGCATTGGTAGCAGCTTCTATCTCTGGGCAGCTCCCGTGTCTTACGTGAGCATAGACTTAAATCCCTCTATAGAGCTTACTCTAAATCGTTTTAATTATGTCACACATGCCGAGAGCAAGAATCAAGATGGAGCTATTCTTCTCTCTACTATTCACCTTGCTGGAAAAAGTTATATTAAGGCTGTGGAACTATTAATAGAAAGTGAGCCCATGCAGTCCTATCTCTCCAAGGATGCTGCGCTGACCTTTACAGTTGCTTCTCCAAGAGCGGAGGAGATCCTTGCGGAGCTTAAAACCTACACGGCTTCCACTCCATATTATGACACCTGTGTGCAGACCGATATGGCAACTGCACAGGCTGCCCATCACTGTGGTGTTTCTATCGGAAAATATCAGATCTATCTTTCTCTGATAGAACATAATCCATCCTTCACTTTAGAGGAGTGCGAGGCGATGAGTATGCATCAGCTTCGAGAATTATTATATAAATATGAAAGAAGCAGTGGAGTCATTACAGAACCTGAGGATGATTACCAACAGGGTCATCACGGAGGACATCACGGACACCATTGACAAAATCAGCCCATCAACCTCTCTCATAAAGCAGAGATCGATGGGCTCTTTATATGTGCAAATCACTCTTTAGTTAAAATATACAACATCTTCCTCTGCTGCCTCAGCAGCCTCGATCCGCTCGGCGTACAGAACAGGTCCCTCTCCTTTGTAAAGCGGGGCATATTCCAATTTAATCTTTGCTGTCAGATCAATCCACTGGCTTTTTTTCAATCGTTTTATCTTTGGCTCTATCGTGGGAGTCGCCATACAGAGTGGGCCAATAAAACGGATATCATCTGCACAGCAAGTCATCGCAAACCTTCCCGGCACAAATGAATTGGATGGAAGCCTTGAATTTTTATATACCTGAACACGCATATGAATGGTCTTCCCATTATATTTCTGTGGCTCCTCCATAACATCCACATACCAGATACCAAAATCAATATCCTCAAGCTCAATCACATCCTGACTGAGGTCAAACGGAAGCGACTCATCCGGTGAAGGCTCACTGCCGTCCGCATTTTCCATATAAACCTGAGCTCTGGAATTGATCGCCTTCACACTCCTTCGGTAAGAAGCAAGCGGTGTATTCTCATCACAGCGATTAAAAATAACCAGATCGGCATCCTGAAACTGCTCCATCACAAGAGAGCGCATATTATTTAGATACAAGCTAAAGGTAGATGCATCGACGGTGGTGATCACCTGAACAATCTCCCATTTTTTCGGAAGATGTATGCCAAAGATTTTCTCCATTCTCCACATCCCATTATACTCAATCAATACCTTTTCAGGCATATATTCTGCCTGACAGCCAGCTAAAAATTCCTCAGTAAAATCTTCTTCAGATTCCACCATCTTAAGCAATACCCCATTCTTTAAAAGCTTTTTCTCATCATATTCACATTCCCCTTCCTCACAAACGATCAAAAGTGTTTTCTCATCCGCAAGAAATTCTGGATCCATAACAGATTCTAATATAAATGATGTCTTTCCGCTGTCCAAAAAACCAGCAAACAAATAAACTGGTATCTCCATATTCATCTCCAACCCAACCTATACTATCACTCTAAATGAAACAGCTTCGAAAGCTCTTCCGTCTTAAGCTCTGATCCGATAACACAAAGTCTTCCTGTATAATCAGGACTCCCCTTGCGAAGCTCATACTCGCCCGGAACCAGATCAAACTGAATCCATGTGCCATCCACACCTGCCACAATTCCCTTTGCACGAAGAATGGTTCCATACCCTGTCCCATTAGCAAGAATCTCCAGCGTTTTCTTCAGATCTTCCTCATCAAATTTATGTGGCGTCTCCTTACCCCAGCTTGTAAAGATCTCATCTGCATGATGGTGATGATGTTCATGTGCATGATCATGACCACAGCAGCTATCTCCATCATGATGATCATGCTCCTCATGGTCATGATGACAATGATGATCTTCCTCCCCATGATCGTGGTGGCAATGGTGATCCTCCTCATGGTCATGATGACAATGATGATCTCCCTCCTCATGGCAGTGGTGATCCTCATGATCATGATGACTGTGCTCTTCTTTCATCAGCTCCTCTGCAAGAGAATTTCTGCCATTCATCGCCTCCAAGATCACACTGCCGGCAAGCTCATCCCAAGGAGTTGTGATAACTGCTGCCTTTTCATTATGCTCCTGCAAAAGCTTTACTGCCTCCTCAAGCTTCTCCTGTTTCATATTCTGTGTACGGCTAAGCACAATTGTGTCCGCATACTCTATCTGATTATTGAAAAATTCACCGAAATTCTTCATATATATTTTACACTTTGTCGCATCGGCAACTGTGATGGAACTGTCCAGCTCAACGTCTGTATGCTCTGCCACACCCTCGACAGCTCTCATTACATCTGAAAGCTTACCGACACCTGACGGCTCGATAATTATGCGATCAGGAGAAAACTTTTGCAATACCTCCTCAAGAGCCTTCCCAAAGTCTCCTACCAGAGAACAGCAAATGCATCCTGAGTTCATCTCTGTGATCTGCACACCTGCCTCCTTCAGAAAACCACCGTCAATCCCTATCTCGCCAAACTCATTTTCAATCAGGACGATCTTCTGTCCCCCGAATACTTCAGCTAAAAGCTTCTTGATTAGTGTCGTCTTTCCCGCACCAAGAAAACCAGATATCACATTAATCTTAGTCATTGCGTGTTTTGCCCCTTTCCTATGGATATTTTTACTAATCATATAGTATAGCACTTTTCAGACAAACAAGCAAGGAAAAATGCACCTTCAAACCACTTATCATTATCAAAAAGGGTCCGCACAGCAGATAACAAAACCGACTGTGTGGACCCTTCTAAAAAATATCTGGCAAATTCAACAAATATCTTCTATTCAGTTACAGATAGCTCTTTCCATATCTCTTTCTCTTCCACTGCATTTCTCACCATTATTTTCTGATATGGTTTCTCATATCCGGCATGTTCTATGGTTCCATGCACAGTTCCATCCTCACCAACCACAAAATTATACTGATGATAGTTTCCCTCTCGATATGCAAAGTCCTCCCCATTATCCTGATAATGCCTCCAGCTCCCCTCTCCGGGATATGCCTCCAGCAAGCATATATCCTCTGCCTTTTCTCCAATATATGACTGCTCCTCCATAACAGGGATCACACTTCCCGCCTTCACATAGATTGGGCACACATCGAGTGGAGCCTCCCTGACAAACCATGTTGGTCCAACTATTTTCTCCTTTGTCCAATAGTCATACCACACACCCTCTGGCAGATAAACCATGCGCTTTGTCATCCCCTGATTTACCACAGGAGCTACAAGGATCTGACTTCCCAACATACACTCATCATTGCATGTGCGCGCTGCGTCGTCCTTCTCATAGTGGAATACAAGAGGGCGCATTATCGGTGCCCCTGTCTTCTCCTCCTCATAAAACAGATCATACATATAGGGAATAAGATGATAACGAAGCTTTACATATTTGCGGTAGATATTCATAATTTTCTGCCCAAATTGCCATGGCTCCTGTCTTCTGGTGCCCATGGCAGAATGGTTGCGAAAGAGAGGCGAAAAGCATCCTACCTGAATCCATCTCACCAAAAGCTCTGGCGTGGTGTCTGCACCAAAACCACCAATATCCGTCCCCGCATATGGCATACCTGATAACCCCAGATTACATAGCTGTGGAATCGCCATCTGAAGATGTGACCAGAGGCTTGTATTATCTCCTGTCCACACCGTGCTGTATTTCTGACTTCCTGCATAACATGCCCTTGTTATCACAAATGGTCTTCGCCCATCCTCCTTCTTAAGCCCCTCATAGGCGGCCTTCGCCATCAGATGACCATAAACATTATGCATCTCTCGATGATTGCTGATTCTATCCTCATCTGTAAATACTACATCGTCAGGAAGAGGCCCCTGAAAGCTTGCCGGCTCATTCATATCATTCCAGATTCCACGCACACCCATATCCAACAAAAATTTCTGCTTCTCGCCCCACCATTCTCTGACAGCAGGGTTTCCAAAATCGGGAAATGCCGCGTCTCCGGGCCAAACTCGATTGATATAGACCTCTCCCTCTGGAGTCTTGGCGAAATAACCATTCTTTACGCCTTCCCCGTAAACCTCATAGCCCTCCTCCTTCTTTACACCGGGATCGTTGATTACCACAACCTTAAAGCCCTGCTCAGAAAGCTCGGACAAAAACTTCTTCGGTGCACCGTGATAGCGCTTCTGATTCCACGTAAATACCTTATACTCCTGCATATAGTCAATATCAAAGTGAATTGCATCACACGGGATATCGTTGTCCCGAAATCCTGCTGCCAGCTCCTCCATATCCTCCTGTGTTACATAGCCCCAGCGAGATTGATGATAGCCAAGTGTCCACTTCTGTGGCAGCGGGCAAGTGCCTGTCATATAAGTATAATTTTGAAGCACCTTCGCGATCGATGAACCCGAAATATAATAATAGTCGAGACTGCCTCCCTCCGCGCCAATATAATAATATTCTTCAGATTCTTGTCCCATATTGAAAATACTCTTATAAGTATTGTCAAAAAACAACCCATATACCTGTGTATCTGTGAGTGTAATAAAGAATGGAATGGTCTTATAAAGCGCCTTAAAACTATCTACATGCGGAGCTGGATTATCGGTGTTCCACATTTCATACTCATAATGTCGTTTATCAAGGAATCCTGTCTTGTCACCAAGACCATAAAAATGTTCTGTTCCCTGAATCTTCTTCTTTATCTCAAAACTCTGCTTCGTCTTCTCAGCCACCGCGTGACCCTCGCTGAGAAGAAGCTCCTCCAACTCCTCACCACCTCTTATAAGAGGCGTCCTCTCTCCTCTGTAGTCCTCACAGACCATCTCTCTATTCTTATCCAAAAAATCAATATAGAATCCATCACTTATCCTGACTAATACCTCCCCAGTATCAAGCCACAGCCCATCCTCCTGCCTGCACACAGAAAGCGTACATGGCACAGACTTCTCTCCCTCTATTGCTTTGGAGCGCACAACACCTTCCTCATACACTCGGATAATCTGTGGTGTCACCACCTCAATCCACACCATCTTCCCTTCGAAATTAAGCGTAACCTTCTGTCCGTCCACCTTGTAGTCAATAAGCTTTTCCTGCCTCATGCCACTTCTCCCTTCTTGTTCTCTTCTAATCAAGAATCAACGTTCGAATCTTTCGAAAATCCCCATCCATCACACAGTAGTCCGCCTTGATTTTTCCGGTTCTCTCAGGGGAGATCTCCGTGTGAATATAAAGGGAAGAAAGACCCGAACGCTGGGCTCCTACTATATCCGTCTCCTCATCATTACCTATCATAACACATTCGGCTGGTTTTAGCTGGAATTTTTGCAACAATTTACGAAAAAAAGCAGGAGAGGGCTTTTTCTGCCCATGTTCCGAAGAAAGAAAGATACCATCAAAGTAATCTGTAAGACAAAGCATCTCTATCTCCGGCCTTGTAAAAGGTGCCTGTGCATTGGACAGAAGATAAATTCCCTTGCCCCGCCCTTTCAGCTCTGAGAGAAGCTCCGCCACCCCATCATAACAACAAATAAATTTGCGCGACAGAGAACGGAAGAAAACGGCTGTCTGCCATGCCAAAATCGGACTGCACAAGATTCCTTTATTGATGTACAAATATGCGAACACCTTCACTATATCCGGCTCCGCATATTTGCCTCCACACCGCATTGTCTCCTCGCTCTCAAGTCTTCTAAATTCATCCTTTAACTCCATCGGCTTATAGACAGCACCGTGCTCTCTATAAAGCTCACTTAGCTTTCTCCACAGCTCCGGCGCCTCCTCATCGGTGCGAATATCTGCCAGCGTTCCATAAAAATCAAAGATATAATTCTGGTACATCGCCACCTCCTTCTAGGGCATGTCTAAAACATACTCTGCATATTTTCATTTGCACTCTAAACGATCATTCTCTGAGTGCATCATATACCCGAAGAACCTCACCCACACTCCAAGCCTGCGCAAAACATCCCTTAGAGCTCACTGGATTCTCCCCGTCATAGATCTCTGGTAGCTGTCCGATACAGCCCTCTCTGAGCGCAGATTCCAAGCTGTCAAGCTGCCTTCTCACACATTCCTTTGCCTCCTCAGAATAACCATTCACCTTAAGATAGGCCAGATAATATGCCCCCATTGGAAATACCCACACGGTTCCCTGATGATAAGCCAGATCCCTCTCTAACAGTGCTCCCCCATAATATGGATGAAATTCCTTATCTGACATCGCCAGTGTTCTGAGCCCCAAAGGTGTGTACAATTCTCTATATACTACCTCTGTCACCTGCTTTTCCTTATCTGGCGACAATACAGAGAATGGCAGAGATACCGCCCATATCTGGTTACAGCGAATCTGATTATCTGCCTTCGTTCCTGATAGAACATCCTTCAGGCAGCCTTCCTTCTCATTCCAGAACTTCTCAAAACTTTTCTTAACCCGCTGTGCAAGACTGCCATAATCCATATTTGTCTCAGGGAAAAATCGCTTTAGCTCCTCCATAATACACAGTGCATTATACCAGTAGGCATTGATCTCCACAGGCTTTCCATGGCGCGGGGTCGGCAGAATCTCTCCCACTCTCACATCCATCCACGTCACCTGATCCAGCTCTCTGCCCGCCATAAGCAAACCGTCTTCATCCATATGAATACCATAATCTGTGCCATCTTTATACCATTGTATTATCTCTGCCATCGTGTGGTAGGCACTCTTCACAAACACCGTATCCTTTGTCCTCTTATAATACTCATAAACAGCAAGAATAAACAGCAGGGAGGCATCCACCGTATTATAGCCCGGCTCCTCTTTTCCCTCTGGAAAAAGATTTGGCATAAGCCCCTTTTTGCAATAAGACATAAAGGTTTTCAAAATACTCTCCGCCGTCTTATATTGTCGTGTTGCCAGACAACAGCCATGTATCGCTATCATTGTATCCCTGCCCCAGTCCTCAAAGAAGGGAAAGCCCGCAAGAATCGTCTGACCCGCAGTGGAGGATCGATAGGAGATAAATTGATTCGCACTTACAGAAAGTGTGGCTGCCGGTTCCTCATCAAAACCTGACTGGCATATCAGCGCCCTGTGATACTCCTTGATACTCTTAAGCATCTCTTCTATCTGTGGCAACTTTGGTATTGTTCCATATACAATAGAAAACGTCACGCAACTCCCATCTTCCACATTCTTTATGATTCGATGGTTTATCATAGTACGCCCAAGCTCCATTCTTCCATCGCAGGCATCCGCACTGTAGTAAATTCCCTCGCAAACTTGAAGCGCCATCTCACAGAGCTCTCCATCTGTCCAGATATACAACTTCTGACCATTGGAGCTGATCATATTCCCATCCATAACATAGGACTGATCTCTTGATGGAAGGGTGCCCTTCGCCGCAAACATCAGATGTGGAAGTACCTCAAGGCTCACTTTCTTGCCAGAACGATTTGTTATCTGATAGGAGATGCCTATTGTATTCTCTCCCTGCCCCAGAACGATGGTTCTTGTAATCGCCACGCCCTTTGCCAGATAGGTCCACTGAGGAACATCCTCATATACAAAATCTGTCTGGTAACGATAGCCTTCCTCTTGGTTCTCCTCCTCCTTATAGTTCTGGCTTGAGATATGTATTCTCTCTTCTTCTATACATAGAATCTCCTCCAACCTATGTATCATATTGTAACGATTATTTGGCGAGCGCATACATGCCATCAGCACAGCATGATCTATCCGGCTGCAAGAACCTGTCAGGGTCAGAGAAGAAAATCCACCCAGACCATTTGTCATAAGATAACAGCTCTCCTCGCCCCGCTCTAATGTTTTCCAATCCTGTTTTCCATATCTAAATCTCATGTTTTGCCTCCACACCGTGTTCTTTTCACAGCCCTCTGCATCTACATAATTAGTGCATCCGCTTGATTACTCAATCTATAATTCTCAGAAAGTCTCTGACTGATTCTTGTGAGCGCATAGATCTCCTTGCATTTTTTCTCTGTCAAAAGCTCACTTGTAAGCCTCCACACCCAATTTCCACCCAAGGTTGACGGCTTATTTACCCTTGCTTCCTTCTCAAGTCCCAAGTAATCCTGAAGAGGGATAATGCAAGTATCAGCACAGCTCATCATTGCCAGACGAATAAAACCCTTGTAGCGATCTTTTTCAGGAATCTTTTCCTGATCCAGATATTCTGTAGCAAAAGCACGACTCTTCTCATCAAGGTTCTGATACCACTGTACCAATGTCTCATTGTCATGTGTTCCAGTGTACACAACACAATTCTTGTCATAACAATGAGGCAGATACCCTGTCTCTTCCTCAGGATCAAAAGCAAATTCCAGCACCTTCATGCCCGGATAACCGCTGTCTTTTAAAAGCTTCCTGACAGAGGGTGTCTGCAGTCCAAGATCCTCCGCAATAATCTTCTGATCGCCTAGTTCCTGTCTTACCGCGAGAAACAGCTCCATCCCCGGCCCCTTCTCCCAGTGTCCATGTTCTGCCGTCTCATCCATATAAGGAATACTATAATATTCATCAAAACCACGGAAATGATCGATCCTTACCACATCATACAAGCAAAAGCTGTGCCTAAGCCTTTTTATCCACCACTGATACCCTGTCTGTCTGTGATAATCCCATCTATATAGAGGATTTCCCCAAAGCTGCCCTGTAGCAGAAAATGCATCCGGCGGACACCCTGCCACAGCAGTTGGCAAGAACTCCTCATCAAACTGAAACAGCTCCGGCATAGCCCAAGCATCCGATGAATCAAATGCCACATAGATTGGAATATCACCGATTATCTGTATTCCCTTCTCATTTGCATATTTCTTTAATCTATCCCACTGTTGTTGAAATTGAAACTGTAGATATTTATAAAATTCTATATCAAAATAGCACTCTCTTCTATAATAATCCAGAGCAAAACCCCAACGCTTTCTTATATCCTCTGCCCACTCAATCCAAGAGGCTCCATCAAACCGCTGTTTTACTGCCATAAACAGAGCATAGTCTTCCAGCCAGAAGTCATTCTCCTTGACAAAAGAATGAAAATCAGGATTATGTGAAATATCACTTCGCTCATATGCTAGACGCAGCAAACCAAACCGCTGCAAATACAGCTTTTCATAATCCACCAGATCGGGAGTGTCACCAAAATCACACTTCTCACATTCCTCCTCAGTAAGCACACCCTCTTCTATCAAAGTCTCCAAATCTATAAAATAAGGATTCCCCGCAAAAGATGAGAACGATTGATAAGGAGAATCCCCGTAACTGGTAGGAGAAAGGGGCAGAATCTGCCAATAACTCTGCCCCGCCTCCCAAAGCCAGTCAATAAATTGATAAGCTTCCTTTGAAAAACAGCCAATTCCGTACTTCGACGGCAGGCTTGCTATCGGAAGCAGTATTCCACTGCCCCGCTTCATACACATTCCACCTTCCTTCCAAGCAACATTCCACTGCTTGCATGCACCTGAATTTCTTTCTCTGCCATCCTCTCACAGTCCGCCTCGCTGTTATCTGACAGAATCACCCATTGTCCCTCCGGCACATCAACCATATAACTATCAGAAGAGGCATTATAGACAATCAACAGTTCATCCCACTGTCCTCTGTGTTCTTTCACACAATTATTTAGACAAAAGGAAACTACGCCATCCTTATGTATCTTCTTATCGTGGATGCGGGAAACAGCAGAAGGTGATTTATCACACAGACCCGGCAGCTTTTTTCTTAATCGGATCAGCCCTTGATAGTAGGAGACAAGCTCCTTAAATTCCACTGTCTGATGCCAGCGCAACATATTGATCTCCGGTGAAGAACAATAGCTATTACCCTCTCCAAATTTCGTTCTGCCAAATTCCTCCCCCGCCTGCAAGAACAGATTGCCCTGACTTGTAAAACAGATAAAAGCAGCAAGCTTATTAGCAGCAAGCACATCCTCCCGATAAGAAGAAAAATCATTATCCCCATGCATAGATAACACCAGTTTATCCCAGAGAGTATAATTATCATGTGCTGAGATATAATTCATAATCTGTGCACAGCTCTTTGGACAAAATTCCGCCCCTCCGTCCTTCCAACCTGTCACAGCATGAAGAACAAGATTCTCAAGATTCTCTCCTCCATTTACAAAGCCCGGCTCCTCTCCATAGAATACGTGTCCCTTGATCACATCTCTGGTATCATCGCTGAAAATACCGATTCCATCATCCAGATAACATGCATTTTTCTTAAGAGCTGCCCTCGTTCCGTCCTCCATCGGGGAATCATCTGCGCTCCAAGGTTCCCCGTACATCATCTTCTCTCCGACACCAAACTCTCTGTCTAGCTCACCACGTATTCGGTTCATCAACTCAACTGTGAGAAGTCCCATAAGGTCAAAACGAAACCCGTCCACATGATATTCCTTCGCCCAATACATAACAGAATCTACAATATAATTGTCAACCATAGCCCGGCCTGCCGCAATATCATTGCCGCAGGCAGAGCCATTAGACAGACTGCCATCTTCCTCATAGCGATAATAATAACCCGGCACCATCCTCTGAAGCCATGAATCGTCTCGGTAGGTATGATTATAGACCACGTCCATCACCACGCGAATCCCGTTCTCGTGAAGTGCCTGAATCATCTGCTTGCACTCTCTGATCCGCACAGTACCATCCGTGGTATCCGTCGCATAGGAACCCTCCGGCACATTATAATTCACAGGATCATAGCCCCAATTATACTGCTTCTCATCTCCCGCTTCATTCACTGAACCATAGTCAAAAAACGGCAGTAGATGCACATGTGTGACGCCAAGATTTTTTAAATACTCCATGCAGGTAGGGTACTCCCCGTTCGTCCCCGGCACAGTAAAGGCTAGATATTTCCCACGGTATGCCTCTTTTACACCACTGTCCTTATCATATGAAAAATCTTTGATATGCAGCTCATAGACAATCTGCTCCTCTCCCCTTTTAGGAGATACATCTGCCTCAAAGCCGGGCGGATCGGTAAGCCGCAAATTCACCACCATGCTTCTGTCTCCATTACAATTGCAGCCAGTCGCATAGGGATCTGCCGTCTCCACGGCCTCCCCGTCCCTCCAAATCAGATAATCATAATACATACCATGCAGGCTCTCAGGAAATGCAAGCTGCCAAACCCCATTTTCAGCGGGCTGCATCTCCTTATTCAGCCATACCTTACCATCTCCTTCTCTGTAAAGCCTTAACTCCAGCTTCTTTGCAAGAGGACTCCACACCTTAAATACCGTCTCCGTCTCCGTACAATGAACCCCCAGATCCTTGCCATCATAGTGGTATTTTTCATCTAGTTCTTTATTTGTATACATAGCGATATCGTCCCTCACAGCTCACTCACTCCCGAACACTATAGATTAGCCTTTCACGGCTCCTGATACTCCTTCTACATAACATTTCTGTGTCAGAAGGAACAGAATCGCAATTGGTATTGAAATAATAACACAACCTGCATAGAACTGCGTATAGTAATATTCTACAAACTCCTGCTCCAGCATCGTCCACAAACCGATAGCGATCGTGTAATACGGAGTCTCATTTCCCATAATAACCTTGGCAAAGATATAATCCACCCACGGTCCCATAAAGGTTGTGATCAAGGTATATGTTATAATAGGCTTTGACAACGGTATCGTTATGCGGATAAAAGTATCCCACTTGGTAGCTCCATCGATATAAGCCGCCTCATCAATGCTCTTTGGAATTGTATCAAAGAATCCCTTTGCCATGTAAAAGCCAAGTCCTGCACCGCCAGAATAAACCAAAACCAATGAGACCTGTTTTAACACTCCAGTCTCCAAAAGTCCAAGACCTTTCAGAATATAGTAAACCGCTATCATGGACATAAAGCCCGGAAACATTCCAAGTATCAGCGCTATATTCATAAATTTCTTTCTCATCTTAAAGCGCAGACGGCTCATAACATAGGATACACATAGCACAAAAAATGCGGACAATATTGTACTAAAAATCGCAATCACAAATGTGTTGGTAAACCATCTTGTAAAATTAATGCTGCTGTTGCCATTAAACAAATTGATATAATTATCCAGCGTAAATCCTCTGGGCCATATGTAGCTCTTATAAGAACCGCCTTCCTTTCGGAAGGAGGTTAATATTACGTAGAAAATTGGCAATACCCAGATAACACTTAAAACTGCCAGCAGAATATGGCACGCCGTATTGGTTATTAATTTCTTTGTCTTCATTATTGGAATGCCCCCTCATCTTTGTAGGAACCTGTTCGACGGTACGTTGTAAGTGAAAGCACTGCCAATATAATAAATACCAGAATACCGATAACAGCTCCCAGATTATAGTCTTTTTGTGTAATCGTCAACCTGTATAGCCATGTGACAAGCAAATCTGTCTTTCCTGCATAGTAGTATTCCAGAGAATCAGGACCACCGCCGGACAACAGGAAGATAACGTTAAAGTTATTGATATTTCCTGTAAAGGAAGTAATCAAGTTTGGCGTCATAATAAAGAGCATATAAGGAAGAGTGATCTTCCAGAAAATTGTTGCTGAATTTGCACCGTCAATTTTTGCTGCCTCATACAGCTCTGCTGGAATATTCTGCAAAATTCCTGTAGTGGAAAGCATGGTAAATGGTACACCAATCCAAATATTAATACAGATAATCGTAATCTTTGCATAGAGTGAATTGGTGAAAAATGGAATGGATTCTGTAGCACCAATTAACCCAATCTCACGCAAGATTACATTCACCGGACCATTTGCATTAAAGATGGTTCTCATGCTGAGCAATGTTACAAACTGAGGCACCGCCACAGAAAGCACAAACATAAATCTCCAAAAACCCTTGCCTCTGGTCCCTTTGCGGTTAATAAGGATAGCCAACAAAAGTCCCAGAATATAACAGCTCACTGTAGCTATCACTGCCCAGATTAAAGTCCATGTCAGAACTGGCCAGAAGGTGGATGCCAGCGCACTGCCCTGCGCGAACATCGACTTAAAATTATCAAGTCCCACCCATGAGAATAAACTTCCCGGAGGCTGATGCTCATGATCGTAGCTCGTAAAAGCGATCAATATCATAAAGATCAACGGCACTATCGTAAAGCAGATAATACCGATAATTGGCATTGCCAACAAAAATGCATGAAGATTCTCTTCTTTTAATGATCTGAGATCATCGATAAAAGAAGGGATATGTTGCCCTCTCTCCTTGCGCTTCTGTGTACAGTACGCACTCTTTGCCGACATACATGCTATAAAAATAGTGGCCGCTGTCAGCACTAGCGTGATAACGCCGTACAACAGACAGAGCATGGAATTATCGCCAGTAGAATACTCATAGATACCAAGAACCTCATTATATACCTGCCCCTGTTCCACTGTACCCAGAGTGATAAAGTCACCAAGGGCTCCGATGCCAAAGGAAAACAAATAAACAAAATATGCAATCTCCATTATGAGAAACAGCAGTCCTCTGACAATCTGCTTATTGACAAGATTTCCCAAGCCGAAAACAAAATAAGAAAGCCTTGTCATAGTATCTCCATCTTTCCATACTATAGATACGATATCACTCTCATCTAAGATAGTCTTGTCATAATACATAAAGAAAGTATTATGTGTAAATGGAATCGCATAGATGGCATCATCGATTGTAACTGTCGCCAGAACCTCAGCCCCGTTTGATTCTTTTACCATCGTTTCTGTCGCACCGCCAAGTCTTGCAATCGCCCCTGCCTCAACCAGAGATGGAAGCTGATCGCTGGCAAACATAAACACATCTGCCGCGTCGCCAACATCCTTCAGAACGGACTCTTGGCATTTATCCTCACCGACAATCTCTGTCACCCACTTGATATTATATTCAGGATGAGCCTCCGCAAATGCTTTCTGCTGCTGCTCCATAATGCCAGTATCTACCTGATTCTGTGGGCACCATACCTTCAATGTTACATCCTGTACCTCTCCCTGCTTCACTGTACTTGAGCCGCCCGGATTCTGTGTTGGTGTTGATCCTCCATTGCCTCCACATCCAGCTAAAGTTGTGACCGTCATAGCAGCCGCCAATAATGAGACTAATAACTTTTTCATAAAATAACCTCCTTAAATATAAAAGTTTCGTTAAGTTTTGCTAAAATATAATTTATCATATATTATAAAAATAGTCAAGGCATCATTTGTGCATTTTGACTATAAATATCACTATTTTTTGTATATATTGTGCATTTTGTATATGATTTCTAAACTTTTTTGTTATCATTTTTTCGAAACTTATTAATAATATTTTCGCACTTTCTCTTTAAACAGACTTCGAAACACATATAAAAGCCTCTAAATATGCTCAAAAAATATCATCTACTCTATGCACGAAAACACATTCGAATATCAAGTTTCGCTGTCAGCCTTGTAATTTTATAGCAATGTTGCTATAATTAAAATTAGAAAAAAAATATTATTGTCATTTTGCACAAAAATTTATGGCTGACAGGAGGGAACGCAATGGCTACCATCAACGATATCGCCACAAAGCTTGGAATATCCAAAAGTACGGTTTCGAAAGGGTTAAATAACGCGACAGATGTCAGCGACGAGATGCGCAAAAGAATTCTTGAGACTGCTGTTGAGCTTGGCTACACAAATAAGCGCCTTCAGAAAAAAATCAAAAAGCTTTGTATTCTTATCGAAAACATGGACTACACCACCCCAAATCATTTTGGCTATGATCTGATTCTTGGATTTAAGCAGATGGCTGAGCCAGAGGGCTGGCTGATAGATATTGTCCCCATCACCATCGATTTTCAAAAGCTGACACCATATGGCGTATTTATGATGCAGCAGGGCTATCAGGCTGCCTTTATCCTTGGCTTCTCCCTCTTGGATCCATGGATGGCAGAATTTCATTCCTGCAAGTTTCCCACTGTTCTCTATGATAATTATATAAAGGATAATCCTTATATGGCTTCTGTCGGCTGCGACAGCGAAGAAGGCTTTGATCTGGCCGTCCGTCATCTTATGCGGCTAGGACATAGAAAAATTGGCTTGATCTCCGGTCCTCTGGATTCTTATATACTTAAGGCTAGATATCATGCTTATCTGGAGGCACTGGACAAACATGGATTAGAGATAAACGAGAACTTTATCGGACTTGGCTATTATGTGGCGGAGTCCACCAGAACTTATATTCCAAAACTATTAAAGGAAGGTGTCACCGCCATTCTCTTCTCCCATGATATTAGGGCGATCTCTGCTATAACAGAATGTGACGACCGAGACATTCGCATACCAGAAGATCTAAGCATAATAGGTTTTGATGATCTTCCTATGACCTCTTTCACCACACCTCCCCTAACTACAATACGCCAAGATCGTATTGCTCTGGGAAAATGTGGTTTTTATGCGCTTTCTTGCCTGCTCAACCATGTAGCCATAGGCTCCATCCTTCTACGGGCATCTCTTATCATTAGAGAGTCCACCGGGCCGGCAAAAATATCCGATCAACAGAAAATATAACATTTCAACTCTATTCCTCGCATATACTCTGATAACAGTTTAATTGTGAGGTTTATATGTTTTATTCTATCAAACAATACATTCTGTCCCACCGTCCTCTTCTTCTTGTTATTCTTTGCTGTCTGCTCGCAGGAATGGGAACACTCGCTTATCATGATATACTTCCTGTAAGCTATACCGTAGGAAACAGGGAGCTACCTATCTACAGTGTGGACACAGCAGACAAAAAGATTGCCCTCTCCTTTGACGCTGCGTGGGGAAATGAAGACACCGCCGAGATTCTTTCCATCCTCGCCAAGCACAATGTACATGTCACATTCTTTATGACAGGAGGCTGGGTAGAGAGCTATCCCGATGATGTGAAGGCGATCGCTAACGCGGGGCATGATCTTGGTAATCACAGTGAAAATCACAAGGAAATGAGCAAGCTGACAAACTCTGAGATTGAATCAGAGCTGATGAACGTACATAACAAAGTAAAAGAATTAACCGGAAAAGAGATGTGCTTATTCCGCCCTCCTTATGGAGATTATGATAATGATCTGATCAAAACAGCAACATCTTTGAATTATTATACTATTCAGTGGTCAGTGGATAGTCTTGACTGGAAAAATTACGGTGTTGACAGTGTGATAAAAACGGTATGTGAACACAAGAATCTGGGAAATGGAGCGATTATCTTATGCCATAACGGAGCAAAATATACTGCACAGGCATTGGATACCATGCTCACGAAACTTAAAGAAGCTGGATATGAATTAGTTCCTATCTCAGAGTTAATATATAAAGATAATTTTCATATGGATCATACAGGAAAACAGATTGCTGATTAGAATCCTACTTATCAGTCCACTTTGTAAATACTATGACTTCTTATAAATTTTATACTTTATTTGCTGTTAAAATATGTTGTATCATTTTCTGAAAAGCTCCGCCCGGTGAACTGCCTGTGGTCCTCCGTCACCCCGCTTGCGCTTAGTGAAAAATGCAACGGCCGCTAAGCTCGATACTACCTCGCTAAGCGCCGGCGTTTTTCAATAGGTTCCTTGAGAACCACAGGCAG